>DALYHN010000007.1:0-8680 GCA_031970875.1 Chitinophagaceae bacterium
CTGCAAATATTGAATAAAAATCGCGTATCTGAATGTAAAATCCGGCTTTTAAAATCCATGCTGTTGGAAATAGAGGAGCACATGGTCTTTGATAAAGTTCTCCTGTTCAGGCATGGGCATATCAGGTAGTGCTTTTACTTGTTCAAAATGTGGCCAACCCTCATCATCCTTACCAGATAATTGGTAATAACCACTGGCAGATAATACCGTGCAAACCGCCACATGCATCAAGTCCTGCTTCTGTTCTTTGGAGATTTTCTCTTGGATAAAGCCTGTTTCCTGCATCCCAATCAAGAACAATACTGCTTCCAGGTCGGGCTTTTTACCAAACCTTTCCATCATTTTGGCTTCCAAAGCCCACCATCTTTGCTGCAAATCATCTGATACAAACATGCGGGCAAAGGTAAAGGGTTGTGCTGCACGTGGGTTATCTTTGCGCAAAATTGTCGATATGTTACAGGTAGCGGTGTTGCGGAACGATCCGGATGGCGTTAAAAAAAGACTGGCCAAGAAACATGTACAGAATCTCGGTTTGGTAGATAGCATTATTGAGTTGGATGATCAGCGTAAGAAAATTCAGGCTGAGTTCGACGCGATTCAAGCCAAAGTGAACAGCTCTTCCAAGGAAATTGGTATGCTGATGGGCAAGGGCGAGAAGGATGCTGCAGAAGCACTGAAGGCACAAGTAGCTAACTGGAAAGCAGCGCTGGAGCCATTGAAAACTAATATGGCTGAAACAGAAGCGCAACTACAGCAAACCTTGGTGCAATTACCAAACCTGCCAGCAGATATCGTTCCGGAAGGCCGCGCTGCGGAAGACAACCCAACGGTTAAAACAGGAGGCCCTCAGCCACAATTACCTGCCAATGCCAAACCGCATTGGGATCTGGCTAAGCAGTTTAACCTGATCGATTTTGAACTGGGTAATAAAGTAACGGGTAGTGGCTTTCCATTTTATATTGGCAAGGGTGCTCGTTTACAAAGAGCCTTGATTCAATATTTTCTAGATTTCAATACTCAGGCTGGTTATCTGGAATATTTACCGCCATTCATGGTAAATGAAGCCAGTGGTTATGGTACGGGACAGCTGCCCGATAAAGAAGGTCAGATGTATCATATGCCGGTAGATAATTTCTACATGATTCCTACTGCTGAAGTACCGGTAACAAATGTTTATAGAGATGTTATACTAAAAGAATCAGACCTGCCTGTTAAGATGACTGCCTACTCACCTTGCTTCAGAAGAGAAGCTGGTAGTTATGGAAAGGATGTACGTGGCTTAAACCGTCTGCATCAGTTTGAAAAAGTAGAGATCATTCAAATGGTGCAACCCGAAAATAGTTATGCAGCTTTGGATGAAATGGTGGCACATGTGGAAGCCCTTGTTACAAGTTTGGAACTGCCATACCGCATTCTGCGCTTGTGTGGTGGTGATATGAGTTTTGCTTCTGCACTTACCTATGATTTTGAAGTGTATAGTGCTGCGCAGGAGCGTTGGTTGGAAGTGAGTAGCGTAAGTAATTTCGAAAGTTTCCAGGCCAATAGAATGAAGTGTCGTTTCAAAGGTGCTGATGGTAAAACGCAATTGGTACATAGCCTCAACGGTAGTTCATTAGCCCTGCCTAGAATCTATGCTGCTTTGTTAGAGAACCATCAAACAGAAAACGGTATTCGCATACCGAAAGTGTTGCAGCCTTATTTTGGTGCAGCAACCATTGAATAAGCTTTGTCAAATTGATTATAAAAAGAAAGTCCCGCCTTCGAGCGGGACTTTTCGTCTATGTTGGTTCTTCTTCTTATTATTTATGGTTGAATCAGCACAGTGGTACCCACTGGAATCACCTCAAATAGTTTTTCGATGTAGAGGTTTTTGGTGCTTACACAACCTTCCGTCCAGTTTACTTTATTATCTATCGCAAAGTCTTCATGCGGCCAGGTACCATGGATACCGATGGCACCACCAATTTGTGCATTGGGTGGAATCAAGCCCTGAGCTTTGCGCTGATTGAATTTTTCAAAGCTTTCTTTGTTGGGGTAATCAATCATCATGAATCGGCTCCACTTGGCGTGCTTATACTTGTTCATGATGTGGAATGTGCCCTCTGGTGTGCGGCGATCACCTTGCATCAGTTTGTCGCCTCTATCGCTGTTACCAAATACAACAGGATAGCTTACTAGCCACTGATCGCCTTCATATACTTTCAGCTGACCGTCGCTCTTATCTACCAGAATGAAATAGGTATCCTTATCAGCCAGCTTGGTGTAAGATGCATGGCTGAAAAAAATGATGGCCAGAACCCCAATGCGAATCATTTTTTTCATACGGACAATTTTGCCTTATAGGAACGCAAATTAATTGGGGAAATTGTGTGACAGACAAGGTTTTACCTAAAATTTGCTTAAGAAAACGGTGGGGAAACGTTAAATAAAACACCCCCTGAAAAGGGGGCGTTGCATGAGAAATGGTTCTGAGAAAAATCTTACCAGTTGCTGAAGCGTACACCTACAGCATAAGGATACTGCTCCAAACGGGTATTGTTCTTTTGTAATGTGTTCAGGCTATAGCTGCCGTAGAGGCGTACCGGACCAAGGCCAAGTTCAGCAATAGCTGCCAGGCGCCAAGGTTCCATATCAAAGTTTTGCTTGAACTTCTGCTTACCTCTTTCCCCACTTTCCTGTTTGTTGCGAGAGGCAATCAGGTAACCAGCACTTACACCGGCACTCATATTAAAGCCTTTGCGGCTATTAGGGGTGAAGTCGATATTCAGCATCACCGGTACAGTTAAGTAACCAGCATACAGTTTGTTCTTTTGAAAAGCAACTGTATCGTTGAATACATATGGCATGTTATTGATGTCTTTTCTGTAGCTGATACGAGAATCGTAACGGAAATTATACATCTCCAAACCAGCACCATATTTCAGGTTCAAAACATGATTGGCCACGTTCAACTTTTGCATAAAGAACCACAGGTTTACATTGGATGATTTGCCTGTATTGAGGCGATAGCTATTGCTATTAACAGGTCCTGCAGCAGTATTCAGTTGTCTGAAATAAGCATTGCCGGGTACAGCTGTTGCATAGTTGGTTTCATCACGATAGTTGGCAAAGCCCAGATCAAGAATCCACCAATTGGTGCTGAGGTTTTTCTTCTTCTTTTTCTTGTCTGTATTAATCTTGATATTAATGAACTTGTCATCATTCTGGATGCGTGTTTCCTTGCTATCTGAGCCGGATGCATTTTTCTTGATGATCACAAAATTGCCCACTTTAACGGTGTCTGTTTTTTCCTGAGCGAAGCCTGTAGATACAGCGAGGAAGGCTGCCAGGGCGATGACTGCATGTTTCATATATCTCTCTTTAAAAAAGTTAATCTAATGATGATCTGGTAGGAGAACTGTTTACGGTAGATGCGTTGTTTTCCTCTTCTTCAGGTTCAGCTTGCTTCACTTTTGATTTAAAAATGGAAGATGCTTTTCTGAAAATACCGCGGAGCTTGTCTTTATTAATTTCTACAGCACCGAGATACAAGGTTTTTCTGTCATCATCTGTATCCAGTTCGCGGTAAACAGCCTGCTGCATCATATTGTTTTTGTTTGCAGGATTGTCTTCCGCTTTTGCTGCCACCATAACCGGATCCATGGTGATGGTAGCTGTTGTGTTGATGGTGTTATTGATATTAGCTTGGGTACCTGTCTTGCTATCATCTGTAACACTAGCAATCACATCTTCCTGACGATTGAGCAAATCATTTGTTACAGGAAGCGTAGTATTTTTTTCAGCAACTTCATTAGCAAAACGAATTTGCTGCTGCTGGTTTGATTGGTTATTTGTATTGTTAGCAGCAAAAGTTTGTTCTTCTGCAATCACTTGATTGGTAGCACTTGAAGAAGCATCTAAGTTGCCTTGAGTTGCGTTGTTTCCAGATGGAACAGGTGCAGTTGTACCGGCGAATGATGATTGTGTTGTTTGATCTTGAGGTACTATTGTCCAAACCAATACCGCCATGCCAATTAGTGCGGCTGCTACGGCTATTCTACGCCATTGCATGAAAATAACAGGTCTTGTTGTTTTCTCTTCTCTGTATAAGGATGCTTTGTCAGGGAAGCTGATTTGCTCTGGCTGCAGTTTGGTTTGCTTCAACAGGGTGAATGCATCTTGCTTTTCCGGATGTTGCAATACAAAGGTTTCAACAGCGGCTTTATCTCTTGTATCAAGTTCATCATCTACGTAAAGCAAAAACTGCTCTTCGCAATTACCGCTATTGATGGCGGCATATTCACTGCGCAGCAGGCTTGATTTATCAAAAACAACAGGAGTATCATCTGTTAACCGCGTATCCAAGAGCAAATCCAGTTCAGCTTTCAAATCTGGATGCGCCGCTGCAAAAGCTTCTACTTCCTGCATCTCTTCAGCAGAAAGTTCTGCATCTATGTAGAGCAGAAACCAGCTTTCGTAATTATCGCGGTTGATGTTCATGTTTACAATACGTTTTCTTTACTTACCAGATAGTTTCTCAAGGTTAATCTGGCTCTGTGCAGGTAAACTTTTACCTGGCTTTCATTCAAACCAGTGATCTTGCCAATCTCTTCATAACTATACCCTTCATAATCTTTCAGCATCACCAGGCTTCTTTGCGTTTCATTTAATCTGTCCAAGGCTTCCATCAAAGTCTTTCTAAGATCGTTGACGGGCTTGTGCTCTACGCGTACTTCCTCTCTGAATTCTTCTTTCAACTGTACCCGCTTGTTTTTACGGATATGGTCAATCATCTGATTATAGGCAACGGTGAAGAGGTAACTTTTCGACTTACCTGACTCTACCGATTCCCTGTTGCGCCAAAGTTTTTCGAAAGCCGTTTGTACAATATCGCGTGCGTCTTCTTCATGCCTGAGGTTTTTCAGGATGAAGCGGTACACATTATCTGCGTACTGGTTCACACACTCATTGTATTCTCTTTCTGTCATGCAGCAGGGTTGATCTTTTGGTTTGCCTGTAAATGGTACGTTTGGCAAGCAAAGATGTTACAGTGCAAAGAAAAAAAATAATGATGGGCAGTTATTACCGTCCATCATTAATAAAATAAGCTAAATAAAAATGCGTAAATAGTTGACTATAAGATGTATATGCCGTAAGCGAGGATTACGCAAACGATAGCCAAGAACATAGAACCATAGAAATAATTAGCCCCTCTCTTACTCAGATTTTTCTTGTCATCCTCGTTCAGGTGGGTGTATTTCTTAGCAACATGGGCCATTTTCTGCTTGCCGCCATAGATTAGGTAGGCAATCATATACAGAGAGCAGAGAACCAGAATAGCGCTGGCTCTGATCATGATAACATTGTTTTGGAGCCAGGTCCAGGTATCTTCCAGATCATAAGGGTTTACTGTGTATTTCAAATACACAAACCAGATAGACAGGATGGACAGTACATTGAATACCCATGCCAGAAAAATCATCTGTGCACCGGCACTGCCAGCTTTGTCTAGCCTGTGTTGATCCCTCAACACATAATAATCGTGATATAGTACAGCTTCAAACAAGTTCATATCCTTTAAGTGTCAAAAAGGTGGTTACAAGATTTTTGCGAAGGATATGAAGGAAAGGTAAAAACTTCTGTGGAATAGCGCAAATATCTGCGTTTTCCGAATGTAATACTACGGATTCTGCAGCAAAGAGTTCTTTTTCGCACTGAATTTAAGCGAGGTTTAAGCCTAGGCAGCTTAATAGTTGATCACCTGCTCTTCAATAGCTGCTGGAACGGCTCTCCATTCATATTGTTGGTTTCTCAGCTGTGGCTCAAAACCGGCTTCGCGGATGGCATCCTGCATGGTTTTATAGGTAAAACGGTGAGGGGCACCGGCTGCGCTTACTACGTTTTCCTCAATCATGATTGAACCGAAATCATTGGCACCACTATGCAGGCAGATTTGCGCCGTTTGCTTACCCACGGTTAACCAGCTGGCTTGTATGTTGATGACATTCGGCAGCATGATACGGCTGATGGCAATCATACGGATATATTCTTCCGCAGTAATCAGGTTATGTACGCCCCTAATTCTAGCCAACAGGGTATCTACATCCTGGAATGTCCAAGGTATGAATGCTAAAAAGCCTTTGGCTTCTGCAGGTTTTTTGGCTTGTACCTCGCGAATGCGGGTAAGGTGAATAAAGCGTTCTTCCAGTGTTTCCACATGACCGAACATCATGGTGGCAGAAGTAGTGATATTCAATTTGTGCGCTTCATGCATCACATCCAACCACTCATCAGCACCACATTTACCCTTGCTGATGAGGCGACGAACACGATCTACCAGAATTTCAGCACCTGCACCGGGTAAACTATCAAGTCCAGCTTCTTTCAGCGCCTTTAATACATCATGATGGCTCATTTTCTCCAGCTTGCAGATATGGGCTACTTCTGGGGGGCCTAATGCGTGCAGCTTGATATCAGGAAACTCCTGTTTGATCTGGCGGAATGTGTTGGTATAGAAATCCAAGCCCAGTTCAGGATGGTGGCCACCCTGCAGCAACAGCTGATCACCGCCATATTTAATGGTTTCGCTGATTTTCTTGCGATAGGTGTCCATATCTGTGATATAGGCATCAGCATGGCCGGGAATACGGTAGAAATTGCAAAACTTACAATTGGCGATACAAACATTGGTGGTATTGACATTTCGATCGATCTGCCAGGTCACTTTTCCATGCGGCACGTGGTGTTTGCGCATTTGGTCTGCCACATACATCAATTCTGATAATGGAGCTTCCTTGAATAAAAACATCCCTTCCTCAATACTCAGGAACTCAAAGTTCAGCGCCTTCTGGTACATATCTGCCAATTGCATATGCATTCACTTAATGCTGCAAATGTAATCAAGCCATGCGTAGAAACAGGCTTTTGTTCTGCCTTTTGCCGCTATCCTTCAATGAGCCCCCAACAGTTTCTTACCTATCATCGCAAAGCAACGGTGCAACCAATCGGGCTGTCTATTTGTTTATTTAAACCTAAATTGGTTGACTAGTTTGTTTTTTAGGTTACTGATATCAATCATGCTCCTGCTGCCAGTTTTGCCATCCTTGGCTCAGGAAGAATTTGTGCCGCCACAAGCAAAACTGCTTACCAGGTTTCGCTTTCAGCAGTATAGCGGTGGAGTGATTCTGCTACGCGGAACGCTTGATAACCATACCGATTCGCTCAACTTTATTTTGGATACCGGTAGTGGAGGTATTTCTTTGGATTCTACTACAGCAGAGAAAATGGGCGTTACAACTGAAATGTCTGATCGTACTATTCGGGGTATTGCCGGACTGAAAAAAGTGGCTTTTGCTTACAACCACACATTGCGTTTACCGGGACTGGTTGTTGAGAAGTTGGATTTTCACATCAACGATTATGACTTGCTGACCAGCGTATATGGTATTCAGATTGATGGTATTATCGGCTACAGTTTTTTTAGGAGATATATTGTACGGATTGATTTTGATAAAGAAGAACTGGAGGTATTCTCACCAGGTACTTTCCGCTATCCTCGTGGCGGGTATTTGCTCAAGCCTAGCTTTAGCACATTGCCACTCCCATATCTTGAAGTGGAAGACAATATATCTGTGAACGCACGATTTATATTCGATACAGGTGCTGCCATGTGTTTTCTGATGTCTAATGATTTTGCAGAAGATAGTGCACTCATGCGCAAAAGCAGGAAGCGTTACCTCACACAAGTAGAAGGTTTGGGCGGTAAAAAAAGGATGGATTATACCATCGTAAAATCGCTTAAAATTGGTCCTTACAAATTCAGAAAAGTGCCGGCGCATATTTTTGAAGACGATTTCAACGTAACATCCTATCCGCAACTAGGCGGTTTGATTGGAAATGATTTGTTGCGCAGATTTAATATGATCATCAATTATCCTGAACAGAGTATTCATTTAAAGCCTAATAGTCATTTTACAGAAACTTTCGACTATTCATATACTGGTTTGGGTGTCTATATGGTAGAGGGAGAGATTCGTGTAATTGATGTAATTCCAGGTACGCCCGGACATAAAGCTGGTTTTGAAGCAGGTGATATCATCTTCGCAGTAGATAATAATTTCAGTAAGAATATCAAAACCCTGAAAACCCTGCTTCAAAATGCAGGGGCTAGTATGCAGGTGGTGGTATTTCGTAATGGTATTCCTAAAGTACTTACGCTAAAGATTGGCGATATACGGAGGAAAAGGGGCTGAGCCACCTGCCTATCCGTTCAATCCTGTACATTGCAGCCGAATATTATGATCCAGTTTGAGCGATTTGTATTAGACAACGGACTTCGTGTTTTGGTGCATGAAGATCCATCCACACCCATGGCTGTGGTAAATGTATTGTATGATGTGGGTGCGCGCGATGAACATCCTGATAAAACAGGTTTTGCGCATTTGTTTGAACACCTCATGTTTGGTGGTAGCATCAATATCCCAGACTATGATGAGCCACTGCAGCGTGCAGGAGGTGAAAACAATGCATACACCACCAACGATTTAACCAATTACTATTGTCAGGTACCTGCACAGAATCTGGAAACTGCTTTTTGGCTAGAGAGTGATCGTATGCTTAGTCTTGCGTTCAGCGAGAAAAGCCTGGATGTGCAGCGTAAAGTGGTATGCGAGGAGTTTAAGGAGCATTACATCAATAAGCC
>DALYHN010000007.1:8780-29988 GCA_031970875.1 Chitinophagaceae bacterium
GTGCGTAATCTTCCGCAAGAGCCCGTGCAAACAGCAGCCAGAAGACAAGTGGTAGAAGCGGATGTGCCTGTGGATGCGTTCTTAGCCACTTGGCATATGGATGCAAGATTGGATAAGGGTTATTATATCGCTGATTTAATTACTGAAGTATTGGGCGGTGGTGCATCTTCTCGCTTGTATCAGCAATTGGTGAAAGAGCAGCGCTTGTTCGCTTCAATTGATTGTTATCATTTTGGTACGGTTGAAAAGGGTTTGGTGGCTGTTGATGGTAAGTTGGCAGAAGGTGTGGCTATAGAACAAGCAGAAGCTGCTGTGCAGGCTGTATTACAGCAAGTGCAGGAAGAAGTGATCAATGATCATGAGTTGGCAAAAGTGAAAAATAAGACAGAGAGTGTGATTGCTTTTGAAGATATGAATGTGATGAGCAGGGCTAATAGTCTCGCATTTTATGAATTACTGGGCGATGCACAATTAATGAATGATGAACTGCAGCGCTATCAAGAAATTACTGCTACAGATATTCGTACTTATAGTCAGCAATTATTTGCCCCAACCAATAGTAACGTGTTGCATTACCTGCGGAAAAATAAATAGTGAATAACATGGTGTTGAATAGGAAACAAGCCCCAGAGATTACAGACCCCGCAGCATTTGAACTGCAACTGCGCAAGCATACTTATTTTGAATTGGATAATGGTACACCTGTCTACACCATTAATGCTGGTGCACAGGATGTCTTGATGATTGATCTAGTTTTTTATGCAGGCAATTGGTTTGAAGAAAAAAACATTGTTGCTGCTACCACAAATTTTTTACTGAAAAACGGTACCAATAAACGTAGTGCTTTTGATATTAATGAGCACTTTGAATTTTACGGTGCTTATCTGAATAGAAACTGTTACACGGATGAAACAGCTTCTCTTTCATTGCATACACTGAGTAAGCATTTACCTGAATTGTTGCCTGTAATGGGAGAGTTACTGACAGATGCCACCTTCCCTGAGCAGGAACTACAGATATATAAGCAGAATCAGCAACAAAGACTTCGTGTGAATTTGAAGAAGTGTGATTTTGTGGCCAATAGATTGATTGATGAATACCTCTATGGGTTTGATCATCCTTATGGCAAGTATTCTTCTGCAGCTGATTTTGATGCAGTGCAAAGAGAAGATCTGGTAAAGTATTATCAAGATTATTATACCAAAGGACATTGTAAAATATTCGTAGCAGGTAAGTTGCCTGCAGATATACAGCAGCAATTGAACAATGCATTTGGTCATTTACCTTTTAGTAAGCATAAGCCTATTCGATCACATCAGATTCAGCCAGCCGAAAAGAAAGTGCAGGTGGTCATCAATGATGCGGCAGGTGTGCAAGGTGCTATTCGTATGGCAGCACCTGCTATTAATAGACATCATCCCGATTTCCCCAAGCTGCAAGTGATGAACAATTTGTTTGGTGGATTCTTTGGTTCCAGGTTGATGGCGAATATCCGTGAGGACAAGGGCTATACTTATGGCATCTATAGTTATCTACAGAATCACTTACATGAAACAGCTTTGATGATTAGCACAGAAGCTGGCAGAGATGTTTGTGCTGCTACGATTACAGAAGTGTATAAAGAAATGCAATTGCTGCGCGATGAGTTGGTAGATGAGGAGGAGCTGAGCTTGGTGAAGAATTATATGATGGGCAGCATACTCGGTGATCTGGATGGTCCCTTCCAAATCATCAATCGTTGGAAGAATTATGTATTACATGGTTTGGATGAGCAATATTTTTATCAAAGTATTGAAGCCATCAAAACCATTACTGCAGAAGAAGTGCAGGCTTTAGCCAAGCAATATTTGCAGGAAGATCAATTCTATGCATTAACAGTAGTGTAATATGGGCAGATTCTTTACCAGAACAGTAGCCACAGCTTTGGCTGTATTAATCGCTGCTTACTTACTCAAGGGCGTAAGTATTGATTCAACACTAACAGCCTTGATTGTTGCAGCGGTGCTGGGCTTGCTCAATACTTTCATTAAGCCAGTACTCGTATTACTAACAATACCTATTACGCTTTTTACGCTCGGTATTTTTTTGTTGTTCATCAATGTATGGATGATTCGCTGGGCAGCGGAACTAGTGCCGGGCTTTAAAGTAGAAGGTTGGTGGACAGCCTTATTCTTCAGCTTTATCGTTTCGTTTGCCACATCGGTGATTGAATCCATCATCGGTGTGCCTAAGGAAGAAAAGAAATAACTGATTTATTTTATTAGTACGAGTGTACCTACGATAATGAGTGTTGCACCAATCAAGAGTTTTGGCGTGATGGGCTCATTTAGTAATAAATAAGAAAGCAGAAATGTAATCAGGATACTGCCTTTATCAATCGTTGAAACAACAGATACATTCGCGGTCTTCATCGCTTTGAAGAAAAAGATCCAATAGACAGCTGTTGATACGCCCGCCAATACAAACCAGAATAAAGCTTTTTGCGGAATCGCTTTGGCATCTTTCAATCCTCCCGCCATCCAGGCGTTCACCACAACAATCAAAAACAATACGCCAGTTCTAATCGTAAGGGCCAAATGTTCATTGGCTTGTTTCATCCCCATTTTGGCAAAAACCAATGCGGCGCCGCCAGTTAGCGTAGATAGAATGGCATAGTAAACCCATGTCTGCATAAGCGAAATTATCCGCCAAAGTAGGTATTTGTTGGAATAATCGACTTTCTCGGCCCTGCCGCCAATCATCACAAAATAATACCGTTAGTCATATCCTAGTAAAGACGAAATTTTGTAAGTTATTGAAATACAAGTATTTAAGATTCTTACAATATCTGCGGTCACACATTACCTAAAAAAACTTGGTACTATGTGTTGCATAGTACCAAATAAATCCCCATCTTTGTGTTGTCAATGGAAGACAACCAAAAGACAGCATTCAAAAACATTTAAACATAATTATCATGAAAACGAACAACAACCTGCTCATCCAACTGGATAAATCATCCTTGGAGCAATTGACTGCCGAGGTAAAAGAAACCCTGGCTAAAGAAGTGAAAACAGCTACTAAGCAATTCAGCGCTGCTGATTTATGGAAGATCCGCAACATGCGTCGTATTTCTGCCCAGCGTCTTCATTTAGCTTAAGTCATTTCATTTCGCCGAGAGGCCCCAACCAATAAAAATTAGGTTATGGATATTCAAAACACACAAAGTCAGATGCGAAAGGGGGTACTGGAATTCTGTATCCTGTCCATCATCCGTCAGGGCGAAGTGTATCCGAGTGATATTGTAGATAGGATGAAAGCAGCCAACCTGCACATTCTGGAAGGTACACTCTATCCCCTGCTGACCAGATTGAAAAATGCAGAATTGCTTACATACCGTTGGGTAGAAAGCAATAGCGGACCCCCACGCAAATATTTCTCCATGACTGAAAAAGGTATCGCATTCTATGGAGAGCTGGAGCGTACTTGGAAGGAACTAGCTGATGCTGTACAAGCATTAACGCAACCTTTCGATGTTTCAGCAAACACCGATAACCAATCCCAACTCTAACCGCAAACTAGACAAATCATGAAAAAGGTAATCAATATCAACTTCCAAGGCAGGGTTGTTCCCATCGAGGAATCTGCCTACGACATACTGAAGCAGTATGTGGAAAGTCTGAGACGTTTCTTCGCCAATGAAGAAGGACGTGATGAGATCATCAACGACATTGAAAGTCGTATTGCCGAATTATTTGGTGAGATCCTGAAGAAAGGCAGCACTTGTATTACTGATGATGATGTAAATCAAGTAATCGCCAGCATGGGTCGTCCTGAAGAATTTGAAGGCGAAGAAAGTAAAGTACAATCACAGCTGGGTTCTGAGCAAAGCACTAATCAGCAGCAGCAAACAGCGCCAGAACAAGGCATGCGCCGCTTATACCGCGATGAAAACAACAAAGTGTTGGGTGGTGTTTGTGCTGGTTTCGCTAACTACTTCGGTATCGATGCACTGATTGTACGTATCCTCGCTGTTGTTACCATTGGTGTGGTACTGATTCCATACCTCATTCTTTGGGTAGCATTGCCTAGTAGTGCTTCTCAGGTAATTGGTGCAACACGTAAGCGTCTTTTCAGAGACACTGAAAACAAAGTTATTGCCGGTGTATGTAGCGGTTTGGGTCATTATTTTGGTGTAAATGCCTGGATACCCCGTGCACTGTTTTTGATACCATTTATTTCTTTTGCTTTCAAGTGGTTTTCTTACGGTCCTTTCGATTTGCCACATTTCGTGAGCTTCTCGTTCAGTCCAGGTGCTACCATTATCTATATCATCCTCTGGTTGGTATTGCCTGAAGCAGTATCTGCTGCAGACAAGCTGGAAATGAAAGGTGAGAAAGTAGACTTGAATAATATCAAGCAAACTGTACAAGGTGATCTGGAAGGCTTCAGAGAGCGTGCAGAGAAATTTGGTACAGAAGTAAAAGATAAGGCTGTACAGTTTGGTCAGGAAGTAAGTGAGCGTGCAAAAGCTGCGGCCCCAGAAGTAACTGCTGTAGCTAAGAAAGGCAGTCGTGGTATTGCTGGTGTATTTGTACTACTCTTCAAAATATTTGCATACTTCATCGTAGGTGTAGTCCTCTTCAGTATTGTAGTGTCTTTGTTTGCTGTGGCAACTGTATTCACTTCCTTGCTGCCTATTAAGACTTACCTGATTCGCGAAGGTTCACAAAGTATACTGGTATGGGGTACATTGATCTTCTTTGTGTGGGTACCAGTTATTGGTGTCATCACTTGGATCATCCGCCGCATTGCCAATATTCGTAAGAATGGTAATACTATGGCATTCGCTTTCACTGCACTGTGGATCATTGGTTGGTTCTTCTTTGTAAGCCTGCTGGCTTCACTGAGCAAAGATTTCAGATACAGAAATATTCCTGTAGAAGAAACAGTGGTATTGAGTAATGCCAAGGTGGATAAACTGGAATTAAAGACCCTGCCTCCAACAGTATACTATGGTGCTGATGATTGGTTTAAGTTGGAGCCTTTCGCTTCATTCGATGAGGACACCGTGTATGTAAAGAATATCCGTGTACGTATCATCAAATCAACTACAGATAGTTTCCGTGTAACAGCTACAAAGCTGGCACAAGGTAGAACTAGGAATGAAGCAGATAGTCGTTCATCACGCATTCGCTTTAACCTTACACAAAATGATACATTGTTGATGCTGGATAAGGGTATCGCCATCACTCCTCAGGAGAAATTCCGTAACCAGCGTATAGTGATTACAGTAGCGGTTCCTGTTGGTAAGCGTATCAAAATCAGAGAGAGTGTGGGTTGGGGTAATGATGTGCGTGTAGACTTTGGTCGTGGTTTCGATGATGGTTGGAATTTTGACAGAAACGATGAGTGGAATGGTTATAACAGCTGGAGACATGATGTTGAGTATGTCATGACCAATGATGGTCTGAAGCGTGTAGATAATAAAGACGATGAAGACAACAGCAATGCTGATGCAGTAGAAGAATACCGCAAAAGTCGTGAGCAATTGGAGCGTGAGATTGAAGAACAGCGTCTGGAGTTAGAGCGTAAGCAAAATGAGCTGAAGGAAAAAGAAAAGGAATTGGTTAAGCCTGTTGACACTATTCCTGCGAAGAAGGATGTGAAAGAGAAATATCGCTATCAGCGTTCTACCGCTGCAGGCTATTTGAACAGAAAGGAAACAGTTAGCTATCAGCATCAGGAGAACCCAATGTTAGAAAGATTCACCCTTTGATAAACTCGGTTGAAGTTGGGAATAAAGCGTCCCGCGCTGGTCGCGGTGTGGGACGCTCCCTTTTCTAAAGCTTTTGTTATGAGAAAAATATACCTGATCATCGGCGCTTTAACCTTGGTTGCTGTTAGTATCGTAGCTTATTGTGCGTATGATCAATATTGTGAAGCACGCATCAAGCGTACTGTTCGAAAGGAGATAGAGCAATCCCCCATCTATGTAGAAATCAAGCATATTGCAGATTCATTGTCTGATCGCTCGGGTAATAGCACCAAAGTAGTTGTTGATTTTCATGCTATCAATGCGGCTTCTATTGGTATCAAAGAAACCAAGTGGCGACTTAAGCCCTCAGCTGATGACTATAGATATAGATACCACTTTACAAATTATGCACTTGTTGTCTTTGATGAACACACAGGGAAGATTTTACAAGTGAGCAAAATGTAAGCAGCTATACACAGTTGGTTTTTATTCAGATATACAGCAGGTTTGAGCAGCCTGCTGTTTTTATTTTTTCACCCCCCTTGCTTCACCTATTTTTGCGCCTCAATCGATTGCCATGAAGCAAACTCCTTTTACACATAAGCATATTGCGCTGGGCGCCAAGATGGCGGCTTTCGCAGGTTACAATATGCCCATCAGTTATTCCGGTATCAACGATGAACATGCAGCAGTAAGAAATAATGCCGGTGTGTTTGATGTTAGCCATATGGGTGAATTCATTCTGAAAGGCCCCAATGCATTGGATCTTATTCAGCGCGTAACAAGCAATGATGCATCCAAACTCAGTAATGGTAAGGCACAATACGCATACTTGCCTAATGAGAATGGCGGTATTGTTGATGATTTGCTGGTATACTGTGTGGAAGAGAATAATGTGTACATGCTCGTAGTAAATGCTTCCAACATTGAAAAAGATTGGAATTGGATTAGCGAGCGCAATACCAAGGGTGTTGAAATGCACAATATCAGCGACAAAACAGCTTTGTTGGCTGTTCAAGGTCCTAATGCCACCAAGATTCTGCAAACATTGACAGAAATGGATATCATGAACCTCAAATACTACACTTTCGCTAAGGGTGTATTTGCAGGCGTAGAAAATGTACTGGTAAGTGCTACTGGTTATACCGGTGCAGGTGGTGTAGAAATTTATTTTGAAGACAAAGACGGCAATGCCGATAAAATTTGGGATGCCATTTTTGAAGCCGGTGCATCTGCCGGTATCAAGCCAATTGGTTTGGGTGCACGCGATACCCTCCGTTTAGAAATGGGCTATTGCTTATACGGTAACGATATTGATGATACTACTTCTCCGCTGGAAGCAGGCTTAGGCTGGGTAACCAAGTTTACCAAGGATTTTACAGCACGTCCCATTCTGGAAGCACAGAAAGCAGCCGGTCTTTCGCGTAAGCTGGTTGGTTTTGAAATGATTGAGCGTGGTATTCCTCGCCATGACTATGCTATTAAAGATGCTGCTGGTAATGTAATTGGCAAGGTTACTTCTGGTACACAAGCACCTTCACTGGGCAAAGCAGTAGGCCTGGGTTATGTGGCTTTGTCGCATGCCGCACTGGATAGTGAAATCTTCATTGATATTCGTAACACACCGGTAAAGGCCAAGGTTGTTAAATTTCCATTTGCTTAATGCAGGCTGAAATAAAAAGACAGAAGCTCCGTTTTTACACGGAGCTTTTTTTATGAAACAATACTGCTGCTTACTCATATTTTTTGTCCTGCTCTCTGCATCCTGTGGGCGTTATGTAACAAAAACGGGGAAAGCCTCTTATTACGGCAATGAATATGATGGCCGTAAAACTGCCAATGGCGAAGTGTTTCGCCAGAGTAAGCTAACTGCTGCACACAAAAAATTGCCTTTTGGCACCCAGGTTCGGGTAACCAATCTCTCTAATGGCAAAACAGTGGATGTGCGAATCAACGACCGAGGCCCTTTTGTGGCAGGAAGAATTATTGATCTCAGCAGATCTGCTGCTGAGGAAATTGGCATGGTTCGTCAAGGTGTGGCCAAAGTAAAAATTCGCTACAAGCGGAAAAAAGACAGATAAGCCTGTTCAGGGATTATCTTTGCGGCCCATGAGCAAGCCGTATCTGCATACCGTTTTATCGCCTAAGTTGTTGGATATCTATGATGTGAAAGATGCCGTTGTGGTCATCATTGATGTGTTTCGTGCTACTTCCACCATCGCAACTGCGCTATACAATGGGGCAACCAGAGTAATTCCGGTAGATGCAGTGGACAAGTGTATCGAAATCGGCAAAAAAACAGGTGGTATCACTGCTGGCGAAAGAGATGGAAAAATCATACCCGGATTGGCACATGGTAATTCACCTGCTGAATATCCTCGCGAATTTATTGAAGGCAAGACCTTGGTGTTAACCACAACCAATGGCACCAAGCTGTTGCATATGGCTTTGAACAAGGGAGCAGCAGAAGTCATTACAGGTTCATTCCCCAATTTATCCACTGTTTGTGACTACTTGGCTTCTTGTAATAAACATGTATTGCTGGGTTGTTCAGCCTGGAAAGACCGCTTTAATTTAGAAGATACTTTGTTTGCAGGTGCTGTTATTAATCGCATCCAGGAACATTTCACCATTCATTGTGATAGCAGCCTAATGGCAGCCGATATGTACAATCTGCACAAGGATCATATGTACGAATTCATCCGCAAAACCACCCATTGGCACAGACTTTCGGCTTTTGGTTTGGAAAAGGATTTGGAGTATTGTGCCACGCCTGATCTAGCGCCTGTTTTACCGATCTATCGCAACGGTGATCTCGTTTGCGGGTAGAATCCCCACATTTCATACACATTTCATAGGATTTGCTTTTTTCAGCAGCCAACATTTCTTTATTTTACAGATTCACCTTTTCTGAAACGAAACTATTCGTGGATGAGGTGCTAAAGCAAGTCCGGAGTTTTTATGGCACTACCTTACCTGATTAAGCATATATACAATAGTGGAACAGATGAAGTAATCCGCAGGGGCAAAAAAATCCACGCGATGGGCAATGTGGAATTAACGGATTACGATGATTTGATGAGTGCAGCTACCATGCGTATTAAGGATGATAGCTACAGTACTTATTACAAAGTCTATATCACCCAGTTCCGCGATCCTAAGACAGTTTCACTTCGTTGTACTTGTCCGTATAACCTAGGTGAGATTTGTCGACACAAAGCAGGTGCACTCTTCGCCTTGCAAGAGATGATCGATAAGAATATGTTGGGCGATCGTGATACGGTGTATGATCAAAAGCACACAGTAGTGAAGATGAAACATATTGATCTGAAGATGATCCGTATGATCACTAGTCAAGATGTGTATGCAGCTGCAGAAGAATATTTGCGCAGCAATAAGGCCAATATTCTTTTTGCAAAAGATGAAACAGTTAAAGCGGAATTAGATTGGGAGGGTGCTACCTATCAATTGGTGCTGCATAAAAACGAAGAACGCAATTTCGATACCAGCTGTAATTGTGCCAGTGATGATAAGCATCCACTTTGCACACATAAAACCATTCTGTTTCTGCAGTTGGTGAATGCGCATGGTGCCAACTATTTTGATTCAATCAGAAATTGGGATAAAGAAAAGAACAAACTACTCGCACTCTACGGCTATTCTTTAGATGATGATCTTACAGGTAAGTTCGACTTCACCTATACAGATGGTAAACCTTTCTTGCGTGTATTGGATACCAGCATTAAGCGGGTAGGGCAGATTGCCAATGCGTCAGATTTTAAAAATCGACCAGAACCCGCAGCTGCACCGGTTTTAGCAGAGACGCATGAAGAAGAAGTAGAAAAAACTGTATTGAAGCTGGGTATTGTGTTTACCACGAACGAGCATCAATATCCCTATGTACAGGTAGAGGCTGTTCAAGGTGAGCCGAATGATAGTTTGCAAGCTTTTACTGGTAAGACTGAAAAGATCGACCTGGCAAAGTTTGTGAATACAGAGATATTTGATGAGCATGATAAAGGACTGATTCAACAGTTGCGCAAACTCATGCCTAATGAGGTAAGTCGCTACCTCAACAGAAACTCTCCGTTTAGTGGTATATGGGAAAACATCATTCAACAACACGATGATGAGTTGCCGGAAGAAACACGCCATTTAATTGTAGAATACCTCTTCCCTAAATACAAGAAGCTATTTGCGGAATTAGCTGATAGTGGTTTTGTGTTTTTCCTGCCTGAGAAAAAGCCTTTTACAACAGCCAATCTAAAGCAAGCTACAGTGGCTGCAACAGCCATCTCGCCTGAGTTTCAAGTGAGTGCTACTAAAGAAGGCTATCAGATTCGCTGTTTCGTGAAATTGCCACTGGCTTCGCCTGCATTAGAAGAAAATGAAAGCACGGCTTCTTTACTCTTCAAATGGCAGCATCAATATTATATGTGGCAGCGCGTAGAAGATGTGATGGTTACTGAGAAATTTCTACCATCAGGAAAGATTACTGTTGCCAAAGAAGACTGGCCGAAATATTTGCGCGAAGTGGTTTTGCCGCTGACTAAAGAGTATCACGTGCAGTTTGCTAATGTGCAGAAAGAAGAGCTCAAAGATGTAAAGCCGGAAGTAAAAGTATTGCTGAAAGAAAAAGGGGAGTACCTCATCTTCCAACCTATCTACACTTATCGCGGATATGAAGTGCGTAGTACAGATAAGGAGCGCATTGTGATTCCTGAGATGGATAAGTTGCTAATCATTCAGCGTAATATTCCTGCAGAGAAAATGGCAATGGAGAAGATTGCTTCCTTGCACTCTTCTTTTGTACAGATCAATGATTCAGATGCATTGGCTTTGAAAGGAACCGATGTGTTAAAGAATAACTGGTTCTTCCTGTTTGTAGATGCGGTAAAGGATATGAACCTGCCAGTATATGGTTTTGAAGCGTTGAAGCATTTCCGTTTTAATACGGCTAAACCTTCTACTAAGATTTATATCAGCAGTCATACCGATTGGTTTGATGCCAAAGTGGAAATTCATTTTGGTGAGCAGAAAGTAACAGTTGCTGATGTAAAGAAAGCCCTTGCCAACAAGCAGCAATATGTGCAGTTGGATGATGGTACACTAGGTATTTTGCCGGAAGAGTGGATACGTAAATATTCTTTACTCTTTAAAGTGGGTGAGGGCAAAGCATCTCACCTGAAACTGAGCAAGTATCAGTTCAGTGTTATTGAAGAATTGTATCAGCAGCGTGATGAGGAAGAATTATTCTTTAAGCTGGAAGAGAAATACGAGAAGCTGAAAGAGTTTCACGAGATCAAATCTATTCCTGCACCGCAACACCTGGAGCCTATTCTGCGTCCTTACCAGATCAGTGGTTTTCAGTGGTTGAATTACTTGCGCGAAGTAGAATGGGGTGGTATTCTGGCAGATGATATGGGTTTGGGTAAAACCGTACAAGCGCTTGCTTTTCTGCATCATCTCAAGCAGCAGTATAAAACATTAAAAGCCTTGGTGGTTTGTCCAACAACGCTGATGTTTAACTGGAGCAATGAAATTCGCAAGTTCACACCTGAGTTGCGTTTCTATGTGCATCATGGTGGTGCCAGAACCAAGGAAGATTTACATCAGAATGAAGTAGATGTCATCATCACCACTTACGGCACATTGCGTAGCGATATCAAACATTTTCTGGAGATCGATTTTGATTATGTAGTGCTCGATGAAAGTCAGGCCATCAAAAACCCATCCAGTAAAGTAGCAAAAGCGGCCTGCTTATTGAAAGCCAAGAACCGTTTGTGTTTGAGTGGTACGCCATTGCAGAATAATACCTTCGACATATTTGCGCAGATGAATTTCCTTAACCCGGGTATGTTGGGTTCTATGGAATTCTTCAAGCAGGAGTTTGCGATGCCGATTGATAAGTTTGGAGAGAAAGAGCAGAAAGAACATTTGCGCAAACTCTTGTATCCATTCATTTTGAGAAGAACCAAGGAGCAGGTGGCGCAGGATTTACCAGAGAAGCAAGAAATGATCTTGTTCTGTGAAATGGCTGATGAGCAACGCAAAATCTATGACGCTTACCGAAACGATTATCGTGATCGCATCATGGGTGTGGTGGAAGATCAGGGTATTCAAAAATCGCAGTTAACCATTTTGCAGGGCTTGATGAAATTGCGTCAGATTTGTGATAGTCCGGCCATCATGCGCGAGCAAGACGGTGAAAAATATCCCAACGTTTCTGTGAAGTTGGAAGAATTGGGTCGTGAAATCACCGAAAACATCAGTAACCACAAAGCTTTGATCTTCTCTCAATTTCTGGGTATGCTCGCATTGATTCGCGAGAAGATGAAAGAACTTGGTGTTGACTATGAATATTTCGATGGTAGTACTACTGCTGCTGACAGGGAAAAAGCGATCAAGCGTTTTCAGGAAGAAGATAGCTGCCGTGTTTTTCTTATTTCACTGAAAGCAGGTGGTGTGGGTTTAAACTTAACTGCGGCAGATTATGTGTATATCGTTGATCCATGGTGGAATCCTGCGGTTGAGCAACAGGCTATTGATAGAACCCATCGTATTGGTCAGACCAAAAATATTTTCGCTTATCGCATGATTTGTACAGATACAGTGGAAGATAAAATCCTCAAACTGCAGGAGCGTAAACGTGCTCTGGCAAAGGACCTGATTACAGACGATGAAGGATTTGTGAAGAGCCTGACTAGAGAGGATGTAGAGTATCTGTTTAGTTAAGATTCAGCATCTATCCTAACTATTTGCCGCTCATCCAATACGCAGTTGTTAGATTTAAACAAAAGGGAAAGCAAGGGGTCTTATGAAGGTAATTTTGCCAACTGAATTGCCGCTATGAGACCAATTATACTCTTTGTTTGTTTTTTCCTGTCTAGTACCAGCCTGCTACAGGCGCAAAAAACCACCGGTTCTGTGCAGGGCCGTATCACAGATTCTTTAAACAAGCAATCTTTAAAAGATGCTTCTGTTACAGTACTAAATAAGGCAGACTCTTCATTAATCAAGTTTACTTTAGCCAAAGCAGATGGTAGTTTCGAGATTACCGATTTGCCTTTTGGTACCCATTTATTGCTGGTGAGTTTCCAGAGTTATGGCTCTGTGTATGAAAGTTTCACCATTGATCGCAATAATCCTGATAAACGTTTTAATACAATCTATTTGCAACCTGTTGCCAATCAGTTGGGTGATGTGGTGGTAAAAGCTTCGCCTATAGTAGTGAAGAAAGATACCATCGACTTCAACGCGAATATGTTCAAAACCAAACCCAATGCCAACACCGAAGACTTATTAAAGAAGTTGCCCGGTATGGAGGTAGATAGGGATGGTAATGTGAAAGCGCAGGGGCAAAGTGTTACAAGAGTATTGGTAGATGGTAAGCGATTCTTTGGAGATGATCCTAAACTTGCTACACGTAACCTACCTACTGATGTGATTGATCGTATTCAGGTGATTGATGCACTGAGTGATCAGGCAGCATTCTCCGGATTTGACGATGGTAATCGTGAAAAGACAATCAACATTATTACTAAGAAAGACAGACGTAAAGGTTGGTTTGGTAAAGCTTCTGTGGGTGCAGGTTCTGATGGTCGTTATGAGAACAGTTTAAGTGTGAACAGATTTAATGGCAATCAGCAAATCTCTTTTATCGGTCAAGGAAATAATACCAATAAGCAAAGTTTCTCTGTACAGGATATCCTTGGTTCCTTCGGCGGTGGTAATCTTGGCGGTGGTGGAGGTAGAGGCGGCGGCGGCGCAGCCATCGGTGGTTTAGGTGGCGGTGCTTTTCGTCAGGCAGGTAATTTTGTTAGCAATATAGGTAACGGTGGTAATGGAATTATTGAAACTTGGGCGGGTGGTTTAAACTACCGTGATGTATGGAGTAAGAAAACAGAAGCTTATGGCAGCTATTTCTATAACAACACGCAGGTAAACAGAGTACAGGATAGAATTACCCAAAATGTCTTAAGTGATACTTCTTCTTTATTCAATAATCAAAATAGTGTAACCAATAACCGTAACCAGAACCATCGTTTCAACTTTAATATTGAAACGAAGCTGGATTCATTTTCTTCCATCATTTTCAGACCCAATCTTTCTTTTCAAGAAAGTGAAAACAACGTAACTACCAATACACTGGGTACGCGTAATAAATTGATCAATGTAAACAACGCTTCATACACGGGTAACAGTAAGAACAAGGGTATGAGTGGTGGCGGTGAAGTATTGTTCAGACATCGTTTTAAAACTGCGGGTAGAAGCTTTAGTATCAGTGCCAATCTTACTGCATCCAGTAATGATGGTTCAGGAAGTTCTTACACAACACAGCTAATCTATCGCGATCCATTGCCAATCAGATTTGATACACTAGACCAACGCTTTACTAGCTATTCTGATAGTAGAAATGTAAGCACCAATGTGTCGTATACAGAGCCTGTAGGTAAAGGTCAGTTGATTGAGCTGAGCTACAACTATGGTAATAATGAAAGCAAATCGGGCAGAGAAACTTTCCGTTTCAATAAAGCCAATGGCTTGTATGATATCAAGGATACTACCCAAACAAACTTGTTTAGAAACACATTCGAATCACACCGTGCAGGACTGAACTATCGTATTCAAAAAAATCAGCTCAATTTTAGCTTTGGTGGTGCAGTGCAGTGGGCATCTTTAACCAGCATCAATGATAGTCGCCTTACAACCATTAGCCAGAATGTGGTGAATTTCTTCCCTAACGCCAATCTTACTTGGAATAAAAACCGAACCAAGAATTTACGTATCAACTATCGTGGTGCTACCAATCAGCCAAGTGCTAACCAGTTGCAGCCTGTATTCGATATCACCAATCCCTTGAATGTTAGTGGTGGTAATCCTTCTTTGAAGCCAGAGTTCAGACATAATTTCAATATGTTCTGGTCTTCATTTGATGTGATGAAGCAGACCAATTTCTTTACCTCTTTAAACTTCAGTGCTACACAAAATCGTATTGCCAATTCAACCATCGTGTATCTGCCGGGCACAGCTTTGCCAGCAGGTATTCCCACAGGTAGCGTGCAGCCGGGTGCGATTATCAATATCCCACTTAACCTGAATGGTCAGTATAGTGTAAGTGGTTTCATGAATGTTGGCTTCCCATTGAAGAAACCAAAGAGTAACTTGAACTTCGGTACCAATGGTAGCTATAATCAGGATGTGAGTTTGATCAATAGTAAAAAGAACTATAACCGCAACTTGAATATTACACAGAGCATTACCTGGGTAATGAATATCAAAGAGCGTTTTGATTTTAACTTGGCCAGCCGTTCTTCATTCAACGCGGTGCGCAATACTGTCAACAGTTCTCAAAATCAGAATTTCTTTACGCAGAGTGTGGACTGGGATATGACATGGTCATCCAAATCTGGCTGGATGCTGATCAGTGATTTCACTTTGACTGCCTATATGGGTAGAACAGATGGCTTTAACAGAACCATTCCTTTGTGGACGCCTTCTATCGCGAAGCAAGTGTTTAAGAACAAGAGCGGTGAAGTACGTTTGAGTGTATTTGATATCTTAAATAAGAATGTATTCATTGATCGTACTGTAAATGGTAATACCATTACCGATGTACAGACAGTGGTACTGAAACAATATTTCATGCTCAGCTTCACCTATAACTTGAGTCGTTTTGGAGCAGGCCAAGGTCCTGGTAATCCATTCATGAACATGATGCGCCAAGGCGGAGGTGGTAACATGATGATGATGCGCCAGGGTGGTGGAAGAGGTGGAAACTAACAATTGTAAGTCCCTGTAATGATTGCAGGGATTTTTATTTTAGCCGCTTAAGGAAATTTTAGGCTCCTGTTCATGAAAACTATCCTACTTTTACGCCCTCATTTGAAAAAGTGATTAAAGTATCATCACATATAGAAATCTTTGAGTCTGTCTTCTCCATGGAAGCAGCTTTTGATTTTTTACCGAGACCCCGACGTGGTTGCTGATAGGACGA
This sequence comes from Chitinophagaceae bacterium, assembly GCA_031970875.1. Lineage (GTDB taxonomy): Bacteria > Bacteroidota > Bacteroidia > Chitinophagales > Chitinophagaceae > JAFLBI01. Next base: position 24,515 of record DALYHN010000007.1, read on the forward strand.
GCAACTGGCACTTGCCCCTATCAGTGAAAACTCTCCGCTTCTTCTTCACACCCGCAGGGTGTTTTGCCAAAGCCTTTTTCACTCTTTAATTGATTTAAGTTGGAATCTGCTGATATCATTATTCGTGTGGCTACACACTTGGATACGCATTATGCTGTAAGAATCACGGACGAAATGGCTTCATCTGCTAAAGCCCGTGGTACTGGTATTGCCAAGCGTACACCTGAGTATGTGGCGGAAAAAATGCTGGAAGGGAAAGCTGTGATTGCTGTTACCAAAACCGGTGAATGGGTTGGTTTCTGTTATATAGAAACCTGGAGCCACGGTGAGTATGTAGCGAATAGCGGCTTAATTGTTGCGCCTGAGTATCGCAAAAGCGGAATGGCTAAAGCCATTAAGAAGAAAATCTTTGAACTGAGCCGTGAGAAATACCCCAACGCTAAATTGTTTGGATTAACTACTGGACTGGCTGTGATGAAAATCAACAGCGAACTAGGTTATGAACCCGTGACCTATTCTGAGTTAACACAAGATGAAGCTTTTTGGGCGGGCTGCAAGAGTTGCGTGAATTATGATATTTTGATGAGCAAAGAGCGTAAGAACTGCATGTGTACGGCTATGCTTTATGATCCCAAAGATCATTATGAGCCTGAGGAAACCAAGCAATACTTTGAAAAGAAGAAAAAGGTTTTTGAACGCTTACTGCATGCTAAGCAAGTGAAATTGCTCAAGAATTTGCTGAAGCGCGATAAATCAGAAGGCGGTGGCGGCTCCAAAACCTTCCTGAGAAGTTTGTTTCATTTCTAATCCTTAATCATCCAATATGAGCAAGAAAGTTGTTTTGGGTTTCAGTGGCGGACTGGATACCTCTTACTGCGTGAAATACCTATCTGAAGAGAAGGGCTATGAAGTGCATAGCATTATTGTGAACACAGGTGGTTTTTCTGCAGCAGAACTGGAAGAAATTGAAAAGCATGCGTATAAGCTGGGTGTAAAAACCCACGTAGCGATTGATGCGGTACAAGGTTATTACGATAGCATTATTAAATACCTCATTTACGGAAACGTACTAAAGAATAATACTTATCCGCTAAGTGTAAGTGCTGAGCGTTTGAGCCAAGCCCTACATATTGCGGAACATGCGAAAAAGCTGCATGCTGATGCAGTAGCACATGGTAGTACCGGTGCAGGTAATGATCAGGTGCGTTTTGATATGGTGTTTCACATCATGATTCCCGGCGTGGAGATCATTACACCCATTCGCGATCTGAAATTGAGTCGCGAAGAAGAGATTGCATACCTGCAATCAAAAGGTGTGGAGATGAATTTTGCAAAAGCTGCTTACTCAATTAATAAAGGTCTTTGGGGTACGAGTGTGGGTGGTAGAGAAACTTTGAATAGTAAGGGAATGCTGCCGGAATCTGCATGGCCTACACAGCTTACTGCTACAGCAGATGCTGAACTTGTGCTGCATTTTCAAAAAGGAGAATTGGTAGCTGTGAATGACAAATGTTTTGATCATCCCAGCAAAGCCATTCAATATTTGCAAACCATTGCCGGTACTTATGCAATCGGTAGAGATATCCATGTAGGCGATACGATCATTGGTATCAAAGGTCGCGTTGGTTTTGAAGCAGCTGCACCCATGGTGATTTTGAAAGCACATCATGCTTTGGAAAAACATGTGTTAACCAAGTGGCAATTGCAATGGAAAGACCAGTTGGCTTCATTTTATGGCAACTGGTTGCACGAAGGTCAGATTCAGGATCCTGTGATGCGTGACATTGAAGCTTTCTTGGAAAGTTCTCAGCAGCAGGTTACCGGAAAAGTATTTGTACAGTTGATGCCTTATCGCTTCCAGATTATTGGTATTGAAAGTAAGTTTGATTTGATGAGTAGCAAGTTTGGTAAGTACGGTGAGATGAATAATGGTTGGAGTGGAGATGATGTGAGAGGCTTTAGCAAAATCTTCGGTAATCAAACAGCAATTTATCATCAGGTAAAATCTGCAGCCAATGATTAAAGCAGGTATTATCGGTGGTGCCGGATATACAGGCGGCGAGCTCATCAGAATTCTGTTGAATCACCCACAAGTGCAAATCGCTTTTGTACATAGCAGAAGCAATGCAGGTAAGGCCTTACATACAGTACATGCAGACTTGATTGGCGAAACGGACTTGCTTTTTGGAGATTCAATCAGTCAGGATATTGATGTGCTGTTTCTTTGTCTTGGTCATGGTGAATCGAAAAAGTTTCTTACAGAAAATACAATTGATGCGCGTATTCGCGTGATTGATTTGGCCAACGATTTTCGTTTGGCTGCAAATGCGCAGTTGGGCGAGCGGCAATTTGTGTACGGACTTCCTGAATTGAGTAGAGAGGCTATTCGCGCAGCAAAAAATATTGCCAACCCGGGTTGTTTTGCAACAGCTATTCAGTTGGGCTTATTACCATTAGCACAAGCAGGCTTACTTAAGGAAGCTTATGTAACAGGTATTACAGGTTCTACGGGTGCTGGACAATCACTCAGCGCAACCAGTCATTTTAGCTGGCGTACGAATAATATTCAGGCGTATAAAACCCTCACGCATCAACATTTGGGTGAGATTGTACAATCGCTACAACAATTATCAACACAGCCACTTACAGAAGCACCGGTACACTTCGTGCCTTGGCGTGGTGATTTTGCCAGAGGAATTTTCGCCAGTGCTACAGTAGATACACATGAATCACTGAACAATTTGTATCAATTATACCGCGACTATTATCAGTCGCATCCATTCACAGTGGTTACAGATCAGGCTGTTTTCCTGAAGCAGGCTTTGAACACCAATAAGTGTGTGATTCAATTAGAAAAATCTGGCAATAAACTGGTCGTGCATTCTGTGATTGATAACCTCATCAAAGGTGCATCGGGCCAGGCAGTACAAAACATGAACCTGCTCTTTGGCTTGGAAGAAACGGCAGGGCTTCATCTAAAATCAATTGGTTTTTAAATACATCAACAACTTTTCTCATCCCCAAATTCGCTCATGAAACTTTTCGACGTTTATCCCATCAATGATATTACCATCACCAAAGCACAGGGCAGTTATGTTTGGGACAATGATGGTGTGCAGTACCTCGATATGTATGGCGGTCATGCGGTTATCAGCATCGGCCATACCCACCCACATTGGGTAAAGCGTATTGAAGATCAATTAGCGCAGATCGCTTTCTACTCAAATTCAATTCGTATTCCTATTCAGCAGCAACTGGCAGATAAGCTGGGACAGCTGAGTGGTAAAACCGATTATCAACTCTTTCTTTGCAATAGTGGTGCAGAAGCCAATGAGAATGCCTTAAAGCTGGCATCATTTCATACAGGCAGAAAAAAAATAATTGCTTTCAGCAAAGCTTTTCATGGCAGAACTTCTCTGGCTGTTGCCGTAACAGATAATAAAAACTATGTAGCGCCGGTAAATGAAACTGATAATGTGATTTTTCTGCCATTCAATGATCAGGCTGCATTGAAAGCTTGCTTTGAAGCCAATGGAAAAGAAATTGCCGCAGTCATCATTGAAGGTATACAAGGTGTAGGCGGTATCAATGTGGCGGATGATGATTTTCTGCGCTTGATTCGCTCACTGTGCGATCAGTACGGTGCAGTCTATATCGCAGACAGTGTGCAGTGTGGTTATGGTAGAAGTGGTCTATTCTTCGCACACGATTATGCAGGTGTCAATGCAGACATCTATACCATGGCCAAGGGTATGGGCAATGGATTTCCAGTTGCTGGTATTTTGATCGCGCCACATATCCAGCCCAAGCATTTCATGCTGGGCACAACTTTTGGAGGTAACCACCTGGCATGTGCTGCAGCTTTGGCGGTATTGGAAGTGATGGAGCAGGAGAACCTGATTGATATGGCCAAACAGCGCGGCATGTACCTGATGAATAAATTAAAAGCCATCGATGGTTTACAAAATGTACGTGGCCGCGGTCTCATGATTGGTTTTGATGTACCAGAACAGTTGAAAGACTTGAAAAAGCAGTTACTCTTCTCTCATAAAGTATTTACCGGTGAAGCTAAGCCTAACGTAATTCGCCTATTGCCCTCACTGGCATTGAGCAGAAAGCAAGCGGATGAGTTCTTAGAGGCATTAGTTGATGCAATCCAAGATATTGCATCAGCGCCAAGTGCGTAAAGCTTAAAGCAGAAGGCTATGAGAGATTATAAGAAATATACTGTATGGAAGGAAGCGCACGAGCTTGTTCTATTTGTGTATAAATCTGTTATAAAAAAGCTTCCTGCGTCGGAAAAATATGAGCTTGTAAGTCAAATTAAAAGAGCTGCATATTCAGTTCCTATGAATATTGCTGAAGGTGCTGGTCGTAATACGGATAAGGATTTTTTGCATTTTCTGGATATAGCACTTGGTTCAGCTCATGAAGTTGATTATTGCTTCTTTTTGATTTTTGAGCTTGGCTATATTGAAGCAGATATTTATGAGGAAGGTAGAAGCAAAATAGATTCAGTAAAAGCAAAATTGATTAAGTTGATAAAAATAATTCGTAAATAGCTTTTTGCATTAAGCACTTAGCTTTAAGCACTGAAACATGACACAATTCTTGTCAACAAAAGATGTGGCCAATATCAATGCACTTGTACAACAAGCGCTGCAGTATAAAGCCAATCCATTAAAGGATCAGCAGCTGGGAGAAAATAAGCGTATTGGCTTATTATTCCTGAATCCAAGCTTGCGAACCCGCTTGAGTACACAAGTGGCTGCACGTAATTTGGGCATGGAAGCTGTTGTATTTAATGTTGACAAAGAAGGCTGGGCATTAGAGTTTGAAGAAGGCGCCATCATGAGTGGGAATACAGTAGAGCATGTGAAAGATGCAGCACCTGTATTGGGACAATACTTTGATATTCTTGCGATCAGAACATTTCCATCTCTAAAAAACAGAGAAGATGATTACAGCGAAATGTTCATCAACCAGTTTGTGAAATATGCAGGTGTGCCTGTGGTGAGTTTGGAAAGTGCAACACTGCATCCTTTACAATCATTGACGGACATTATTTCAATTCAAGAATCATTAATAGCTAAGCCCATAACTAAAGCCAAGCCTAAAGTGGTGCTCACATGGGCGCCGCATGTAAAACCTTTACCACAATGTGTGGCCAATAGTTTTGCGCAATGGATCAATGCCTGGGGTGAAGCAGATTTTGTGATTACGCATCCTGCAGATTATGAATTGTCGGAGGAGTTTACGAAAGGTGCTACCATCACGCATGACCAAGATGCAGCATTAAAGGATGCGGATTTTGTGTATGTGAAAAACTGGAGTACTTTCCATGATTATGGTAAAGTGTATGAAAATGATCCTGCTTGGATGATGACCAACGAAAAACTAGCTTTAACCAATCAAGCGAAAGTGATGCATTGTCTGCCTGTGCGCAGAAATGTAGAACTGAGTGATGAGATTCT
>DALYHN010000008.1:0-2135 GCA_031970875.1 Chitinophagaceae bacterium
ATGATGACCCGTATTGATATGAGTGAATATCAAGAAAAACATACGGTGAGCAGATTGGTAGGTGCGCCTCCCGGCTATGTGGGATACGATGAAGGCGGACAGCTGACTGAAGCGGTACGCAGAAAGCCTTATAGCGTGGTGCTGTTGGATGAGATTGAGAAAGCCCATCCGGATGTATGGAACGTATTGTTGCAGGTTTTGGATGATGGCCGACTGACAGACAACAAAGGCCGTATGGTGAATTTTAAGAACACTATCATTATCATGACCAGCAATATTGGTGCACACTTGATTCAGGAAGCTTTTGATGGCGTGAATGAAAGCAATGTGCTGGCGGCAACAGAAAAAGCCAAAACAGAAGTAATGCTTTTATTAAAACAAACCATTCGTCCCGAATTCTTGAACAGGGTAGATGAAGTGATCATGTTTAGTCCGCTCTTGCGCAAAGAAATCAAGGGCATCATTCGCATACAATTGAATCAGTTGAAACAATTAGTCGCTGATAACGGTGTTGAGTTGCGTTTCAGCGATTATCTGCTCGATTTTCTCGCAGAGAATGGATTTGATCCACAATTTGGTGCAAGACCTTTGAAGCGATTGATTCAAAAGGAAATTGTAAACACATTGAGTAAGCGCATTCTCGCCGGAGATATTGATAAGGCTAAGCCTGTTTTGGTAGATGTATTTGATGGAGTTGTTGTCTTTCGAAATGATGCGTAAGTCAATAAACATAAACTAGATAATCCCTGCAGCAATGCGGGGATTATTCTTTACTGTCTACAATTGTTCCATAATCAATCAATAATTCTGTACCTGCAGGAATATCTACCAGTGCTTCAAAATAATCGCCATCATCAATAGAGCGGATATTGGGCGTGTCGCTGTGGTTTAAATACAGGGCAATATCCATCGTATCGAATCCTTCATCAGGAACGAAATAACCTGTTTCGTCATACAAGCAGAAGTTCTCTATTAAAGCGCGACTATGTTCTGGTAAATCGGCCACTTCAGCATAGGACAAATGCGTAAATCGATTATGTGGTGGAGAGAATATATTCTTCGTGCCTTTTGGAATATCCCTGATAGCAAACACACCAATGCCGTGAAGGGAAGATGCTTGTAGCTTAACATAGGTTCGTTCTTGGAGTTGTTGAATTAGCCTTTGCTTCATATAAAACAAAGTAGAGAATATTTGGGAAAACCGAGTGATCGCCCATGATAAAAATCATATTTCCGTGTAACTGCCATCACAGTTGTTCTCTCTGTTCTGTTAGAATTTTGGGTTGTCAATCAAACACTACAACCATGAAACGATTACTGATACTGGGCGCAGGTACAGCAGGTACCATGATGGCGAATCACCTGAATCATGAACTAGATAGAGAAGAATGGGAAATTGATATTATAGATGAACGTCAGGAACACCATTATCAGCCAGGCTATTTGTTTTTACCCTTCGATATCTATGAACCTGAAGATATCATTAAGCCAATCAAGGACTTTATTCCAAAAGGTGTGAGTTTGATCAATGATGCCATTGATCGTATCGTACCTGAAGAGAACCTAGTGAAAATGGTTAATGGTGATCAACTGCACTATGATGTATTGATTATTGCCACAGGTGCCAAAATTGCACCAGAGGAAATCACCGGCATGAAGGGTGAAGGCTGGCAGAAAGATGTATTTGATTTTTACACTTTTGAAGGCTCACTCGCATTAAGAAATAAACTCCGTACATGGGAAGGTGGCAAATTGGTGGTGCATATCACTGAAATGCCGATAAAATGTCCGGTTGCTCCGCTGGAATTTGCATTTTTGGCTGATTCCTATTTCATCAATAAGAAAATGCGCGATAAGGTTGAGATTACTTATGTTACGCCACTGGGTGGAGCATTTACTAAACCTAAGGCAACAGACCGTTTGCAGCACTTACTGGATGAAAAGAATATCCATATTGTCAGTGATTTTGCTATCGAAAGTGTAGATAATGAAGCGAAAGTAATTCGCGACTACGGCGGTAAAGAAGTGCCATTCGATTTGCTTGTAACTGTACCAACCAATAAAGGCGATGCAGTGATGGAGCGTTCTGGCTTGGGTGATGATTTAAACTTTGTTCCTACCAATAAAGCCACATT
>DALYHN010000008.1:2235-26995 GCA_031970875.1 Chitinophagaceae bacterium
ATGGGTAAACTCGCATTTCGCTGGATTTACTGGAACATGTTATTGAAGGGTACACATATACCATTTGTTTCTGCAACCATGCAGGAAGCCGGTAAAAATTTCGATTAATCATTTAAACACACATATATGGAAAAGCTACTTGCAGGCAAAAACATTGCCGTAAATGAAGAAGGTTACTTAACCGATTTTAATCAGTGGGATAAAGAAGTTGGTAACGCTATTGCTGCTGAAGCAAATATTAATATGACACCCAGACATTGGGATGTAATAGACTATCTGCAAAAAGAATGGAAAAGTGAAATGCCGCTGAGTATTCGCCGTATTGGTAAAAGTGGTGTAGTTGATATTAAGGAGTTCTATGCACTATTCCCTGAAGGTCCATTAAAAATCTCCAGCAAGATCGCGGGTATTCCTAAACCAGCCAGCTGTATCTAATTAACAACCTTAAACATGAAGTCATGAGCGATAATAATGGCCAAATAAAAAAGATGATGATCATCTTATCTAAGGCCTCCCTCGAAAACGTATATGCGGCATTTGTACTCGCCAACGGTGCACGTATGGAAGGTATACAGGCAGAGATATTTTTTACCTTCTTCGGATTAGAAGCAATTCATAAAGACAAATTGGAGCATTTGCATACAGCAACGGTTGGTAACCCTGCGATGCATATCCCTACTTTAATTGGTGGTTTGCCCGGTATGGAAGCTTTTGCTACGAGTATGATGAAGAAGGAAATGGAAAAGCTGGATATACCCGGTGTGAAAGAGTTTTTGGAAATCATGAATGCTTCTGGTGTGAAGCTGTGGGCTTGTAGACTTGCCATGGATATGTTCCATTATAAGAAAGAAGATATGATTGATGAATTAGATGGTGTGCTTACAGTAGGTGATTTCTATAAGCAGGGAAGTGGAGAAGGTACGCACATGCTGTTTATTTAATTGAATCATTGATCATCATATTATTGTCCGATTCGTGTCGGATCAATCATCGTGTGTTGTTTATGTGTGTTTGATTTGACAGAGGGCCCTTTTGGGCCCTCCTTTTTTTAGGCTTGATATCTTGCAAAAAAAAGCATACCGATGATGGTATGCTTATGGTATCTATATTTTCACTCTTTATAGTATGCCGGCAGTTTCTTCGGCTACAATATGTGGTTGAAAGATGATGGTTGCTTTCACTGAATTAGATATCAGGCAGGCTGCTTCAGACTTTTGCAAAATGCGTTCTGCTCTTTCCATATTGGCACCTTCAGGTAAAACAAGGGTTGGGCTAAGCGTTATTTCACTGATCATGAATTTACCATCTACTTTTTCGAGTTTGCCGTTGGCATAACTTTTAAATGCGATAAACTCCAATTTAGAGTTTTCAGCGATAGCCAAAAATGTTGTCATCAAGCAACTATTCACAGCGGCAACCAGTAAATGTTCTGGCGACCATTTGCCAGGGATACCACCTGCGAATTCTGGTGGGGTAACTACTTCAATATTGCTTTCAAGTACGCTAGAGGATAGTGCACCTCTTCTACTGTCTTGCCACTCAATGGTTGTGTCGTAAAAATGTACTGGTTCCATAAAGGGTTGTTTTAAATTATAGCAACAAAACTACCCTAAAGGCATACCTGTAACAGTAACATTGGTTACATAGGTAAATGATAAAAATCAGTTATCGCATACAGGTGATTGGCTCGCCATTCCAGCCAGGAAAGAGTGATTGCTGATCCTTTTTAAGTCCGAGATGCTTATTGGCAACAGCGCTGAAGACCGACCTAAAATCGGTGCTTACAGGTAGGTCTCTGCCATCTTCTAAAAGGTCGGCACTTAATCCTTTGATATTGTGATAGACTTGTCCGCCTTGTACATCATTGCCCAATACAAATAAGCAGCTTGCTCTACCGTGGTCTGTTCCGCCTGTACCATTCTGTCGAACAGTTCTGCCAAACTCGGTCATGGTCATAAGTGTAACATCATCTTGATATGCATCCATGTCTTTCCAGAAAGCGGCAATGCAATCACTGAAATCTTTCAGGTTCCTGGCAAATGCACCGTTGATTGTGCCCTGGTTGTAGTGCGTATCCCAACCGCCTGACTCTGCAAAGCCAATTTCCAAGCCAACATCCATCTTAATTAGCATGGCGATTTGTTTCAAGGAATTGCCTAAAGCTGTATTGGGATAAACTGCGCCGTTGGCAGGTTGATAATTTCTAATCATGAAAGGGTTTAGCATCTTCATGGCGTCAAAACTTTCCTTACCAGTTCTGCTCAATAATTCTGATGAGGTATCGTCATACAATTGCTCAAAAGATTGTGCGGCAGATTTTGCTCCAAGAGGATTGCCTCTCAATTGAATAGCAAATTCCTGCAGATTGCTGATGGCAATAGCATCATGATCACCATAAAAACTTCTGGGTAATGCGCTGGTTACACTCACAGCACGAAAAGGTGTACCCTCGTGCCCCAATAGGCCTACTGCTCTGTTCAGCCAGCCACTTGAAGTGCTTTTGCTGAAGGGTGTGCCACTCTCCATGTAATCTTGTGCATCAAAATGGCTGCGTGTACTGTTGGGACTGCCCACACCGTGTACGACAGCCATACGTTTCTCAGCAAAATAAGGTGCCAATGCTGCCATCGCAGGATGCAGTGAAAATTTTCCATCCAGATCTATGGCATTGCCTTCTGTTTGTGCCGGGCTCATAAATAGCGTTGGCCTTGCTGCTTTTAATGCCGCATCTGTAAAAGGTGTTACAGCCATTAATCCGTCCATGGCACCGCGCTGAAAAATACAAACCAGTACTTTCTGTTTTTTATAGGGTGTCCACAATTGCTGGTTTCTTGCAGCACGGGCAATAAAAGTGGGTACGCCACCCAGTCCTGCAGCAAACAGCGCCATGGCGCCTGATTTCATGAAAGCTCTTCTTGTTGTCATATCAATTATTTCAACGTCTTTGGAATTCAGGTGATCCGATGATAATACCAGCAACCTGTGCTAGTGTACTGTTGTTGCCAGAAACGAACGACATAGTAAATGCTTTACTGTTTTTACTTAAGGCCGCACGTTCGTTTTGATTATTTTTTCTTCTTTGATTGCGATTCATCTGCATGTTGTCTGAGTCATCCTCATTAGTATTGGCAGCTGCAGCTTGATTAATTTTCTCAGCAGCATTGGCATCATTCACCAATGCTTTCAATCGTTTGTTGTTTTCTTCTAGTGGTCGCTCGGGTAAAAAGATTTTACTGTATACATCCAATGCTTCATCTGCACTTTCAGGTTCTCTGTGCTGATTCAATGCAGGTAGGTCTACTTTAATCCCTGGTATTTTACCGCTGGCGAATGCTAATCCAAAATTCATGCGATTGAGTAATGATCCTGTATTGATCCAGAATGTAGATTTATCCGGAAAGCCTGTAGGTGCTTGATAGTAATAGAATCTTTGTCCCATTCTAGTACACCATTGAAATAATTGAAAGGGTTGCTGAATATCTGCATTGGTGGCACGAACAGCGCTGATAGCAAATTCAAATGGAGATTTGATTTTTTCACGTAGGTTGGCTTTGTTCCAAAACTCATCACTGCTCACCATCGCAATCAAGGTTTCGCGGATATTGCCGTTGCTCTGCAGAAATGCTTTCGACATTTTGTTGATCAAGGAAGGGGGAGGTGTATCTCGCACAAAACGCACGGCCAATTTCTTGCAAATAAAACTGGCTGTTGATGGATGTGTGGCCAGCATACGAATTACTTCAACGCCCTCTTGGTAGCCTGCTTTGCCATCAAAGGTTTTGCCTAAGATGGTTTTCGTGCCTTCATCGTGTTTGTCTGCCCGGAAAAGAAAATCACCTTCGCGTACAAATCCTCTTCTGCTAAGATTATCCCATCCAAATCGTTCTACTAGTCTTTTAATCGCGCCTGCACCACCTTCATCCCGCAAGGGATAAATCGTCCAGCCTGTTAGTGCACGTGCTACTTCAGTTACATCTTTCTGTTGATAGCCTCCATCAACACCTAAAGTGTGTAGCTCCATAATTTCACGTGCATAGTTTTCATTCAAGCCTTCTGCTTTTCTTCGCTGCATCACTATCTGCGCAGCAGGATTACCCATACGGGCTGAGTCTTCCAAAGCTTTATCTATAGCAGCTTGTCTTCTTTGAAATCTTGGATTGCTTTGTTGCTGTTTGTTTTGTGCATTATCGTTACTTACACTACTTGCATTATCCAAATATTCCAACATGGCAGGATGTTTGGCAGTAGCCAAGAGCATTTCCGCAAACTGACCTGTTACAAATGGTCTGATAGCATCTCTTTCATAGGTCAGTACAAATTGCTGTGATTGATTCTTTGTTAGTGATACATTGAAATGATTGAACCAGAAATCAGTCAGCACTTCTTTTAGCTGATTATTGCTATATGCTGCGCGAATAATTTTTTGATTGATGAGCTGCCGATGTAATTCTATCAAAGGCTGATAACCCTTTTCTTGTGCAAACTGTCTTATTTCAGGTCTTAATAAAGTTTTGCCTACATCTTTCAAACTGTCTCTGCTGATAACCCCTGCGCGAATGGCTGCCTGAATAACCTGATTGGGCTGTAGAAATGTATTGGCAATGGTTTCATTACTATAAGTAAGTGCAGTATAGCTGCTGAGTTTGTCTGTAACCGAAGGGTCTGCTATCTGGCCGTTCAGCTGTGCTTCAAACCAGCTTTCCAGTCCTGATTCCGCTACTTGCTGAATTTGTCCGGGTGTTGCACCAAATGAAAAACGACTGAGTAAATGGGCTGCAGCTTGTTCTTTGGTAAATCCATGCTTCTTGTAGGGCATTCTCCATTTATCTGCAGGAGGCTGTACAGGTGCTATCCAGGCTACACAAACCAGCAGAAAGGCAAGTATTAGACTAGACTTCATTTTTTAGGGTTATGCGGGGGTTGGATAGGGTTTTTGATATAAAGTTTATTTAAGGTATAAAATATTTGTGGGCAAGGTGTTTAGGCAGAACCTTCGGGAAGTAATAATTTCAAGCCATGAAAAAAGTACATCTGGTACTAGGTAGTGGAGGCGCTAGAGGCATGGCCCATATTGGGGTGATAGACCAGCTATTGGATGAAGACCATACCATTGTCTCTGTGACCGGTTGTTCAATGGGGGCTGTGATCGGTGGTATTTATGCTGCAGGCTATCTGGATGCGTATCGTGATTGGTTATTGACGCTGAATAAAACCAATGTGTTCAATCTGTTCGACTTTACACTCACTACACAGGGTTTTGTGAAAGGAGATAAGGTCTTTCAAAAAATACAGCAGATAACAGGGCATCATGAAATAGAAAACCTGTCTATTCCTTTTACGGCTGTTGCAACTGATTTATTACATAAGAAGGAAGTACATTATAACAAAGGCAATCTGTTCAAGGCGTTGAGGGCTTCAATTGCCATTCCCGGTGTATTTACCCCAGTAGTAGAAGAGAATAGTGTGCTGGTAGATGGCAGTGTGCTTAATCCCTTACCGATTAATCTGGTTCAGAAAAAAGAAGGTGAGTTGATAGTGGCAGTGAACTTAAACGGTCCCTATCTACCCACACCTGCAAAAAAGGAAAAACCTATTGCGAAGGAAACTAATGATGTTTGGAAATGGTTGAATAAACTGCCATTGCCATCATGGAACAATACATTGAATGAGCCAAAGCAGACCAAGTTTTCTTTGTTTGATTTGGTGAATACTTCTTACGATTTTACACAAGACAGATTGGTGGAAATGATGATTGATGTGTATCGTCCTGATCTGGTGGTGGAAATCCCACGCAATGCCTGTGGTGTATTTGAATTCTACAGAGCGAAAGAATTGATTGATTTAGGTCGTGCGCAATACCTTAAAGCAAAAGCCAATGGATAAGTTGATTGCATGGATGAATGGGGTATACCTACCATTAGAAGAGGTGAAAATTGGCTATCAAGATATTGGCTTGTTAAGAGGCTATGCTGTTTTTGATTTTTTAAGAACCAACCAACGTGTGCCTGTATTTCTTGAGGATTATCTACAACGTTTTCAGGAATCTGCTGCTGCACTTCGGCTAGATATGCCTTTGTCGGAACAGGCAATGCGTAATGTAGTTAGGAAGTTGGTAGAACTACAGCCTCAAGCAGAAATGGGACTTCGTTTTTTACTAACTGGTGGCTATAGCGAAGATGCATATACTGTACAAGAGCCTAATCTCATTATTAGTCCTGTGCCCATTAAGCCAGTGCCGACAGTTTTACCCGATGCGGTAAAAATTATTACCTATCCATACGAGCGGCAATTACCACAGGTGAAATCGATACACTACACGATGGGTATCTTACTACAGCAGGAAGTAAAAGCTGCCAATGCTTTTGATGTGTTGTATTATAGTGAACAAGGTGTGTCTGAGTTTCCGAGATCAAATGTGTTTATAGTGAATCAGCAAGGAGTCTTGCAAACACCAGCAAATGCTGTCTTAAAAGGTGTTACAAGAAAGCAGGTGATACAAGCAGCGGCAAATCTGCTGCCTGTGGAAGAAAAAAATATTTCTCTAGATGAATTGTATAGTGCTGCCGAAATTTTTATAACCAGTACTACCAAAAAAATAATTCCTGTTACGCTTGTGGATGATCGGGTGATTGGTGCTGGAAAGCCCGGCCCTGTTGCATTTCAGCTATTTGATCGCTTATCTGCTGCTGAAGAAGATTATGTGCAGCAATTCCAGTGGTAGTGCTTTTTGAGTTTTTTAACATGTGCGCATTAAACGTTTTGTTGTCATCAGGTATCTGAAGTATAAATCGTTTACTGAATGCAACAATGCTACCCTAAATTATCGCACATGAAAAGCAAGCAAACACTCCGTGGCATCGCCTTAATGGCATTCGCCTTCACCCTTTTTCTCGCAGCATGTAATAAGAATACTTCGCTGGAGAATGCAAAAGGTCAACAACAGTTTTCTGTTTTCTTAACAGACGGTCCTGGTTTATTCGATAATGTGTTTATCGATATTCAGGCGGTGAAAGTAGTCGTGGATACCAGTAAAGACACACGCAGACATGATCGTTGCGACTGGGATTCAATTGGTAAAAACGATCGTCGCAAACCAGATTCTGCAACTTTGGTATGGCAAAGTTTGAACATTACACCAGGTGTGTATGATGTATTAAAGCTGCGTAACGGTTTGGATACACTTCTGGCAACAGCCAGTATCCCAGCAGGTACAGTTCGTTTAATTAAGATTGAATTGGGTACAAACAATTCATTGGTAAAAGACAGTGTTACCTATCCATTAAACTTCTTCCCAGGTGCGCCAAATTTCATTCTGATCAAATTGCGTGGTGGTGAGCCTGAGCAATTATCAGCAGGTAGCAATCGCTTGTGGTTGGATTTTGATGTAGGTAAATCAATCATCCGCATGGTAAATGGCCAGTTTTACCTTAAGCCTTTCCTTAGCCAGTTCGTCCCTTCTAAATATGCAGGTGTAAAAGGTAAAGTAGAGCCATCTGATGCCAAAGCCATCGTAAGCGTATACAATAGTACCGATACTGCGTATGCAATTCCTAATAGAGATGGTTATTTCAAAGTACGTGGATTGAAAGATGGTACATATACAGTATTTGTGAATGGCTCAAATGGTTATGGCGATACAACAATCACTAACGTGGTGGTGGCCAGACCAGCTGAAACGAATCTTGGAACCATTACTCTGAAAAAATAATGTGAGGTTTGGTGAAGTGCATAGCTGCCCTGGAAACGGGGCAGCTTTTTTATGCAGGTATACGTGTTGCTTACGGTTATATTTGTGAAAAGCTATTTCATATGCAATTGCAGCAGATTCAACATATTTTCTTCATTGGTGTAGCCGGTACAGGCATGAGCGCATTGGCGCAGTTTCTGGCAGGCAGTGGTAAAACGGTATCGGGTAGTGATCGATATTTTAAACAAGGAGAAACGAATGATACCAGAACCAAGTTGGAAGCGGTGGGTATACATTGTTTTGAACAAGATGGCTCAGGTATTGGTGCACATACGCAATTGGTAGTTGTGTCAACAGCAGTAGAAGCTACCGTGCCGGATGTGCAAAAAGCAAAGCAGTTGAACATACCCATTATCAAACGTTCTGCTTTGCTGGCATTGATTGCAAAAGAAAATAAAACCATTGCAGTAGGAGGCACAAGTGGAAAGAGTACAACCACAGCGATGCTATTTGCCATCATGCAAGAAGCTGGTTATGATCCTGGTATTATTAGTGGGGCAGGCTTGGTGAGTTTGATTCAACAAGGATTGATTGGGAATGCTTGGGTAGGGAAATCGGGCTGGTTGGTGATTGAAGCAGATGAAAGTGATGGTTCTATTGTACAGTATGAACCTTATGCAGGTTTGTTGCTGAATATTGATAAAGATCATCAGGAGATTGACCAGTTAAAAGAGATTTTTGGTGTGTTTCAAAAAAAAACGAAGCAGATTTTTTCTGTAAACAGATCACATCCTTTGGCGGAAGCTTTTTCAACCAATGCTGCTTTCGATTTTGCATTAGATGTTAATAAGCAAGCAGGTTTCACCGCTGGAGATTTTCATCAAGAAGGATTGACCATCCAGTTTACCATCAATGACGTGCCATTCAGCTTACAAACTGTTGGTAAGCACAATATGGAAAATGCTTTGGCCGCAGCGGCGATGGCTGCGAATATTGGTATTCCATTGGAGACAGCTGCAAAGGCTTTGGGTAAGTATATCGGTATTTATCGTCGTCATCAATTGCTTGCAGAGAAGAATGGTGTATGGGTAATTGATGATTATGCACATAACCCTGCGAAATGTGCAGCATCTATTCAAGCTTGTCAGGCCATTGCACCAAAAGTGATAGCCTGGTTTCAACCGCATGGGTATGGACCTACTCGTTTTTTGCGTCATGATTTTGTTCAGGAGATAGCAGCAGCATTGAGATCAGAAGATCAAATTTGGATGAGTGAAATTTTCTATGCGGGTGGTACCGCAGTGAAAGATATTTCTGCTGGTGATTTGATCAACGATATTCAACAGTTGGGCAAGCAAGCATTTTTTGTGCCTGATAGGGCCGATTTGCTGGAAGCAGTCCGCCCACATCTAAAAGGTCCCACTGTTTTACTCTTGATGGGTGCTAGAGACCCATCCTTGGAACAATTTGCGCAGGAATTGGCATCATCCTTGTAACTTGATCTTGATTGATGAAGCAACTGCTGACCATAGGATTGGTGTTTGTGTCGGTCTGCATACATGCGCAGTTCGATTCATCCTATATCAATAAGGCAGATACATTCTTTCTTGTTAAAAAGCCGGGTATTATTGGCAAGCTTGCGCAGAATATCAGTCGCTCCAATCTGGAAGCACCTGCCCCTGCAACTAAAAATGATGAAGTGTTTGTGCCATATAAGGGCAAACAGATTCGAAATATCCAGATTATTCAATTGGGGCTAGGTGGTAATGTGAATGATCCTAAGGAAGTTGTTGTGAACGACCTGAATACCCTTGCTGATAAAGTGCATATCACGACTAGGGCGGCGGTTATTCGAAAGAACTTATTTTTTACCGAAGGCGATTCCATACGGCCAGATTTAATGGCCGATAATGAAAGGCATTTACGTGAACAGCCTTTTATACAAGATGCTTTATTGCGAGTTATTCCAGTGCCGGGTATGCCAGATATGATTGATGTCTTGGTGATTGTAAAAGATGTGTTTTCGCTTGGCGTAAGTGCCAATATTGGTAGCCCTGAGGACGGAGAGTTGGTGATTTCAGAAGAAAACTTGTTTGGTTCGGGTGATCAGTTGTCATTCAGAACCTTGTATGAAGCGAAGCGCAATGAGCCTTGGGGTTTTGGTGCTAACTATACTAAAAGAAATATTGCCGGCAGTTTTACAGATATTTCATTAGGCTTTCAAACCTATCGGCCGGCTTTTAATACGGGTAAACGCAACGAACATTACAGGTATATACGGTTGTCTAAGTCTCTGGTGAACCCTTATATGAAATTCACTTATGCGATTGAAGCGGGACAGTCGCAGACAAATAATATGTATCTGCCCGACTCGGCATATTATGCTGATGCACGGTACGATGCTAATGTAATTGATGCTTGGGCAGGGTATAACCTTGGTACGAATAGCTATTTTAAAAAGAGTAGAGAAAGCCGATTCAGGCACTTTCTCGCAATTAGAGGTTTTTATCGTCATTTTAATCAGGTGCCGGATAAGTTTCAAAATGTATACAACTATCAGTATGCTGATTTGCGTGGCGGATTAATCACTATCAATGCTTTTCGTCAAGACTTCTTCAAAGCAAAGTATGTATATGGTTTTGGTAGAAACGAAGACGTTCCGGAAGGTGTGAATCTTTCGCTTACTGGTGGATATACTGATAAAGAGCAGCGCTTGAGAGCGTATCTAGGCTTGGATTTTCAGCGTTTCTACTTTAAGACAAGAGGTGATTATTTCAACTTTACTTTTCGCGCCAGCACTTACCTGCACAAAGCCAATCCTGAGGATGTTGCCGTTTTGGCGAGTATGGATTATTTTTCGAAGCTGTATCAAAGAGGCGGAAGATGGATGCAAAGAAATTTCTTTCACTTTAGCGCAGCGGGTCAGTACAGAACTTTACTGAATGAGCCTTTATACATCAACAATAGCTTTGGTTTAGCAGAATTCCGCAGGGGTGATCTGCAATCAGCGGCTCGTATTACCACAAGAGGAGAGTCAGTTTTTTTCAATAGTTGGTCATTCTACGGATTTCGATTTGCACCCTTTGTTTTCGGCGGCTTTTCTCTGCTAAAACCGATTGGTGCAACATGGGCCAAGAGTGATGGCTTTAGTTCTTTAGGCGGTGGCGTAAAGTCCAGAAATGAAAACCTTGTTTTCGGTACCATGGAATTAAGGATGTTTTATTTCCCCAGGGTAATTGCCGGCATGAATCGTTTTCGCATAGATTTCACTACTGATCTACGCTTTAGGTTTGTTAGCCAGTTTATTAAAAGGCCGGATTTTATGTCGGTTAACCAATAATTGTTTTGTGTTTCTGTTGAAAAAGCTAACTTTTGACAGATAATCATGCACTATGTCGGGAAAAAAGCAGGCAGCCCTTGGCTTCATCTTTGTTACGCTACTTATTGATGTAACTGGTTTTGGGTTGGTGATTCCTGTGATGCCCAAATTAATTGAAGAGCTCATACATGGTAATGTAAGTGATGCTTCTCGTTATGGTGGTTGGTTAGGATTTGCGTATGCCATCATGCAATTCATTTTTGCACCGGTGATTGGCAACCTGAGTGATAAATATGGCAGGCGTTCAGTTTTGTTATTCTCCTTATTTGGTTTTGGGATAGATTATATCCTCTTGTCTTTTGCGCCCAATATTACTTGGCTATTTATTGGTAGAATGATTGCAGGTATTACTGGTGCCAGCTTTACTACAGCTACAGCTTATATCGCCGACATTAGCTCACCTGAAGATAGGGCTAAGAACTTTGGTATGGTAGGTGCGGCTTTTGGTGTGGGCTTTATTATTGGTCCTGTGATGGGCGGCTTCTTAGGGCAGATCGGTACACGTGTGCCATTCTATGTTTCTGCTGCACTTTGTTTGCTGAACTGGTTATACGGTTTTTTCATCCTGCCGGAGTCTTTGCCAAAAGACAAAAGAAGACCTTTCAGTTGGAAGCGTGCCAATCCATTGGGTTCTTTGTTATTACTGCGCAGGTATAGTGGCGTAAGTGCTTTGGTTGGGTCGTTGGTATTGATCTACATCGCTGCGCATGCAGTTCAAAGTACCTGGAGCTTTTTTACGATAGAGAAATTCCATTGGTCTGAAAAATTAATTGGTCTCTCACTTGGTTTGGTGGGTGTATTGGTGGGGGCCGTGCAGGGTGGTTTAATTCGCTACGTGAATCCAAAGCTGGGCAATGAGCGAAGTGTGTACATAGGCTTACTCTTGTATGCTTTTGGAATGCTGCTATTTGGACTAGCTTCCGCTAGCTGGATGTTATTTGTATTCCTGGTGCCGTATTGTCTTGGCGGTATTGCCGGTCCTGCGTTGCAGGCGATTATTACCGGTCATGTGCCGCAAAATGAACAGGGCGAGTTACAAGGTGCATTAACCAGTTTGATGAGCGCTACTTCCATTATTGGTCCGCCATTAATGACCAATTTATTTGCATTCTTCACCGCAAAGTCTGCACCTGTCTATTTTCCAGGTGCGCCTTTCATTCTTGGTGCAGTATTGATGCTGGCGAGTGCGGTCATCGCTTATTTCGCGCTAGTACATGAAAAAGAGCTATCCAAAGCCTGATAATTATCATTGCTATAAAGGGCTAAATGCTGTTGCTTAGTAGAAAACCTACACCATGAAAGCAGTACGTCAGTTAGCCACAGCCATAGAAATGTTGTTAGGCGCACTGGGTCTTTACCTTGGCTTTATGCTCATTAGCGACCCAACGGGTAGACGTTTAGACTTGTCTACCTCTTGGTTGCAGCATACACTGTTCGCTGATTACCTGATACCAGGTTGGGTTTTAGCCTTGGGTATCGGCTTGATTAATTTGTTGGCAGCCATGTTCACCCTGTATAAAAAGCATGGGTACCGCAGTATGATGTTATTGGCTGCAGGGTTAACCTTGTTGTTAAATCTTGTCGGATTCTTTTTATTGGCTGAGCAATTTGGTATACAATGGGTATTGATTTTTTTATCCATTGTCTTGTTATTACTGGCCTATGTGTTGAGTAAGCCGGAGCCTGTACAAGCTGGTGTGCAAAAAGCGATTCCTGCGCAAGCCAAATCCGGTAAAACGCATCATTTTCACAAGCATAGAAAAAGAGGACATTAATCTAACATCAATTGTAAAGAATAAAGAGGAAATGAAAACTGTGTATATAGTTAGATGCTAAAAGCCCCGACAGAATCGTCGGGGCTTTTTTATCAGGTTATTTAGCATTCTTTACATATTTCTCTAACCACTGGTGTTGTTCCCACAACATATGCAGTAGGTTTTCCTTTCCTCTGTAACCATGTGCTTCGTATGGCAATACAATGTAACGTGATGTGCCGCCATGGCCTTTAATAGCATTATAATAACGTTCACTCTGAATAGGGAAAGTGCCCTGATTATCATCCATCTCACCGTGTACCAACAAAATGGGTGTTTTGATTTTATTGGCATAAGCAAAAGGACTCATATCAAAATACAGGTTTGGTGCCTGCCAGTAAGTTCGGTCTTCATTCTGGAAACCAAATGGAGTTAATGAACGGTTATAGGCACCGCTGCGTGCAATGCCTGCTTTGAACAGGTTGGTGTGTGAAAGCAAATGTGCTGTCATGAAAGCGCCATAGCTATGTCCGCCAACTGCTACACGGTTTTTATCACCCACACCCATTTCTGCTAGTTTATTAACTGCAGCTTCTGCATTCAGTTTCAGCTGCTGAATGAAATCATCATTTGGTTTTTTATCAGCATTGGTCGCTACGATAGGCATTTCTGCATTATCCAACACCGCATAGCCTTGAGTAACCCAGAATACTGGTCCGCCCCAGCTGATTGTCGTGAAACGATCTTTAGAACCTCTCACCTGAGCAGCATCAGCAGCAGAGTTGAACTCTCTTGGATAAGCCCACATGAAAACAGGCAGTGGACCGTCTTTTTTGGGGTCATATCCTTTAGGTAAGTATAAATCGCCAGTCAAATCAACGCCATCAACGCGCTTGTACTTGATTTTTTCTTTGGTAATGCCTTCTAATGCAGGATAGGGATTGTTGAAATTTGTCAATGCTCTATCAGCAATGCGTGCTTTCAAATCCTTGATATAGTAGTTAGGTACATCTTTTTGTGTTTCTCTTCTAGTTACCAGCGTAAGCTTTTCAGCATCTAAGATGTCTACAATCGATTCAAACTGTCCTTCGGTACAACGCCAGATGATCTCGCTTTGCTTGGTACTTAAATCGAACTTAGCTAAGAAGGGAAGATCTCCTTTGGGTGAAGAACCAGTGTTGTTAATCATCAGCAGTTTGCTGCCATTGTCAATAGTTGTGATTACTTGACGTCCCCATTTATTTTTGGAGGTATATGGTTGACCAGGATCGTTATACGCATCTGTGGTCGCTCTTTCTAACATGAGTTCTAAAGCGCCCGTAGCAGGATTGTATTTATGGATACGTGCTCTCTGTCTGCCTGCTAAACCTTCACTTACCAGTGCCAATGATTCATTACCCCAGTTAATACCGCGGAAACGCCATTGTGTTTTGAAAAGTTCTTTGGCTTCGCCGTTGAAAGGTGCGCTTAGCGCATAAACAGCATCATGAAATTCTACTTTACTTCTGATCATACCACTGTCCAATGGTTTGCACCATGTAATGGTTGCAGGTGCATCATCACGCCAGTCGAAACCACGCACCACATCTTGTACGTTATCGAATCCAGATGGAGAACCTTCGCCTGAAGGCAATTCCGCTAAAACTTTTACGGTCTTTCCATTCATGTCAGTAATACTAACAGTAGATGGGAATAACTGCGCTGGCATCAGGTAGGAGAATGGCTTACGGATAGTACGCACCATCATGTAGTTCTTATCAGGTGAGATGCTTGTCATAGTATAGAGTGCAGGCTTACCAATTTTGGTTTCAACACCATTCACATTTTTCACCAGTTGTGCAGTGGCAAGAAACTCGAATAATTGTTCGTCGTATGGGCTCTTGATCAAGTCTTGATAGGTTCTGATTGGTGCTGCTTTGCCATAGTTTTCCTGCATGGCTGGTCCTTTTGGTGTAATCGGACGCTTAGGTGCTGCAGAAGCAGGCTGTAAAGTAGTTTTATACAAGAGCGTATTGTCATCAACCCAAGAGAAAGCACCACCCAATACGGTATTCAATGGCTGTTGGTTTACTTTCTTGGCTGTTTGAGTAGCAACATCAATTACATATAGGTCAACACGACTACCAGTAGAATTAGTGAATGCTATCTTTGTTTGAGATGGATTCCAAGATGGCTGACTAGCCAACATGCCAGCAGGCAATCCTTTTACTTGAATGGTGGTGTTCTCCTTGATATTTTTCAGTGAGAAATTGTTGATGTAAGTCTGTCTGCTAGGAGAGAAATTCATTGGGTTGATACGCAAGCCCGCAATGCGTGCTTCAGGCTGGCCCAATTCTTCAACAGTTGGGTAGCTATTTCTTTCAATCAACAACATCCAATGTGCTTTGTCGTCAATACTTACACCTGGTGTTGGTTTAGCTAATAATAAGTCAGCAATAACTTGAGGCGGTGTTTGATAGCCGATAGCATCTTGTGCAAGTGCACCTATGCTAAGCAAACCAAACATGCATAAGGCGAGCAAACGGGGTATGTTTCTCATGGCAATTTTTTTAAGATACGTAAGGTAAGGACTGCAGATTGAGCTGCGAAACCGCTGATAAAATTTTGTTGATAAGCTATTTCACCTATTTTTGTGCCATGTTCAATCAAACACATATCCATCATCATCATAACTTACCCAAGCGGTAGGCCGATGCTGTATGCGTATTTGATTGTATTACAGGGCTTACCAATGGTGAGCCCTATTTTTTTACGTTCAATCGAAGATTATGAGCAATGATCAGGTAAAACTCAGACTAGCCATTCAGAAATCAGGTCGTTTGCACGACGACTCCATTCGCCTGTTGAAGGAATGTGGGGTAGATATCTCTAATGGGGTAAACAAATTGAAGGCGGAAGCGAGCAATTTTCCGCTGGAACTCTTCTTCCTGCGCGATGATGATATTCCGCAATACGTGGAAGACGGCGTAGCAGATATTGGTTTTGTGGGAGAGAATGTGGTATATGAAAAGCAGAAAAAAGTGGCTGTTGCTGAAAAACTGGGTTTTGGTAAGTGTCGTTTGAGTATTGCCGTTAGAAAAGGAGAGACCTATCTAAATGTCCAATACTTGCAGGGTAAAAAAATTGCTACTTCTTATCCGGTAATTACGCAAGCTTTCTTGAATGAGCAGAGGGTTAGCGCGGAAATCCATGAGATCAGCGGTAGCGTGGAGATTGCGCCGGGTATTGGATTGGCTGATGCCATTTGTGATCTGGTGAGCAGTGGTTCCACCTTGTTCATGAACGGACTGAAAGAAGTGGAGACGATTCTGCAATCGCAAGCTGTGCTTATCAAGAATCAACAATTGAGCGAAGCGCAAGAACAATTATTGGCGCGACTCATATTCCGCATGCAGGCAGTAAAGAAGGCGAAGAACAACAAATACATTCTATTAAACGCGCCTAATGAGAACCTCCAGCAGATTATTTCGTTATTACCCGGTATGAAGAGCCCCACTGTTTTGCCTTTGGCAGAACCAGGCTGGAGTAGTGTACACAGTGTGTTGAATGAAAATGAGTTTTGGGATATCATCGAGCAGTTGAAAGCAGCAGGCGCACAAGGTATTCTGGTAGTGCCAATTGAAAAAATGATCATCTAGTTGTATGAAAATATTTGAACAGCCAAAGCAGCAAGAATGGGCTTCCATTATCTCAAGACCGATAATGGATGATACCGCTTTGCGTGCTACTGTGCGCACAGTACTGGATGATGTGCGTGTAAGAGGGGATGAAGCAATCATTGAATACACAGAAAAATTTGATGGTGTTCTCCTAAAAGATTTTGCCTTTGATGAGAATGAATTGATTGAAGCCGAAGCGGCTTTATCACATGAGCTGAAAACAGCGATTCAAACAGCAGCAGAGAATATCACCACTTTTCACCAAGCGCAATTACAAACACCATCTGTTATTGAAACCATGCCGGGTGTGCGCTGTTGGCGCAAATCAGTAGGTATTGAAACAGTCGGTATTTATATTCCCGGTGGCACAGCGCCTTTATTCTCTACTGTATTGATGCTGGGCATTCCTGCGCACTTAGCGGGATGTAAAAGAATTGTGCTTTGTTCTCCGCCAGATAAGAACGGGCAGTTACACCCTGCAATCATTTATGCAGCCAAGTTGGTAGGCGTAACACATATCTACAAGATTGGTGGTGTGCAAGCAATTGCTGCAATGGCTTATGGCACCAAAACGGTACCTAAGGTCTATAAAATTTTTGGTCCGGGTAATCAATATGTCACTTGTGCCAAACAATTAGTACAGATGGAAGGTTTGGCTATTGATATGCCTGCAGGCCCCAGTGAAGTATGTGTACTGGCAGATGCTAGTGCCAATCCGGATTTTGTGGCTGCTGATTTATTAAGTCAGGCAGAACATGGTGTGGATAGTCAGGTATTACTCGTGTCAACTGATCAGCAGATGATACCGCGTGTACTGGATGCTGTTGCAAAGCAATTGGATAAATTGCCGAGGAAAGCATTGGCGGCAAAAGCATTGGAGCATAGTAGAGCAGTGTATTTGCCAGATGTAAAAGAAGCAATCGCCTTGGTGAATGCTTATGCAGCAGAGCACTTGATTATAGCGATGGATAATGCAGCTGAAGTGGCAGAACAGATTGTGAATGCAGGTTCTGTATTTATTGGTCATTATTCACCTGAGAGTGTGGGCGATTATGCCAGTGGTACCAACCATACTTTACCGACCAATGGATTTGCGCATGCGTACAGTGGGGTGAGTGTAGATGCTTTTGTGAAGAAGATTACCTATCAGCAGTTGAGTCAGCAAGGCTTGGACAATATTGCTGAAACAGTTCGATTAATGGCAGAAGCAGAAGGTTTGGATGCGCATGCGAGAGCAGTGATTATTAGAAGACAGCATTTAGAAGCTAGTAGTTAGCTTTTCATATAAATAAATTTTCAATGAGTGTTTCTTCAACAAAGAGCTTTCGAGAGCTAATTGTATGGCAAAAAGCACATCAATTTGTGCTTGCCGTATATACTATGACAAAGAATTTTCCAAAAGAAGAGCAGTTTGTGCTGGTTCCTCAATTTAGAAGGGCTGCAATCTTAATCGCTGCAAATATTGCTGAAGGATATAAAAAGAAAACAAAGCCAGAGAAGATGCGGTTTTTTAATATTGCTCAAGGCTCTATTGAAGAGTGTACTTACTTTATGATACTCGCGAAGGATCTTGCTTATACTGTTGATGATCATCAAATGCATTTATTGGAAGAGGTGTCCAAAATGCTGGAAGTGTATATTCAAAAAATGCAAAGTAGTAGTATTGGCTAGCTTCTAACTACTAACTTCTAAATTCTTTACCATGAGATTCGATCTACATAAATTAACTAGACCTAATATTAAACAGCTCACTCCGTATTCGTCTGCTCGTGACGAATTCTCCGGCGACGCAAAAGTTTTTCTTGATGCCAATGAGAATAGTCTGGGCTCGCCATTACCTAAGTGGTATAATCGTTATCCCGATCCGCATCAGCAGCAGGTGAAAGCGGCGCTGAGCCAAATAAAAGGTATTGATGCAAAACATATTTTTCTGGGTAATGGTAGTGATGAGTGTATCGATATTTTATTCCGTTGTTTCTGTGAACCCGGTAAAGATAATGTGGTGATTTGTCCGCCCACTTATGGCATGTACGAAGTAAGTGCCCATGTCAATGACGTGGAAGTACGTAAAGCACCCTTATTACCGGATTTTCAATTGAATCTCGCACACTTGGAACAACTGACAGATGCCAATACCAAAATCATCTGGCTATGTTCACCCAATAACCCAACGGGTAATGCATTGAACAGAACGGATATTGAAACAGTGCTGAATAATTTTAGTGGCATTGTGGTGATTGATGAAGCCTATATCAACTTCTCTCGACAGAAAACCTTTGTCCAAGAGCTGACTGAGTATCCCAATCTGGTGGTGCTGCAAACATTGAGTAAGGCCTGGGGCTTGGCGGCATTGCGTTTGGGTATGGCATTCGCTTCGGAGGAAATTATTGAAGTGATGAACAAAGTGAAGCCGCCTTACAATATCAATCAGGCTACACAAGATTTGGTGCTGAAAGCATTGGAAGAAGTAGGGCAGGTGAATGATATGATCAAGGAGCTGGTGGCTATGCGCGAGGCTTTGAAAAAAGTGTTTGAGCAAATGCCGACAGTGGAAACGGTTTACCCTTCTGATGCCAATTTTTTGCTCGTGAAAATAGCAGAAGCAAGAAAAGTGTATGAATTCCTGTTAACCAAAGGCATTGTATTGCGTGATAGGAGTAATGTGCAACTATGTGAAGACTGTCTTCGCATCACCATTGGTACTGAAAAAGAGAATACTATTTTAGTTGATGCTTTAGCCGAATGGCTGGCAACTAAAGGATTTGTAGCAGAATAAGTAATTTGTGACCCCTTAAATAAATCAAATGAGAAAAATTATCGTATCGCTGATTAGTCTGATCACTTTGAAGGTATCTGCACAGCAGGCAGATATTCACTTGCCTAAAGGATTTGCTATCACCAATATTGCCAAAGACAAGGGCCGTGTGCGCCATATTGCTGTACACAATAATGGTGACCTTTATTTGAAATTAGAAAACCTGCGTTACGGCAAAGGCATTCTTCGCCTGCGTGATGCCGATAAAGATGGGGTGTATGAAGACACACTAGCTTTCGGTAACTATATTGGCACAGGCATTGCCTTGCACAAGAATTATCTCTACGCATCTTCTAACTCAGCTGTGTTTCGTTATCAGTTAGATGCGGCGAATAATATTATCAATCCTGATCAGCCAGAACGCGTGGTGTATGGATTGGTCGACAAACGCCAGCACGCATCAAAGTCAATAGCTATTGATCCTAAAGGGAATTTGTACGTGAATATTGGTGCGCCTTCTAATGTTTGTCAGGAGCGCGATCGTATGCAGGGCTCAAAGGGCATGATGCCTTGTCCAATTTTGGATTCAGCTGGCGGTATTTGGAAATTCCGTGCCGATAAATTGGAGCAGAGCTATGCGGAAGGGGTTCGCTATGCAACTGGTTTGCGAAATGTGGTAGGGCTAGACTGGAATACTGAAGTGAATGAATTATTTGTGACAGTACATGGTCGCGATATGTTGTATCAACATTTCCCTGAACTCTATGATGCGAAAGCTGGTGCTGAATTACCTGCAGAAACTTTTTACATGGTGAAGCAGGGCGATAACGCCGGCTGGCCTTATGTGTATTGGGATCCATTCCAGAATAAGAAAATTCTTTCACCAGAATATGGTGGCGACGGTAAAAAAGAAGGTGCGCCAGATGCGATCAAACCTTTGGTGGGCTTTCCCGGTCACTTAGCACCAAACGCATTGTTGTTCTATAGAGGTAATCAATTTCCTGAGAAATACCGTAACGGTGCATTCATCGCCTTTCATGGTAGTTGGAATAGAAATCCACAAGTACAGGAAGGTTTCTATGTGGTATTTGTGCCGATGAAAAATGGTCAACCTACAGGCGATTGGGAAATCTTTGCCGACGGGTTTACGGGAAAGGGTAAAGTGTCTAATCCAAGAGATGCCATGCATCGCCCTTGCGGATTGGCAATGGGGCCTGATGGATCGCTCTATGTATCAGATGATGCTAAGGGCTATGTTTGGAAAATCAGTTATTCAGCTAAATAAATTCGTCTAATGCGCAAGTTGATTGTTGTTTTAAGTCTGCTTACAGTTGGTATTGTATTCCAAAGTATGCAAACGCCGAATGCAGCCAGCATTACAAGAGGTAAAGCATTGTATGCTCAATATTGTATGTCGTGCCATCAGGCAGATGGTGCCGGTGCACCGCGTATGACACCGCCTCTGGGTAAAACAGATTATGTAACTGGAGATAAAGCAAGATTGATTGGTATCGTGCTGAAAGGTTTGAATGAACCTTTGGAAGTGAATGGTGAAGAGTATTTCAATCCCATGGCATCATTTGCACACATGAACGATCAGCAAATTGCTGATGTACTTACTTATATCAGAAACAGTTTTGGTAACAAAGCATCTGCTATCACACCTGCTGAGGTGAAAGCCCAGCGTGCTAAAATCAAGTAATGAAACGGGTATTGTTTATAGACAGAGATGGTGTTGTACTGCAGGAACCACCAACAGATTTTCAAGTAGATAGTCTGGAGAAAACCAGCTTTGTGCCCGGTGCCATCAGTGCACTCGCTGCTATTGCAGCGGATATGGATTATTACAAAGTGATGGTCACTAATCAAGATGGATTGGGTACGGCTTCCTATCCGGAAGAAACGTTTTGGCCTTATCATAACTTGATGACGCGAACACTGGAAGGCGAAGGGTTTGTGTTTGATGAAATGATCATCGATAGAACTTTTGCTGCCGACAATGCGCCAACACGCAAGCCCGGTACAGGATTACTGCAGCATTTCTTTGATCAGGAAAAATTTGATCTGGCAAATTCTTATGTCATTGGTGATCGCTGGAGCGATATTCAATTAGCAAAGAATCTGGGTTGTAAAGCGATTTATTTTGTTTCGGAACTACACCCTTTGTCTGATGAACATCGCGCAGTACTTGGTGATGTGATTGCTTTTGAAACGAATGATTGGAAAGCGGTTTATAGTTTCCTCATACTTGGTTTGCGGAAAGTAGCACACGAGCGCAATACGCATGAAACCAAGATTCAGGTTTCTTTGAATTTGGACGGAAGTGGAAAATCAGCCATACAAACCGGTTTAGGATTCTTTGATCATATGCTCGATCAGATTGCCCGTCACGGTAAGTTAGACCTCAATATCACCACCAAGGGTGATTTGCATATAGATGAACACCACACCATTGAAGACACTGGTATTGCTTTGGGTGAAGCATTCGCCAAAGCATTAAGCGATAAACGTGGCATGGAGCGCTATGGATTTGCTTTGCCTATGGATGAAGCAGAAGCCAAAGTGTTGATTGATTTTGGCGGTCGTAATTGGTTGGTTTGGGATGCCGAATTCAAGCGCGAGAAAATTGGGGAAATGCCTACGGAAATGTTTTTCCATTTCTTCAAGTCGTTTAGTGATGCGGCCAAGTGCAATCTGAATATCAGCTGCAAAGGTGATAATGAGCACCACAAGATTGAAGCCATCTTCAAAGCATTTGCAAAAGCCATCCGCATGGCGGTAAAGCGTGATCCATTCAGCAATCACCTGCCCAGTACCAAAGGGGTGCTTTAAACACAGTGGTTGTAAAAATGGGAGTTGATTGGGGCAGAAAGCGCCAAAAATGCCGCAATTTGTGCCCGTAAAATCAACTGCAATGAAGTTACCCCTAACGATAGGCCTGCTGATGCTATCAGGCTTTTTATTTGCACAAACAGATACAACTGCTCCAGCTTTTCAGTTTGAAGACATTGACAAATCACCAGTGAAGCGTTATGCTTCTCAGAAAATTACAGGTTCAATTCCCAACCGATTTATTTCAATTGGGTACGAATACCAGGGCGCTGCCGAGTTTGCTAACCCAAGTTTGATGATCAATCCGAATACAGTTAATCTGGCTTCTGCCGGTGGTCTACGTCTTGCAGTAAACAATCCGGTGATCTCCAAGAACAACCTCATCATCAGTTTGGGCGCTACTTACTGGCGTACAGGTTATCGAGCAGATAGACCAAATACTTTAGCGCTCACGCAGCAGCTAGGTAGTTATGGTATGCATAGTGCAGGTCTAAACGCCACTGTTTTCAAGCCATTGGATGAGAAACATTTCCTGCTGTTTCAAGCTTCAGGTGATGCGAATATCATCACAGATGATTTTAAGCGAGCAGATATGCGAGCTGTTACCTTTAGTGCAACAGCTATTTATGGCTGGAAGCCTAATGAAGATTTCATGTGGGGTATAGGTGTTGCCAGAACCTATCGTATGGGTCGTATTCTACATATACCCGTATTGATGTATAACCGCAACTTTAATGAGCGTTGGGGTGTAGAAGCCATCTTTCCTGCAAGAGTACAGTTTAGAAGAAACTTCAATCCTAAGTCCATGCTGCATTTGGGCTATGAGTTAGAAGGTAACCAGTATGCAAAATATAGTGGTGGGCACACACATTTTGTGCAGCGTGGTGAAATCAAGCCCCGCATTACATGGGAGAGGAGCTTATCCGGTTTCTGGTGGATCAGCCTGCAGGCGGGTTTGCGTGCCAATGGCCGTTTTGTAGAAGTGAGCAAATATGATGGTAAAGAGAAAGATGAATTGTACAAGCCAACTCTAGGCAACACATTCTTCTTTAACGTGAGTTTGAATTTGGTGAGTTTATAATCAAATGGTGCTAATAAAAAATCCCCTTGTAATGCTACAGGGGGATTTTTATGGGTAATACTTACTAAGTGTTAGCTCTTCATACGCTGGCGCTTCCAGGTATCTGTTCTGCCGAACATGGAAATACCTACATAGCCGCGTACTTCTAACGTGTTTTCATCCGTCATTTTAATCTCGCAGCTATAATCATTGCCACTTTTGGGATCATAGATTTTGCCATCTTCCCAAACCCCTTTCTTGATGAATTTGAAGTCGCGCAGGTTGACCATGCCCAAGATAGGGCGGGTACGCAGTTTCTCCTCTTCGTTCTTTTTATCAAGTTTGGGTTTGCCAGTTTCAGGATCATTAGGCTCAGCCAACCACACAATCTTGCCAAAATATTTGTCCTCCTGCTTATACACTTGAACAATGGCTTTGCCATCGCCAGTACGCCAGTAACCAATCATGGCGTCCGGGTTATTGATCAGGGTAAATGCTGTAATCATCAACAATACCAGCATGCTGCTGATAGAGAATAGAAATAGTTGCTTCATCTTGGGCATATCAAATCGCTTTGTTTCAAATTTCATGACTTAAACGCTAAGAAAAAGCCAATAGTATATTGCCAGCGGCTATATCGACGTGAAAATTTGCCCATAAAAAAACCTTTTGGTTGTATTCGGGGATGCTGTAATATTGCAATTCATGAAAATTCAGATCAATAAGCATTGGTGGTGGCATTCAAACCTCAGTCGGGGATTGTAATGGCATTGCCAGTACTAGCAAAATATAGGCCCCGACGCTATCGTCGGGGCTTTTTTATTGTATTCGAACAAGGCAGAACATGAAAAAGATTCAGATTACTACAAGCGTAAAGAAAATGCTGGCCGATGTGTACACACCGGTAGGTATTTACCTGCGCTTGCGCGATAAATACCGTGATACCATCCTCTTGGAAAGTACCGATCATCATGCAGCGGAAAACAGCTATTCCTTTATTTGTATCAATGCTATAGCCGGCATTGAGCTGAGTAGCGCGCAAAAAATAGAGTATAAACTGCCTGCACAAAAACCGGAATCTATCCAACTGAAGCAGCCGCAAGACCTAACTGCAGCTTTGACGGACTTTATGAGTCGCTTTGAAGCTGTTTCTCCAACTGAGAAAGTAGCGGCCACAGCACAAGGCCTGTTTGGTTATACTGGGTTCGATACGATTGCAGGTTTTGATACGATCTCATTAAGAGACAAGCCAGGTGTGCAGATTCCGCAATTGCGTTACCGTTTGTATCAATATGTGATAGCCATCAACCATTTCAAGGATGAGCTTTATTTGATGGAAAACCAAATCAAAGGATTGGAAGGTGATGTGGCTGCTGTGGAATCTTTGATTCGCAGTAAGGATGTACCTGTGTATCCTTTTCAGACAAAAGCTGGTGAAAGCAGTAATCTCACCGATGCGGAATATATCGCTATGGTGGAAGCCGGTATTCGTCATTGCCATCGAGGTGATGTATTTCAGATTGTGTTGAGTCGACGTTTTCAGCAGGGATTCATCGGCGATGAGTTTAATGTGTATCGAGCTTTGCGCAGCGTGAATCCTTCGCCATACCTCTTCTTCTTTGATTATGGTGATT
>DALYHN010000009.1:0-13052 GCA_031970875.1 Chitinophagaceae bacterium
TGAAATTAAAAATTATCGCTGTATGACCAAAAAAATTTTAGGGCTTGATCTTGGCACCAACAGTATTGGATGGGCGCTAATAAGTCAAGATGTAGAAAACAAAACTGGAGAAATAATTAAGCTAGGAACCAGAATAATTCCTATGAGTGAAGACATTCTTGGGGATTTCGATAAAGGTGTAACTACATCTAGTACTGCAAAGCGAACAGAACAAAGAGGAAAAAGAAGACTAAGAGAAAGGCATCTTTTAAGAAGAGAAAGACTTCACAGAGTACTCAATATACTTGACTTCTTACCCGAACACTATAAGAGTGAAATAGACTTCGAAAAAAGACTTGGACAATTTAGAAAGGAAAAGGAGCCAAAAATAGCGTACCGATTAAATGAAGATACAAGAGCGTTCGAGTTTATTTATAAAAAAGCTTTCCTTGAAATGCTAGAGGATTTCAAAGAAAAGCAACCTGAGATTCTATCTGAAGGAAAACTGATTCCATATGACTGGACAATATACTATTTGCGTAAAAAAGCATTAACACATAAAATTGAAAAAGAAGAGCTAGCATGGCTTTTGCTAAACTTCAATCAAAAGAGAGGGTATTATCAATTGCGGGGTGAGGACGAGGAAGAGAATAATACAGATAAGCTAGTTGAGTTTCATCCTTTACAAGTAATTGATGTTATAGATACAAAAGAGCTTAATGCACGAAAGCAGATGCTCTACAAAATAGTTTTAGAAAATGGCTGGGAATTTATTAAACCAAGCTTTACACCAGTTCTGTGGAAAGGAAAAGTCAAAGAATTTGTAGTAACAACAACTATTGACAAAGCTGGCAAGGAAAAAAGAACTTTTAGAGCACCAGAGGAAAATGACTGGACACTAGTTAAAAAAAGAACAGAATATTCAATAGAAAATAGTAAAAAAACCGTTGGTGAATACATTTATGATGCCTTATTAAAAAATCCTAAGCAAAAAATCAAAGGGAGTTTGGTTAGAGTTGTTGAGCGTAAATATTATAAATCCGAACTAATCAAAATCTTATCTACTCAACAAGCATACCATGAAGAACTAAAAAGTAAATCTCTTTACAAAAAAGCGCTAAATGAACTATATCAATACAATGAAGATCATAAAAAATCTATTGCTAGTAAAGACCTTGTTCATCTTCTCTTAAACGACATTATTTTTTATCAAAGACCACTAAAAAGTAAAAAATCTTTGATCAGTGACTGTAAGTTTGAAACGAGATCTTTTACTAAAGATGGTATAATAGAGCGTAGGCCTTTAAAATGCATTCCAAAATCACACCCATTATTTCAAGAATTTAGGCTTTGGCAATGGCTACAAAATTTACGTATTTATGAAATAGCCACTGACCATGATGCAACGAATGAAATATTAAAATCAGAAGACAACTGGACAGAACTATTTGATTGGTTAAATAATAGAAAAGAAATTAAACAAAAAGAGTTGTTTAACTATCTTCTAAAGCCGCTAAAACTAAAGCCAGCAAATTACAGATGGAATTATGTTTATGATGCCACAAAAGATGATTCTAAAGCTTATCCATGTAATGAAACAAGGGCTACCATCCTAAATCAAATTGGCAAAATTGATGGTCTTGATAAAAGCTTCTTGAATAAACAAAGGGAAGAAGAGTTATGGCATATTTTCTATTCAATAAACGATAAAGAGGAAATTGAAAAAGGGTTAAAAAGCTTTGCAATTAAGCACAACCTACCGGATGATTTTGTAAATGAATTTAAAAAACTCCCTCCTTACCAAAATGAGTATGGAGCTTACTCGGCAAAAGCTATTAAAAAATTATTGCCGTTGATGCGTATGGGCAAATACTGGACTGCATCTAATATTCATCCACAAACATTAGATAGAATTGATAAAATTATCACAGGAGAATTTGATGAAAACATAAAAGAAAGGGTGAGAGTAAAGGCATTGCATCTAAACAAAATTGAAGATTTCAAAGGTTTGCCCTTATGGCTCACTAGTTATATTGTTTACGATATTCATAGCGAAGAAGGTGAAATCAAACATTGGAGAACAATTCAGGATTTGGAAAACTATTTAATTGAGTTCAAGCAACATTCTCTTCGTAATCCTATTGTAGAACAAGTAGTAACTGAAACCCTTAGAGTAGTAAGGGATATTTGGCAACATTTCGGTAAGGGCAAAGAAAATTTCTTTGATGAAATACACATAGAGCTTGGTAGAGAAATGAGGAATCCGGCTGATAAAAGAAAGGCAATCACAGAGCAAGTTGCAAATAACGAAAATACGAACCTTCGTATTAAAGCACTCTTAGCCGAAATGCTTAATGATAATAATATAGAAAATGTAAGGCCTCATTCTCCAAGTCAACAAGAAATATTAAAAATTTACGAGGATGGCGCTTTAAATGCATCAACCGATATCCCAGATGACATTCTGAAAATTAGCAAAACAGCTCAGCCTTCTAAAAATGACTTAGTAAAATATAAACTTTGGCTCGAACAGAAATATAGAAGTCCGTACACGGGAGAAATTATACCATTGAACAAGCTTTTTACACCTGCTTATGAAATCGAACATATTATTCCCCAGTCCAGATTTTTTGATGATTCATTTAGCAATAAAGTCATTTGTGAAAGCGAGGTGAATAAGCTAAAGGGTAACCAGCTTGGTATGGAATTCATCAGTAATCACAAAGGAGAAAGAGTCACAATCAATTTTGGTAAAACAGTTGAAATATTAAGTAAAGAAGCTTACGAGGATTTAGTAAGAAAACAGTACGCAAAGAGTAGAAGTAAATTGAAAAAACTTTTACTAGAAGACATTCCAGAGGAATTTGCACAAAGACAAATGAATGATACTCGCTATATAAGTAAGCTTGTTAAAAACTTGCTTTCAAATATTGTTAGAAAAGAGGACAAAGATGATGGCACCACCTCGATCAATTTACTGTCAAGCAATGGACAAATAACTTCGATTTTAAAGCAGGATTGGGGATTGAATGATGTATGGAATGAAATTATTGCACCTCGATTCGAAAGATTAAATCAATTATACGGAACTAGAGATTTTGGAGATATAAATCCGTCAACAAATAAGTTCCTACCAACCGTGCCCTTAGAGTATTCAAAAGGATTTAGTAAGAAAAGAATTGATCATAGACATCATGCTTTAGATGCCTTGGTAATAGCCTGTGCTACTAGAAACCATATTAATTATTTGAATAATCAAAACGCTTTAGACAAATCAAAAACTAAAGAGCAAAAACAGCAAGCAAGGGAGGATTTAAGAGCTATTCTGTGTTATAAAAAGTTTAATGACGGCAGTGAGAAAAACTATAAGTGGCTTTTTAATAAGCCATGGAAAAGCTTTACGGAGCAAGCAAAAGACCAATTGAGTACTATTGTTATCAGTTTCAAACAAAATTTGAGAGTTATTAATAAAACAGTAAATAAATACGAGCGTTGGGAAACAGAAAATGGTATTACAAAAAAAATAATTACAACTCAGACCAAAGGTGATAGCTGGGCAATAAGAAAGCCTATGCACCAAGCTTTTGTATTTGGGAAAGTAAAATTACCAAGAGTTAAAAAATCAAATGAAAAATCTATAGTTGCAATTAGAAGACATATTAACCCAACAATAGACATAAATAAAATAACAGATACTGGCATTCAGGAAATCCTAAATAGATTTCTTATTTCTAAAAATAATGACCCCGAAATTGCATTCTCAGCTGATGGTTTGGATGAGTTAAACTCTAATATACTGGAATTCAACAAAGGCAAGTGGCATCAACCAATATACAAAGCAAGGTTTTTCGAAGTTGCTTCCAGGTTTCAATTAGGAGAAACTGGAAATAAAAAAAAGAAGTACGTTCAAACTGCAGATGGTACAAATCTTTTTTATGCTATTTATTGGGATGAAGAAAAGCAAAAAAGAGTATTTGAAACTATTCCTTTAAATGAAGTTATTGAACATCAAAAGTGGAGAGCCTCTCTTAGTAAATCAGAGCAAGCAAAAACACATACTATTCCTATAAAAAGTGAACGAGGTAAATTCCTTTTTTACCTGTCCCCTTATGATCTAGTATATATTCCATCTGAAGAAGAAAGGGATAATATCAAACAAATTGATTTTACTAATCTTACTGAAGAGAAAATAAAGAGAATTTTTGTTGTTAACGACTTTTCTTCTACATGTTATTTTACGCCTATACATATTGCAAAGAAAATAATTCCTAAAGAGGTAGATCTAAATCTTGATAAATCAAAGAATAAACTCACGGGATCATTCGATACGAAAACGGCAAGCTTTGAAGGAAAACAAATAAAGGACTTATGTATTAAACTAATAGTAAATAGAATTGGATCAATTAAACCTGTTAGGGGATGATCAAACGCAGCCTTTGCATAGAAAGCCCCTGCCACCTGCATTGTGCCAATGCACAATTGGTGGTAAGCTATGCCCATGTAAAGGGTATGGAAAACCTGCCGGATAAAACTGTGCCCATAGAAGATATTGGCATTTTGGTTTTAGAGCACAGGCAAATTACCATCACACATTACTTATTGGATCAATTAGTAGCCAATAATACAGCCGTTGTAACCTGTAACGAGCAATACCACCCCAGCGGTTTATTGCTGCCATTGGAGGGCCATAGTTTACAGAGCGAGCGCTTCCGCTTCCAGTTAGCAGCAACGGAGCCGTTGAAAAAACAATTGTGGCAACAAACCATCAAGGCCAAAATTCATAATCAGGCCCTTGTATTGGAAAAATGGCAGATACCCCATCAGCTACTCACCAACCTGAAACAAGCTGTTAAAAGCGGCGATGCAGATAACCATGAAGCACAGGCTTCTGCCCATTATTGGAAGCATATTTTCCCGGAAGCCTGGCAGTTCTTCCGGCATAGAGAGGGGCCACCGCCCAATAACCTGCTTAATTATGGTTATGCCATCATCAGGGCCACTATGGCAAGGGCTTTAACCGGTGCGGGGTTATTACCGGCTTTAGGCATATTCCATAGAAACCGCTATAATGCTTATTGTTTGGCCGATGATATTATGGAGCCCTATCGGCCTTTTGTAGACCATCTGGTAAGGGGCATTATCGCCAAGACTTCTGACATTCAAGTAATGAACAGAGATATTAAAAATCAATTACTTAGGTTGCCAACGGTGGATGTATTGATTGATGATGAAACCAGTCCCCTTTTTGTGGCTACGCAGAAAACGGCCGCTTCTTTGGCCAAATGTTTTGCAGGCAGCCAACGGAAAATAGCATACCCCGTTCTGCCATGAAAGCAGAACGATTAAACGCATACAGAATCATGTGGGTAATCGTCTTTTTCGACCTACCCGTGGTTACCAAAAAAGACCGCAAGATTTACGCAGATTTTAGAAAAAAGCTGCTGCAAGATGGCTTTGCCATGTTTCAGTTCTCCATTTACCTGCGCCATTGCCCCAGTATGGAAAATGCCCAAGTACATATCAAAAGGGTGAAGAAAAGCTTACCGGAAAAAGGGCATGTAGTGATGATGACGATTACGGATAAGCAATTTGGCCTAATTGAGATATTTCAAGGCAAAACCCCAGCCGAACCGCTGGAAGCACCCCAACAACTTGAACTATTTTAGGAATAGCCTTAGAAAAAATGCTCATTTCGACCCAAAATAACAGCCGAAGCAGCGATTTTTTCAGGAATCCGATCTTTGAAAACCCTTGCTGGATAAGCGTTGTAGCTATTCCTGTTGTTATCAAAGATCGTTGTTCCTAAAATTGAAAGCAAATCACAACGCAGCCGCTCTTGCCTCGATGATCTTAATAGTTGTTATCAAAGATCGTTGTTCCTAAAATTGAAAGCAAATCACAACACCATCCTTAAACAGGCTGATTGTCTCTTCGTTGTTATCAAAGATCGTTGTTCCTAAAATTGAAAGCAAATCACAACACCAGCGCGAAGGAAAAGCCAAAAACCAACGTTGTTATCAAAGATCGTTGTTCCTAAAATTGAAAGCAAATCACAACTGAAAGCAGAAGGGATTGCGTTTCTTGCTGGTTGTTATCAAAGATCGTTGTTCCTAAAATTGAAAGCAAATCACAACTGAGATAAGTCACTAAGTAGTTTTGCAGCAGTTGTTATCAAAGATCGTTGTTCCTAAAATTGAAAGCAAATCACAACCTCCATTCGCTTACTTCGCACTTCGCAAGCGTTGTTATCAAAGATCGTTGTTCCTAAAATTGAAAGCAAATCACAACTCAAAACTTAGACAAGCGGATTTAGATTTAGTTGTTATCAAAGATCGTTGTTCCTAAAATTGAAAGCAAATCACAACGGAAGCCGGTTTGTCACCGCATTTGATATGTTGTTATCAAAGATCGTTGTTCCTAAAATTGAAAGCAAATCACAACTTGCCTGTTATGCTCTTGCTCGGCTAAGTGGTTGTTATCAAAGATCGTTGTTCCTAAAATTGAAAGCAAATCACAACGATTTTCATCTTCATCATTACGAAGTTTTGTTGTTATCAAAGATCGTTGTTCCTAAAATTGAAAGCAAATCACAACCAAAGTCATAAAACCCTTTTTTGACAAAGGGTTGTTATCAAAGATCGTTGTTCCTAAAATTGAAAGCAAATCACAACTGCAGGCAGTGGTGGCTACAACAGTACCACGTTGTTATCAAAGATCGTTGTTCCTAAAATTGAAAGCAAATCACAACCCGAAGTACTGTCAACTGTTAGGTGGCCAGGTTGTTATCAAAGATCGTTGTTCCTAAAATTGAAAGCAAATCACAACCTCCTGCTCAGACAGGCCTTCTTTCTCTTCGTTGTTATCAAAGATCGTTGTTCCTAAAATTGAAAGCAAATCACAACGCCATGGTAATTGACATAGGTAAAGTGGAAGTTGTTATCAAAGATCGTTGTTCCTAAAATTGAAAGCAAATCACAACATAGTTGGATCGTCTGAATAAACCGTGATGTTGTTATCAAAGATCGTTGTTCCTAAAATTGAAAGCAAATCACAACCTTCCGGTACTACAGGAAATGAGAGAATCGGTTGTTATCAAAGATCGTTGTTCCTAAAATTGAAAGCAAATCACAACTCAAGACATTACTACAACAAACAGAGTATTGTTGTTATCAAAGATCGTTGTTCCTAAAATTGAAAGCAAATCACAACGCAGAAAGGTGCGCACTGAAAAAAGGGATGTTGTTATCAAAGATCGTTGTTCCTAAAATTGAAAGCAAATCACAACTGCAGTACTAATTGATCTGGATGAGTTTGAGTTGTTATCAAAGATCGTTGTTCCTAAAATTGAAAGCAAATCACAACCTGTAGGTGCAAGCAAAAAACTTGTTTTTGGTTGTTATCAAAGATCGTTGTTCCTAAAATTGAAAGCAAATCACAACTCAAGACATTACTACAACAAACAGAGTATTGTTGTTATCAAAGATCGTTGTTCCTAAAATTGAAAGCAAATCACAACTCTTTAATTGGTTTAGGTTTTGGAATTTTGGTTGTTATCAAAGATCGTTGTTCCTAAAATTGAAAGCAAATCACAACAACTTATATTCGGCATAACGAGGTACATATGTTGTTATCAAAGATCGTTGTTCCTAAAATTGAAAGCAAATCACAACATAACTGCCTGCTTATCGATCTTGGTTTCGTTGTTATCAAAGATCGTTGTTCCTAAAATTGAAAGCAAATCACAACCAGCAGCTTATTGAGGAATACAGCATTCTTGTTGTTATCAAAGATCGTTGTTCCTAAAATTGAAAGCAAATCACAACTGGGTTCTACGATGGCTTTTATAATGTAGCGTTGTTATCAAAGATCGTTGTTCCTAAAATTGAAAGCAAATCACAACTATTGAGGATCTTACAGAATATGCAGGTAGGTTGTTATCAAAGATCGTTGTTCCTAAAATTGAAAGCAAATCACAACTAACCCTTACTTACGAAAATCCTCCTATTTGTTGTTATCAAAGATCGTTGTTCCTAAAATTGAAAGCAAATCACAACCTTTCGGTCATGTTTGCCACCTGCATATTGGTTGTTATCAAAGATCGTTGTTCCTAAAATTGAAAGCAAATCACAACGAGTAATCCCTACGGACACAACTTCCGAATGTTGTTATCAAAGATCGTTGTTCCTAAAATTGAAAGCAAATCACAACATAATTCAGCTTGCTGAATAATTAAATCAGGTTGTTATCAAAGATCGTTGTTCCTAAAATTGAAAGCAAATCACAACGTCATATTCAGAGTAACGGCGCCGAGTTTCGTTGTTATCAAAGATCGTTGTTCCTAAAATTGAAAGCAAATCACAACCAAACTCTACAGCAGTTTCTTGCGGGCTACGTTGTTATCAAAGATCGTTGTTCCTAAAATTGAAAGCAAATCACAACGCTGGCTTTATACTCCTTAGCCACCTCTTTGTTGTTATCAAAGATCGTTGTTCCTAAAATTGAAAGCAAATCACAACCAGCTTTGATTTTCTTTTGATCTTCATGGCGTTGTTATCAAAGATCGTTGTTCCTAAAATTGAAAGCAAATCACAACTTCCTGCCCAAACGGCTCACGTTTGAATGCGTTGTTATCAAAGATCGTTGTTCCTAAAATTGAAAGCAAATCATCCCGCAGGTGCGGGATTATCAAAGATCATTTTTTTAATATAAAATTGACTTGTCAACACTACTGATTAAATAGGGTAAAATATTCATCAAAAATGAATAGTCTATTTCGTTTGGCCCCTGTCATCTCTCTCAATATTTTCAATCTAACAAAATCATCTATTAATTTATATGAAGACACTAAAGAAATTTTTGTTTCCGCAGAAACCATTTCTGCATCAACAATCGGCTGTTGAAATAAATAGTCTAGTAAAAGTTTAGCTGTTTTTACTTTTTTACCAAGCAGGTATATCCGGTTTTCCTCGCATACTTTCTTTAGCTCAATAATCGACTTTAATGTTTGAATTGAACTTTGACATGTTTCAATAATTCCTACAAGAAAGAATTTAACCCATTTCAATAAGTCGTTTTGAGTTCTTACCCTTGTTAAGTTATCATAATAGCGGTCCCTATTTTTTTCAAAGAAATCAGACAAGTACAATACGGGCTTTTCAATGATGCCTTTTTCTACGAGATATAAAGTGATCATTAATCTACCAATACGTCCGTTACCATCAAGAAATGGGTGAATTGTTTCAAATTGATAATGCGCGATAGCAATTTTAATCAGATTGGTAAGTCCGGTGTCTTCATTATGCAGAAAGTTTTCAATATCGCCCATTAAGGGATTTACTTCCTCCCAAACAGGCGGTATAAATACTGCACTTAATAAAGAAGATCCACCTATCCAGTTTTGGCTTCTTCGAAATTCTCCAGGTAGTTTATGTTCACCCCTAACTCCTGTCAATAAGGTTTTATGCGCTTCTTTCAATAAACGTGAGCTAAGAGGCAACTCTTTTAACCGTTCAATAGAACTATTCAATGCCTCGATATAATTATTTACCTCAAACCAATCATTTCTGCGTTCAGGCTGTATATCTGTTTCTCGAAGGAGTGCTTCTTCCATATTGGTTTGTGTTCCCTCTATTCTACTAGATACAGTTGCCTCCTTTACAACATACATCCGTATAAAATGATCAATATTGGGAATTTGATGAGCATAGGCATCTAGCTGACCCATTGCTATTGCAGATTTTTCTACCAGACGAGTTAGCTCTCTGTCACTCCAAGACCATGCCGAATTAATTTTTTCTGGCATAAATGCCTTATAATCAAACTGTTTTCCATAAAAACCACTCTTGAAATCATCTATACTAAGCATTGAGTAAAGTTAAATAAAAAAATCTTATTTAACCATAATTGATTTAAGTTAAATAACGCTTCCTGTATTTAAGTTTATCGTCTAAAGCGTAAAGACCTCATTTTATTACCCGGATAGAAGCTTAGTAAAGCAGTTTTGCATTTATCCTTCATTTAAGGATAGTTTGGACTCTGGTATGAAACCCGAGTACAAGCTTATGCATAAAAAAGGGCACCGCTCCCGGTACCCAATTATGAGAAAACCCCCAATAGACTTGTTTGACCGCCGAAGCGGAGGTCACCTGCTAAACGCAGGCGACCTTATTAACTATCCCCCAATAGTTCCTGTGTCCAAAGCCCGTTCATAACATTGCCGTAGTTTTCACGGATAGGTTTAAAACGGGACTGCCTGTAATCATATCGCAAATGCCCTATTTTTACAGGCTGTAAATCAAGACAGATTAACTATCATTGATATAAGGACAAAACTAGGTTGACAAAATCGACAAGTCAACTGCGTTTTTCCGCAGGTTGCTACAAATTCGTCACTATGCCCCAAGCTGGATTTGACTATTTCGCGATTACACAGGTTTCAGGCGCTCCGGTTGATAAAAACCACCCACTGTACGAGCATTATCGTAATAATATTCCCCTCTTTCCCAACGAAGCAGTGTATGTGTATTCATTTCAGCAGAATAAATTGCTCTATACTGCCGGTTGGGAAAATACCATGGGCTATCGCGATGACGAAATCACCATGCATATCATCATGCAGGCAACGGATCCCGCCCATGCACCCTTCGCATTTGAATTGAATAATAAAGCTGTTCAGTTTTTATTGAATCCAAGAGAAGACCTGGATCAATACAGCTATTCATTCGAAGGTAGAAAAATTCACAAGGATGGTTCCATGGTACCCATGTCTATCCATATTCGCGTATTCAGCACCAAACACAACCATGTCGATGAAGTAATTGGTCGCTTTCAGGTAAATCAAAGCCTGCGCTTTGGTAAAGTTTTGCGTTATGGTGCTTATGGGCCTTTCAAAAACGAGTTTGAAGAAATTCTGAATAAAGAATTGTTCCAGTACTCAGCCATTTCTGCTAAAGAAAAAGAAGCCCTTTCACTTGTAGCAAAAGGACTTTCCTTCAAGGAAATCGCCGATCATTTAGGCATCACTTTAAGTGCAGTTGAAAAAAGGATTCTGCCTTTGTATAAACGCTTTGATGTAAAGGGACTGCCCCACCTCATCAGTTTTGCGTACGAAAACTTTATCCTTCCTTAAAGAGATAAATCCAAGACGCGCATATGTTGCGACTGCACACCTA
The DNA here is from genome assembly GCA_031970875.1 of Chitinophagaceae bacterium. Lineage (GTDB taxonomy): Bacteria > Bacteroidota > Bacteroidia > Chitinophagales > Chitinophagaceae > JAFLBI01. The sequence continues at coordinate 11,151 of DALYHN010000009.1, forward strand.
TCTGCTGCAACCATTGCTGCCAGATATGCAATTGGGTATGCGTACCGGGCGCATCGCTTCCCAATACCCAGATAGTATTCCTACTAACTAAAGCGGTTGTATTCTCCTGTCGTGCTTGTAGATGCTGTTGTACAATGGCGGGTGTAATAAAATCACCCTGCACAGGTTCACCCGGATGCAGATCATCTATCACCAACCAATCTGCATTGCGCCAGGTAGTTAATGCATAAGGATTGCTTTGTAGAATACTTGTATCCGCATCATGCATTTGCGTTAATAATTTGCTTGCAGTAGCATACACACATTTTTGTCCATCAATGGAACGCTCATTCGCCATCGCTACAGCCAAACTGGTTTTACCGCAACCTCTGGGACCAATCACCAATACATGCATGCCCTGAGGTTTGGCTGATTGAATAGCCAATACCGCTTGTTGATTGGATGCATGTATTCTAAACTGCCACTGACTTAACCGAAACTGAAAAGGATATTCTGCTGTTTGCTGACAAATCTTGGTGATATACCAACCTCGCGCAAAATAGAGTAGTACTGCTAACAACAATACAGGAAAAATCCATACATAGGTATAAGCGCTTGCTACTGCTGCCAGCATAAAAGCACCACAAGCAAAAAAGCAAATATCAATAAACGTATCAATGCCAACATTCCACCAATCTGGTTGAAATACATACTTGCCCTTGTTACCTAATAATGGCTTCAGGAAATTAAAACACTCAAACAAAAACCAACCCAATGCAATAATAGTAGCAGCACTAATCGCAGTATCAAACCACAATATCCAGCACCATGGCCAAAAATAATACAGCACAAAGGCAGGAATAAAGCCCAATGCAAAATGCCCAAACTGATTGGCCAGAAATGCATAACTGAGTGTTACACCACGGTAGGAGTCTTTACCAATCAAATCATACTTCAGCTGCATCTGAATGCGCTGAGAAGAAATTGCAGCAGTGTTCATGCTACAATTTAATCAATGCCATGCATGATTGATTAGTAGCCACGTACATTTCTGCCTTCCATATAGTTCAGGAAAGCTTTATTACACACGCGGTTACCACCGGGGGTGGGATAATTGCCCGTGAAATACCAGTCGCCTGTATTGGTAGGACAACTATCGTGTAAGTCTTCTATGGTTTGATAAATCACTTGTACAGGCACATTCACTTCCGCAGGCGTAATGAGCTGTGCAATTTTATTGGAAATATCTTCCGGCGTAAAAGGATGATAAATATCTCTCACCACATTGCGTACATGCAACTGGTTATTTCTTTGCAGTTCTTTGATTTCCTCAAGCGCTTTGGTGAGTACATCTTCCATATTGCGCTCTTTCAGCAATTCTACTGCAGCGCGAAAGGCGATGAAATCACCCAGCTTACTCATGTCAATACCATAGCAATCTGGGTAACGAATCTGCGGTGCAGAAGAAACCACGATGATTTTCTTGGGTTGCAAACGCGCCAGCATACGCACAATACTTTGCTTTAAAGTAGTACCACGCACAATGCTATCATCAATCACCACCAAAGTATCTTCTCCTCTACGCACTGTACCGTAAGTAATATCGTACACGTGCTGCACCATTTCATTTCTGCTGGCATCTTCTGTAATAAAGGTGCGCAGCTTCACATCCTTGATGGCAATTTTCTCCTGACGAATTTTTCTATTCACCATCTCCTCCAGCTTATCCGGCGTAAAATCCTTACCCCAGCTGAGGATACGTTCTACCTTAATCTTATTGAGGTATTCTTCCATGCCCTTTACCAAACCAAAGAAGGCAACTTCAGCAGTATTGGGTATGTAAGAGAAAATGGTATTCTTTAAATCGTGATTGATATTATCTAATACTGTTCTGCTGAGGTGATGACCGAGTGCAATACGCTC
>DALYHN010000009.1:13152-14671 GCA_031970875.1 Chitinophagaceae bacterium
GCCGGACGAATACCATGTGCATCACGCAGCACAAAACTGTGCCCGTTACCAATCAAGCCACCAATATGAAAGCCACCATCAAATAATGGCGCAGCTTTACGCAATACTTTGCTGAGATCGGGCGCATTCGGGCTCACTTCATCTTCCTTCACCAAGAAGTGATGAATCACTTCCATCATCGCCGCCAGATCGCTCTGCTTTTGAAACTCACCTGGATTTACGTTCACCAAATCAAACAATTCCTCTGTATTCACTAGGTTGAAATTGCCTGCTAATGCAAGGTTTCTTCCGGGAATAAGGTTTCGCTTAATGAATGGGTGACAAAACTCTACATTGTTTTTACCCTGTGTACCATAACGTAAGTGACCCAACAACAATTCACCCAGAAAAGGCAAATGACCTTTCATGAGTCCTGGATGCTGTTTGATATCTGACTGATATTTCTCTAGCTCTGCTACTTCCTGACCAATCTTGAAGAAAATATCTGCAATAGGCTGAGGCGCATTGCTGCGTGTTCTAGCCAAAAAAGGATAACCTGGTTCTACATGCAGTTTTACTGAAGCCACACCAGCACCATCCTGGCCGCGGTTGTGCTGCTTCTCCATGAGCAGATAGAGTTTATTCAACCCATACATAACAGAACCGTATTGCTGCTGATACCAGGAAAAAGGCTTACGCAAGCGGATAAAAGCCAGGCCGCATTCGTGTTTGATCTCGTCGCTCATGAGGGTATAAAATGAAAGTGGCGAAGTTACAACTCCGCCACTGTTTTACATATTAATTCAGCACTGGTTCCGGCTTCAAGGTCTCGGCCAGCCAGAGAAATTCTCGTACAAAATTGTCGATATTCTTCTGGAAGCTTGGATCTATGAGGTTACCAGCTTCATCGAACTTCTTGTCCATCAAGGGCGTAATCAGCATATGCGGTGATGCAATGCCAAACAAAGCTGGCACCAGCAACAACAATTGCTGAGAACTACGCATACCACCTAAAGCACCCGTTGAACCAGTTACCAAGCCAAAAGCCTTACGACTCTGCTTAGGAAAATGATCCAATAAGTTCTGTAATGCAGGAGAGTAGCCACCATTGTACTCCGGTGTTACCAGAATAAAGGCATCCGCACCAAATACGCGCTTCGCCAATGGCTTGAATGGTTCAGGCGTATTGTCTACAGAACTAAATACCTGGTCCAATAGACCTAGGTTCCATTCACGTACATCTATCAAACCTACTTCATGCTGGGTATTAGCGCTCAAATATTGCTGCAAATGCAGGGCAATTCTTTTGGTAATGCTGTTGGCTCTAGGTGAGCCAGAAATAATCTCAATCTTCATGTGCTTGCTCATTTTTCGGTCATTAATGGTTGACCGGTACCTCAATAACAATAAAAGATGCTTCCTGTTCAATCAGGATGTCAAACTGAGTAGTGTCCCAAACACCAATGGCATCTCTGGCCTGCAGGCTGTTTTCGCCTACACGAACCGATCCGCTAATCACAAAGAGGTACACACATTTGTT
>DALYHN010000009.1:14771-18555 GCA_031970875.1 Chitinophagaceae bacterium
TCACTATAGCCCATCGTATCCTTGTGGTTCATCTTACCCTGCAACATCACCGAAATAATTTCCATATTCATGTGTGGATGCAGGCCAAAACCTCCACCAGCTTGTACCACATCATCATTAAACACTTTCAGCAAACCAAAGCCTTGCTTACCGGGATGATAATAATTAGAGAAGCTGAATGAAAACTGACTTTTCAACCAGCCAATATCTTTAATGCCTCTGTCTGCTGCGCGATGGATAATGTGTTGCATATTATTGGATGCTGCTGTTGAGTTCGATGTTACCGGATAAGGTTTTACTTACGGGACAAGCTTTCGCAATCTGCAGCAGTCTTTCTTTTTCTGCTTCGCCGATTTGCCCCTCAAAAGAAATATTGCGTGTGATGATGGTTTTACCATCTACACGCTCCACTTTCACAGCCACATCAATTTGCTGAATAGGCCATTGTTTTCTATCGGCATACATACGTAATGTAATCGCCGTGCAAGAAGCCAATGCTGCTTCCAGTAATTCGTCGGGGCTTGGCGCACTGTCTGTACCGCCCACATCCAGCGGCTCATCTGCAAAGAATTCATGCCTGCCATTGTCTAAGCTTAAGCGGTAATGCGTTTGCTGAATGTGTGCGGTAGTCATAACAGTGTGTGTATTTATGCTTGCTTGATCATCTGTACAGCCAGTTGCAGCTTCACTTCATCGCTTACTACAATACCACCAGCTTCAGTTGTTGCAGTCCATTTCAGATCGAAATCCTTACGGTTGATTTTACCGCTGATTTCAAAACCTGCTTTCTGCTGACCCCAAGGATCTGTCATTGTACCACCAAACTCAACATCCAGTGTAACAGTCTTAGTGATGTTACGGATAGTCAGATCGCCAGTAAGTGCATACTCACTGTCAGATTTTTTCTGCAGACCACTAGAAACGAAAGTCAGTTTAGGAAACTGCTCAGCGTTGAAGAAATCATCACTCTTCAGGTGACCATCACGCTGTTCGTTGTTGGTGTTGATGCTGTTCACATCAGCTTCAAAGCTGATTTTTGCATCACTGAAATCATCAGCAGATGCTTCCATAGTTGCATCAAACTGTGTGAAGTTACCAGTTACGTTAGTAATCATCAGGTGCTTTACCTTGAAATTGATTTCGCTGTGCGCTGCGTCGATTTTGTACGTTGCCATTTTGCTATTTTTAATTGTTGATTGATTATTGTTGATTGCTTCGCTAATTGTTAGCTATTTAGTTTTCGATCAGTACACCCATCTTACCCATTTGATAATCGCGGAAGGCTTCCATGATTTCTGTTTCGGTATTCATCACAAAGGGACCGTGTGCTACAATGGGCTCATTCAAAGGCTCGCCGCTTCCTACAAACAACATGGTGTCTGTAATGGCTTCAACTGTAAACGCATCACCATCCTGGTTGAACTGTACCATTTCTTTTGCCAGAACGGTTTGCTCACCATTCACACGAACCGAACCACTCAATACATACAATAAAGTGTTGTGGTGTTGAGGAATCGGGAAGGTAAAAGCGCCGTCAGTTTTCATTTCACTCATCAGCGTATTCACTTTGGTGAATGTGGGGATGATGCCTTTCTTACCCATAAACTCACCTGCAGGAACACGCACGATGGTTAAGCCATCTTCACTAACAATAGTAGGCGTGTCTTCTGCCGTAGCAGGATAATAATGCGGCTGATCCATTTTATTGACAGCTGGACTATTCACCCAAACCTGTAAGAGTTCAGCCTCACCACCCAGATCATGAATATCTTCAGGTGGTCTCTCGCTGTGAATGATGCCTCTGCCTGCATGAATCCATTGCGTACCACCAGCATAGACCACATGGTCATTACCTCTGCTATCACGATGATGGATACCGCCACGATAAATAAAACTGATGGCAGAAAAACCTCTGTGCGGATGCGGTCCAACGCCCTGATGCTTTACCGGAATATTTTTTTCGTACGGTGCAATACCATGGTGAAAGACCAGAAAAGGATCCATGTAGCCGTCTTGTGTAGGCAATAATTCCTGCACGCGAATGCTACCAACATTGATTGGTCTTCCTTTGAGTATGCGTTGTATTGTTTTTGTTGACATTTCGATGATTTTATGCTTTGAACTGCATGGGCACTTCAATCAATAAAATTTCTGCATCAGCATCGGCGCTTACTTCAACCGTATTGGTTTCATATACACCAATGGCATCGCGTGTATCCAAAGCCTGACCGTTAATGGTTGCTTTACCACTGATGATAAATGCATAGACGCCGCTATTGCTATTGTGCATTGTATAAGTGCTATTCTTACCCTGATCAAATCTGCCCATGGTAAACCAAGCATCCTGATTGATCCACAATGCATCGGTATTGTCTGGTGCAACGACTGTTTGCCATTGGTTTTGTCTGGTTTCAGGCAAAAAGGTTTTCTGCTCGTAACGTGGCTCAATGTTTTTCTCTTTAGGAAAAACCCAGATCTGCAGAAACTTTACTTCCTTATCATGATTGGCATTTTGCTCGCTGTGCTCAATGCCGCTACCGGCACTCATGATCTGTACATCACCCTGACGGATGATCTTATCTCTTCCTGTGCTGTCTTTATGGTGTAAATCGCCTGACAGGGGGATGGATACAATCTCCATATTATCGTGCGGGTGTCTACCAAAGCCATAACCGGGCGCAACGGTATCATCATTCAATACACGCAATGCACCGAAGTGAATTTTTGCGGGATTATAGTAACCTGCAAAACTGAAACTGTGGTAACTATCCAACCAACCATGGTTGGCATGACCTCTTTCTGCTGCTTTATGGATAATCGTTTTCATATGCGTTGTTTATTACGTGTATATACACGTATTTGTTTAAAAAAAATTACTCTTTGGCCCTTACTTTCTCTAACAATTGGTTTAATACCTGTGCTTCTTGCTGACCGATACTTACTTGTGCCTCCATTGCCTGGTTGATACTGCTTGTGGAGTTATCCAGCAAACTCAATCCGCTCGGCGTTAAAGAAATCACTGTTTCTCTTCTATCCACTTCAGAAGTAGCACGCTTCACCAGCTTCTTAGTTACCAATCGATCAATGATTCTAGGCACATTCGAGTTCTTCTCAATCATTCTGCTGGCAATATCGCGTACACACATTTGCTCAGGGTGCTTACCCTTCAAGATGCGCATTACGTTGTACTGCTCATGCGTTAAACCAAATTCCTTTAACTCGCGACTAAGCACAGTCTTGAGCCACCATGCGGTGTACAATATGTTCAGACTAGCTTTATGCACGTCGTTTTTGAATTTACTGCTCTGTATGGCTTCTTCCAGTTTCATTGACAAGGCAAATTTACATGTATATACATGTATTTTCCAAATTTTTCTTTCCCTGAGATATTAAGTAGTTGATAACCAGACTACTTATTACCGCCAAAACTTTGGGCGGTCTTGTTCCAGAGCGCCACTTCGTTGCAAGAAGTGTACTCTTTGTCGATGTTTACGTAGAAAGTAGGAATCTTATCGCGGAACCATTTTTCAATAGTTGCTTGCTTCTTTTCTTCCAGCGCACGCTGTGCAATACGATTGTAATCTTCTTTCAGGTTTTCGCGATGCGGCTCAGTTCTTGTCTTGAGGTAGATAATCCGCACTGCTTTACGCTGACGCTCATCAGTGTATGAACGAGGCTTAGAGATTTCACCTGGCTTCATGGTTTTGATCGCAGCAACCATATCTGCATCCAGCTGATCAATATTCACCATCGTAGAACCATCTCTTCCGGTTAAAGCACCAGC
>DALYHN010000009.1:18655-24532 GCA_031970875.1 Chitinophagaceae bacterium
GCAGGATCCCAGTTACGCTCATTTCTGTTCAAGCTATACTGACCACCATTGTCTCTACTACCTGGATCTTCTGAATAGAGTTTTGCTAATTGCTCAAACTTCTTTCCACCAAACTCTACCTGTCTGCGCAAATCATACAACTGCTTGGACACATATTCTTCTACATCCTTGTTTGGCTTGGGAATCAGTACCAGCTGACTAATCTCTAATTCACTCTCATAAAAAGCTAGGCTATCTTTTGGTATACGATCGTAATATGCTTTTACTTCATTGGGCGTGATTTTGATGTTCTCAACAATCTTACGCTCCATCTGCTCAGACAATTCTTTTTCCTTCAGTGGCTCACGGAAATCGTCTTTGATTTGATACACTGTTTTACCAGCAATCTCTTCCAGTGTTTCCTTAGAACCATAAGCACCAATAAAACTTCTGATACGATTGTCCAGCTGCGCTTCAATCTCTTCCTCACTCACTTTCAGTGAATCTTTCTGCGCTTGCAAATAAAGTGCCTTACGAATCAATTGACCTTCTAGCACCTGACATTCGGTTGGGATGATCACACCTTCTTGTCCCTGTGTCTGTCTTTTGAAATCGGCAATCGCATTGATGATATCAGATTTCAGGATAAACTTATCGCCTACCTGAGCCACAATTTTATCGGCTACAACTTTTTTCACCTGAGCAACAGCACTCAGACTGAACAATACAGCAAGAAATACAAACAGTCTTTTCATAAATGTCTCCTGTTCCAAAAATAACCAATCAGTAAGCTATGCTTGAACTGATCTATCTTTTTAACAAAAAAATGAGCTCCGGGCCACACCGAGTGCCAACCTGAAGCTCATCCAGTTTTATCGTACTACGCAACTAATCAGAGTGTACGCTTTACTTCCAGTTCTTCGTAAGCCACTACAGTATCACCTACTGAAATGTCTGAGAAGTTCTTGATGGTTAAGCCGCACTCGTAATTGGTAGCCACTTCTTTTACATCGTCTTTGAAACGCTTCAAGCTGCCCAACTCTGCATAAGCGCCTTCTGTTCTTGGATACAAGAGTACCCCGTCGCGGAAGATGCGGATCTTATGGTCGCGCTTGATCTTACCTTCCGTAACATAAGAACCGGCAATGGTAACCTTATCAAACTTGAACACTTCGCGGATTTCCACAGTAGCCACTTCTTTCTCTTCCACCTTGGGTTCCAACATACCCTCCATCGCACTCTTGATTTCTTCAATCGCAGTGTAGATGATAGAGTACATCTTGATCTGAACACCTTCAGTTTCTGCCAGCTTATTGGCTTGTGCAGAAGGACGTACGTTAAAGCCCACCACTACCGCATCGGAAGCAGTTGCCAACAATACATCACTTTCAGAGATCTGACCAACAGCTTTGTGTACTACGCGAACAGCAATTTCAGCAGTAGACAATTTCTGCAATGAATCGCTCAATGCTTCCACTGAACCATCCACGTCACCCTTGATGATCACATTCAATTCCTTGAAATTACCCAGTGCCAAACGGCGACCGATTTCATCCAGTGTGATATGTTTTCTCGCACGCAAGCCCTGCTCACGCAGAATCTGTGCACGCTTGGTAGCCACTTCTTTTGCCTCTGCTTCGTCTTCGTATACTTTGAACTTCTCACCAGCCTGAGGTGCACCATTCAGACCCAATATCACTACTGGTGTAGATGGTGGTGCTTCCTGCACGCGTTGATTACGTTCATTGAACATGGCTTTTACGCGACCGTAGTGCTGACCAGAAACAATCAGATCACCCTGACGCAGTGTACCATTCTGTACCAGAATCGTTGCCACATAACCACGACCCTTATCTAATGAAGCTTCAATGATGGTACCAGTTGCTTCTCTGTCTGGATTCGCTTTCAAATCCAACATCTCTGCTTCCAACAAAATCTTCTCTAGCAAGAGATCTACATTCAAACCTTTCTTGGCAGAAAGTTCCTGGCTCTGGTATTTACCACCCCATGATTCTACCAGCAAATTCATTTGAGACAATTGCTCGTAAATCTTAGTTGGGTTAGCACCATCCTTATCAATTTTGTTTACGGCGAAGATCATCGGTACACCCGCAGCTTGTGCGTGACTGATGGCTTCTTTGGTTTGTGGCATCACCGCATCATCGGCAGCTACCACAATTACTGCAATATCTGTCACCTTCGCACCACGTGCACGCATCGCGGTAAACGCTTCGTGACCCGGTGTATCTAAGAAGGCAATTTTCTTTCCACTTGGCAGACTCACTTCATACGCACCAATGTGCTGTGTGATACCACCCGCTTCACCCGCAACTACGCTGGCATTACGGATATAGTCAAGCAATGAAGTCTTACCATGGTCAACGTGACCCATGATCGTAACGATGGGTGCTCTTGGTTGCAGTTCTTCCTCACCATCTTCAAAATCTTCTTCTTCTTCCTCTACATCATCTACACCCATGAACTCTACTTCAAAACCAAATTCGCTGGATACCAGTTCAATTACTTCAGCATCCAAACGCTGGTTGATAGATACCATGATGCCTAAGCCCATACACTTACTAATCACTTCAGCGAAGCTTACATCCATCAGGTTGGCCAACTCACTTACCGTAACAAATTCTGTTACCTGCAACTTGTTGTCCATTGATTCATCGCCCATGGCATCTGCCATTTCCTGACGCTTCTCGCGACGGAGTTTGGCTTTCAGGCTCTTACCGCGACCAGTTTGGCCGGCAAGCTTAGCCTGTGTTTCACGAATCTTATCTTGAATTTCTTTTGCGTCGATTTCTTTGTCTTCGCGCTTATCGCGATGTCTGTCTCTGTTACCTCCACCACGATTTTGTCCGCCACCTTGTGGACCACCAGGACGTGAAAAGCTTGGCTTACCATCCGGACCACGTCTGATGCTGAAATTACTTCCACCACCAGTGCTTTGTTGCTGCTGTGGTTGATCGCTACCTGTACCCGGACCTTTCTTCTCGATAGGAATGCGTTTGCGCTTACGCTTCTCATCCTTACCGGCAGGCTTGGGTCTTGTATCGCTATCAACAGGCAATTCAATCTTACCTAAAATCTTCGGACCAGTTAGCTTCTCTACCTCAATATTCATGATGGCAGGTGCTTCTTCTGGTGTTGCAGGTGCAACGGGCGCAACAGGTGTTGGCTCAGGTGCTTTCTCTACAACAGGTGCGGGTGCTTCTACTTTAGGCGTAGGTGCTTCCGCAGGTGCAGCAGCTTTCTTCGCAGTCTTCTTCGGACGGGTAGATGTATCTAAAGCATCCAGATCAATCTTGTTGATGATCTTGGGACCTTCCAGTTCAGGCGCATCAATTTTTACCACTTCAGGCTCAACCGGAGCAGCAGGTGCAGGCGCTGGTGCTTCTACAACAGGTGCTACTACTTCTGGCTCTGGTGTTGGTGCAGGCGCTGGTGCTTCTACAACAGGTGCGGGAGCTGGTGTTTCTACTGGTGCAGCGGCTGGTGCGGGAGCAGCAGGTTTTTTCTCTTCCTTACGGAATGAAATTTCCTCTTCATCTTTTTTCTTCTTCGCATCGCCCTGCATGCCTCTTGGTATTTCTACCTGATCGGCTTTGTTTTTAGCCACTTTATCGCTCTGGAACTCGCTTTGCAAAGAGCGATACATATCCTCGGTCAGTTTGGCCGTAGGCTTCAGCTCTTCACGGTCGAATCCTTTCTTCACCAGAAATTCAATGAGCGTATCCTGCCCAATATTGAACTCCTTGGCGGCTGCTAACAGTCTTGGTAATTTCAGTTCTGACATATTACTCTTAATGGCTACTGCTGTCTAAGACCGCAGTATGTCCGGTTTAGTTGCTTTGTTGCAGCAATTGCTGCGGTTCATCAATTACTCTTTATCCATTTCTTCCTGCAGGATGCGAATTACATCTGCAATGGTTTCTTTTTCCAGATCTGTTCTTCTTTCCAGTTCTTCTGGTGTTAGCTTCAATACAGAACGAGCTGTATCGCAACCTACACGCTTGAATTCATCAATAATCCATGTTTCAATTTCATCGCTGAATTCATCCAGATCAATATCAAAGTCGTCTGTAACTTCTTCATCTTCTCTGTATACATCAATCTCATAGCCAGTAAGCTCGCAAGCCAACTTGATGTTCACACCACGACGACCAATGGCCAGTGATACCTGATCTGCTTTCAGGAATACATCAGCTTGCTTTTTCTCTTGATCGATATTCATGTAGCTGATCTTAGCCGGCGTTAATGAACGCTGGATCAACAGCTGAATATTGGTAGTGAAATTGATGACATCAATATTTTCGTTCTTCAATTCACGTACAATACCGTGAATACGGCTACCCTTCATACCCACGCAGGCACCTACCGGATCAATACGATCATCGTAAGATTCTACAGCCACTTTCGCTCTTTCACCTGGGTCGCGAACGATTTTCTTAATAGCGATCAAACCGTCAAAGATTTCAGGCACTTCAATTTCCAACAATTTGGCGAGGAAGAGCGGACTTGTTCTTGACAGGATAATCACAGGTGAATTATTCTTCATGTCAACACGCGCTACAACAGCACGGATATTTTCACCCTTCTTGAAATAATCTTGTGGAATCTGCTCCGCTTTTGGCAGAATCAGTTCATTGCCTTCTTCATCCAGCAACAACACTTCTTTCTTCCATACTTGATATACTTCTGCACTGATGATATCACCAATACGATCTGAGTATTTTTTTACGAGTACGTTCTTCTTCAAATCGCTGATACGGCTGGCCAGGGTTTGCTTGGCAGCAAGAATAGCGCGGCGACCGAAATCATAGATATTCACTTCCTCATAGAGTTCTTCACCCACTTCAAAGTCGGGCTCAATCTTCACTGCATCGCTATAGCCGATTTCTGCGAGAGGATCCATCACTTCACCATCTTCTACAATCATTCTACGACGAATGATCTCGAGGTCACCTTTCTCCGCGTTCACGATTACGTCGAAATTGTCATCAGCACCATATTTCTTGCGCAGCAAGGTTTTGAAGACGTCTTCTACGACTTTCATCATGGTTGGACGGTCGATGTTCTCGGCATCTTTGAACTCCTGGAACGCGTCGATTAAGTTGATACTTGCCATATTACCTGGTTTTTTCGGCCCGCATGGCGGGACTTACGTTAGAATTTGATTTGAACGGTTGTTGATTTTATCTGTTGAAAAGGAATAAGCACTTGTTGTGTAACAGCTTTCTTGCCCTTACCGCTGGTATGCTCCAGCAAGATATCCGCTTCAGCTACTTCCAGCAGTTTACCTTCTTTCTTCGTACCATCTACAAACACCACTTCTATATCGCGACCAATATTCTTGGTGTATTGACGATGAAGTTTAAGGGGTTCATCCAAGCCCGGAGAAGATACTTCCAGCGAGTATTCGCCCGGAGGAAACATGCCCGAATCTTCGATCATTTTGTACAGTTTTCGGTTGAACTGCACGCATTTTTCGATCGTAAGTCCTTGATCTCCATCCATATACACACGAATATTGTTCGTGGGTTTGATGCGCACACTTACCAGAAAGTAAGCCGTTTCTTCGGCCAGCAACTGGTTGGCCAGTGCTTCTATTTGCTGAATTTGGGTCTCAATAGCCATAAGCTGACATAGGTACAAAAGAGAAGGGAACGGTGTCCGTTCCCTTCTTTTGCTTCATTTTCCATTGCAAATGTAGTGTTTAATAGCCATACAAGCCAAATTTGAATTGAAACCACTGTTCCCATTTTAACGATTATACGTTTTTGCTGCACCCTACCTTTACGCCATGTTACGCATTGTATTGTATACCCTGTTGTTCTATTTTTTGTATCGATTCATTTTTGAATTCTTGATTCCGGTTGGCAAAACAGCAGG
>DALYHN010000010.1:0-20497 GCA_031970875.1 Chitinophagaceae bacterium
AGTTCTGTAATTGAATGCCGCCATTGCCTTGCACGGTGATGGTTTTTTGTTGATTACCGGCAGACAGTTCGATGCTATTTACACCAGCTTGTAAAGGAATCCGTACGTATTGAATAAAAGCAGGTAGACTCTGCCAGTTGCGGGTATCTGCTTTTTCAGTAGCATTATTCACCACATTCATTAACAAACCAACTGCTGCACCGATTGCTTCTGCGTTTTGCGCATCTTTTCTTTTTTCCGCCTCTGTTTTCTTCGTGCCGTCTTTCTTCGTATCACTTTTTTGTGCGGCTGCTGTGGCTATTGCTTCTGAGCCCTTTTCTGTAACCCGCTTTACCAATTGTCTGATCAAGGCGTTCGCAATTTCTTTCCCAATACGCTCTTGCATCAGTCTTGCACAAAGCGCATTCATGTTTGCTACATCTTCCGGTTTATAATTATTGCCATTCAAGCGAACCTGTACAGAAGGACTATTAAAACTTCTTGGCTGATAATATGGAATGGCAATTGTTGTATTACGAATCTGGCTAAGTTGATTATCATTGAACCTATTGCGATCGATGAAAACATCCTGTCGCAATCCATCGTTTCCGTAAAAATAAAATCCGTTAGCACCCTGTGTTACTGAATAACGAACCTCTTGCTTTACTGGCGCACTACCGGTTTCTATAAATAATACCAACCATCCTCCGGCGGGTTGCGCATTCATTTCCTCCTTAGGCTTTGTTGCATTGGTATAATAGTCTGCCTGATCGCCAAAACCAGATGCCCTTGCGGCACTAATGAGGTCGTGCTTTAGTTGATTGGGTAACGCTACACCATAATAATTACCGCCATTCTTTAAATAGAGCTCCGCCGCGTTTCGATAACTAATGAATGCATTATTGGCTTCTCCGGCTGCTTCATACAACAATCCTTGAAGAATCAATGCAAAAGCATCTTGCTGATACTTGTTCTCTTTACGCGTTTTATCATTCAACGCATCTTCACTGAGTTGAATTCTTCTGGCTTCTACGCGCGCGCCTTCTGTATTACCCAGCTGTAGGTAATTGATGGCTTTGTAATAGTGAATTAGAAATCGTTCATGGTCCTCACCCAAATAAGTTTGCAACATGGGGTTAACGCTGGCACCAAGAAAAACATCGCCTGCCGACTTTCTTTTCTCCTCAATTAGATCGTCCGCCTTATTGAAATAAAGATTACTGCTGTCGTAAAGACCGCGCAGGTGAAACAGTTTTCCCTTCTCCATATAATAGAGCAACTGATTTCTGTCGCGCTGCAGAAAACCATTGCTGCTTAGCAATGCATCAGCACGCTCGTAATGGCCGGCATCTACCTGTTGGTAATATGCAGACAGCTTACGCTGATAGGTAGCACAGGAAAATAAAACGGGTATACATAGGAGCCCTATCCATACCCGCTTGGAAAAGCCGTTCATGTGAAGCTGATTAGTTCTTTACGTACTTGGCAATTTTCTTATCGCCAATCCAAACTACTTCGTTGGTTTCAATATTGGTCAACTCCAGGTTAACCTGATAAGTAACCGTTTTCTTGCGCTTATACGCATCTACGATAGAGTTGATAGAGCCCTGCAGAATAAAATCTGCGCCATTCTCCAAACCAAACTTTTTCATAGTGCTTTGTGAAGCGTTGGTTTGCTGATCTGCTTTCTCGGCGCGCATTTCTTCACGCTTCTTTCCACTTTGCACCAAACCCACTTTATCTGTGCGGATGAAACTGCGCTCCAGATCTTTCATGAAGGTTTCTGCTTCAATGTGCTCATGGCTTTTATTACTCACCATACCTACAATTACCACGGGCTTTTTACCTTTTGCGGTAACGTGATTGTTCAACCACTTGGCGGTTAACACATCACCAATCATTTCATCTGCGGTGAGACGACTATCTGTATTATTCCATTTACCGCTGATATCAGGTGTTTCAGCGGGATCGATTCGGGTTACTTTTCTGTTGGCACAAGATGCAGCTAAAACAGTAATGGCTACAACAAATGCGATACGTGTAAACTTAAACATGCTTTCGGGTTATTGAGTGAAGAGATAAATCGTAATCATTAAAACATAAACCACCAGTTACCGGTGCGGAAACCAATTCCGGGTCTGGCCCAACGATTGCGCCAACGCCAATCGTTTACACCATTCCAGCGATTGTTATTCCCTCCCCAGCCATCATTGATCCAATACGTATTTTGTGCCGACCACAATCTACGCTGCATGCGATTGTCAAAACGCACCTGGCGTCTTTCCTGTCTGGCCTCGTACCAATCATAGGCTTTATAGGTATTCTGTATAGTGGTGTTCATATACATGCCCAGCGAATCTTTGTGTTGCATGTATTTATTCTTGCTGATCAGGTAATTGGGATTCTGATCAGGCAATAATTCCTGTGCCTGAGCGCTCAGGCCAAGGGATAATACAAAAAGGGTGATGAGCTGTTTCATATACCACGTTTTGAATAACTACTTCAAAGCTAGTGCCAAACTTTGGGCTGCTTCCATTTTCTAGTAGGAAAACGTGGCCGAAGGCCGATTTGTTACATCAATGGCGCTTATGCTGGCTTATTGGCCACGGCTTTTTTAAAGATGGGCACGGTACTACAGGGCTCGCCATACATGATGCTCTTGGCAAAGGGACGAAGCTTTTGCGTAGCGGCAACATATGCGGTCTCGGGAATATGGATATCGCCACAACCTTTTACCACTATACGCTGATCAACATATTCTGCCGCATCCATCTGTTGAATATTGCGCTGTAAAATGGTATTGATGAGTTCCTGCTCGTTTCCGAAAACCACTTCTTTGGCAACGGGTTGCAGATAGCTGGCCACCAACATATATGCCCATACGGGGATGATGGCATCCGCTGAACAGGTAACAGCGACATAAGTATCACGATATACTTCCCAATCGGTGTTCTGCAAGGCGGTACGAAAATCCTTTTCCTTCAGGATCAGTTCCATAAACAAATAGCCCTTCAGATCGAAGGTTTTAATCTCGCCCTTTGGATAGAATTGTTCCAGATCCAGGGTGATGAGTCCGCTTTCTGCTACTTTGTTTACAATAGGTTCCATATGGTAAAAGTACAATTGTTGACCGGTTTTGGTTTTCGATTGCGGAAAATGCGGGCAATAAAAAACCCCCGACAGTATCGTCGGGGGTCTTGTTATTTAACTAGTTGATCGATTAATAAAACTTAAAGCGGTAATCCTTGATCACAGCACCTTTACGTAAAGCTTCAGCGCTTCTGAAAGCTGCCATGCGCATTGCTTGAATCAATCCTTGCTTCACTGTTTCGGCATCTGTTGCCAAATTTGCCTTGGCACCAATGCTTTCTACGCGCAATGCATACACACCACCTACACCAGCGATCGGTGTACTTACTTTACCCTGTAATGCTTTATTGAAAGCAGCACCTACCACCTTGGCCTCGTTACCAACATTTGGAATCATTGCGTTGGCAAAAGTGATACTATCGGCGCGCATCACCACATTACCAGAAGCAGTTGCCATTGCTTCCAGTGTGTTACCAGTAAACTTGGTAATCATTTGTTGTGCTTTCTTTTCATTGCGTACAAAAAACTCAGCCTGAGGTCTTGCTTCTGCAACTGTTAATGTGCCCGGCTTATGAATAGCAGTAATAGTAGCCACCACATAACGATCTGCTACTTCGGTTGGCTCACTTACATCGCCTTCTTTGTTTTCATAGATCCAACGAACCAAAGAGCGTGTTTCACCCAAGCCCATGATGGAGAAATCGTTTTCTTTTACATCAGATGCCAACAAAGGAAACTTATTTAACTTCTTTGCGTTGTCTTCAAAAGCTTTTCTATTCTTGCTGGTAGAAGCAAATTGTGCAGCTGCAGTACTTGCGGCAGCGATGGTTTCATTGCTGGCAACAATCTTCTTGCTCAGGTAAGCAACTTTTACCGCTTCACCCACTTTACGCTGGTTCAATACTTCTACATAATGATAGCCGGTATATTGATCATTCTCTACACGGACAATTTTCTTATCGCCGGTAGCACCATAGAAAACCGCTTCAGCAAATTCTTTGCTCAGTGTTGGGAATTGAAGAGAAGCAAATTCATATTCACCCTTGGTTCCTTTACTACCCTGATCATCACTATACTTCTGAACCAACTCGTTGAAATCAACACCGCTCTTCGCTAATGCAGCAACACTATCGATACGCTTGCGAGCAGCAGAATCAGACAGGCCGGGCTCTGCAGCAGTACCAATTTTCACGAGAATGTGTCTACACTTAATAGAATCTGGCATGGTGCGCTTAGCAATCATGCGTGCTACAACAATATTACCACCATCCATATAAGGACCGTAAGTACCACCAACTGGTAACGTTTTGATTAATTCAGCATTTGGTACCTGAATCTTATCCTTCATCACAAACGCATCCAGATAAGGCTGCTCGCTCTCTGTACGGCTCATGAATGCTTTGATATCAGTAGTTGTACTGAATTCAGCTTGCAAGCTTTGCACTTGATTCAGCACATTGGCTGTATCCTGCGCTGAAGGGAAAGCATCAAATGTGATATAAGAAATGTTGCGACCTTCTTCTTCACGCTTGAATTCTGTGGCGTGCTTGCTGATATAAGATTGAATATCGTTATCACTCACTTTTACAGAACTATCAGATACACTTGCGTATGGTGCATAGATGTAAGAAACATTCGCAATAGCATTATTATCAGCAATGGTTTTTTCTACCATCCACTTGGGTACATACATACCTTGTTGTACCAATGACTGGTACTTATAACGTAGTGTTTGTTCGATAGCCGGTTTGATATACAGATCATTGATCATCTTCAACTGCTCAGCATTCTTGCTCTTTTTGATCTGCGCCAATGCACGCTTAGCGTCATCCACTTTAAACTCACCTGTTTTAGGATCAGTGAATTCATTTTTGAAAGGTGAGTTATCACCAAACAGGATATCTGTTAATTCATTGCTGGTTACCTGAATACCCAACTTATTGTATTCATCCTGTAAAAGCGCATTATCAATTTCCTGATTCCACAACATACCGATCAGCTGATCGCGCTGTGCTTGTGCACCATACATCTGTTGTTGCATCGCCAACTTCTCTTCAAAATCAGCACGCTCAATATTGCGGCCGTTTACTTTACCTAAGGTGGTGGTATTAGAAAAGATATTGCCTCTTTGAAAAGATGCATCCTGCAGAATAAATGCAATCAATGCTAAAGCGATGATGGCAAAAATGATCCACGCTCCCTTGTCACGAATACTTTGAATAACAGACATAGTCGTTTTATTGGTCTTGTATAAAAAATGCCCGCACCTTGGCGGGTGGCAAAAATAGGGTAATTGACCGTTAGAACAAACTGTGGAAAAACCCGATAAATGCCCGAAAAACAAGGGCTTGTGAGGCGTGGATAACCGAACAGAAAAAAGGGGCTTCGGCTAGGTGAAGTATAGGCTTCAAAACTCTTTCCACAGATACCCGTGGATAAACCCATTTTACGGTGTATAAACCCCATTTTCTACCTTGGTGTCGGTGGATGAATCAGGGAAAAATCATCCATTTATTCTCACCCTAATTCCCTAGTGCCGGAATTTATTCGAGTGCCGTTCACATGAATACACAGTGAGGAATATGTGCATTGGGGTTTGGGGATTTTTCTAGCTTCCATCATCCACAACTGTGTATAAACCAATGAAATACAGGATTAGTAAGGGTTCAGTGTTGTGAATTAACAGTGGATTCCCGTGTACAAGTACCCGGGTTATTAACTTTGCCTCCTGTGTATAAATGATTTATCCCGATATCCACAGCTGTAATAGTAGTATTGATTTTATATAAATAAGGTATTAATATAAATATATTACGTTGGTTATGAACATTTTGGCAGCGAAGCAGGCATTGGCAACAAAAGGATTTTTAGATCTGGACATTGATGTAAAGCTGGATTTATTTGCCGAGATTGAGCGACTGAAAAAAGAAAAAAATGCGATTCTGCTGGCGCACTATTACCAGGAGCCTGATATTCAGGATGTGGCCGATTATATCGGCGATAGCCTGGGCCTTGCCCAGAAAGCTGCTCAAACCGATGCCGATATCATTGTGTTTGCCGGCGTACACTTTATGGCTGAGACCGCCAAGATTGTGAATCCAACCAAAAAAGTACTCTTGCCCGACCTGAAAGCCGGCTGTTCCTTGGCAGATTCTGCGCCGGTTGAGCAATTCCGGGCTTTCAAGGCCAAACATTCAGATCACCTGGTGGTGAGTTATATCAACTGTACAGCCGATATTAAGGCGGAAAGCGATATTATCTGCACCAGCAGTAATGCCAAAGCTATTATCGATAGTCTGCCGGCCGATCAACCCATCATTTTCGCGCCGGATAAAAACCTGGGTGCCTGGCTGAATAAGGTTACCGGCCGCAATATGTTGCTCTGGAACGGCGCTTGTATGGTGCATGAGATCTTTAGCCTGGAAAAGATCACCAAGCTGAAAATCCGTCACCCGGAAGCGAAGTTTATTGCCCACCCCGAGTGTGAGGAGGCTGTGCTGGCCAAGGCCGACTTCATTGGCAGCACCACCCAATTACTCAAGTATACCCAAATCAACGAAGCCACGAGCTTTATTGTGGCTACTGAAACGGGTATTCTACACCAGATGCAACAGGAAAGTCCGAATAAGACCTTTATACCCGCCCCACCCAATAACAATTGTGCTTGTAACGACTGTCCGCATATGAAGCTCAACACCTTGGAGAAAATCTATCTCTGTATGGAATATGCGTTGCCGGAGATTACCATGGATGAAGCACTCAGAGTAGCTGCCAAGAAACCCATAGACCGAATGTTGGAGATTAGCAAGGCGGCGGGGTTGATTGGGTAGATATTAAAAAAGTCAAACACAGGAAAACGCTGCTGTAAACTTGTTGTATATACCAAGAATTGGTATATTCGAACAAAGTTGTAGTTATGGCTAAGAACACCTCCATTTTATTGGGAGATTACTTTGATAATTTCATCAACCATCAGGTACAAAGTGGCCGTTTCTCCTCTGCCAGTGAAGTTGTGCGCGCAGCTTTACGTCTTTTTGAACAAGAAGAAAATCAAAAAAATGCATTAATCAAGGAATTGAAAAAGGGTGAGCGGTCGGGTTTTGTACAAAACTTTGACCGGAAAAAATTCCTCAAAAACTTGCATGATCAACATTTAACCAATGGGTTATCAACTTAGTGTAAAAGCAGCAGAAGATATTGAGCAGATTTGGTTGTACACGGTTGAGAACTGGTCATTAGCGCAGGCGGATAGATATATTAATTTGATCATCGACGAAATTGAGTACCTGGCTAGCCATCCTGCATCGGGAAAGGATTGCAGCCATATTCGGAAAAACTATCGCTCTGCTAGAGTAAAGTCGCATGTTATTTTTTACCGAGCAATAGACAGAAATACTGAAATAGAAGTCATCAGGATTTTACACCAAAGCATGGATATTGAAAACCGTTTGAATGATTAAATCGGGCGGCGGGGTTGATTGGGTAAAAAATATCTATCTGAATAATATAACTAAGCCGGTTTAGTATATTCGTATCAGTAACCTCCGATGAAGCAAAACCTTGCTTATGGAGGAAACTATTGCACAAATTATTGAACACAGGGGCGCACACAGAATCTTGTTGCGCTTTTCAACAAAGAGTAACTGGAGTAAGCGCATACGGAGTATTGGGGATGCACGGTGGAGTAAAACCCATGGTGCTTGGCATATTCCGGATACGCCGGAAAACCGCCGAATGGTTGGGTTAATGCCGAATGCTGAAACATCCGCAGAAACAACAACAAGGCAATTGCCGCAACAACGAACAAGGATTAGCGAGAAAAATATGTTGCAGTTGAAGCGGATGGTAGAGCAACTGATTTTAAAAAAATATTCCAGATCCACCATTACGACTTATCGAAATGAGTTTTCCCAGTTACTCATGAAGTTGGGTGATGTGCCGGTGGAAGACTTGCAGCCAGAACACTTGCGCAGGTATATGATTTACTGCGCTGTTGAATTGGGCCTTTCTGAAAACACCTTACACAGCCGGCTTAATGCGATCAAATTTTATTTTGAGCAGGTATTGCATAGACCAAGATTTTTATGGGAGATACCGAGGCCAAAAAAACCACTACAGAATCCGCGCTTTTTTTCTCAGGATGAAGTGGTGCGCATTATACAGGTGGTACAAAACATCAAGCATAAGGCCATGCTGATGCTTTGTTATAGTACGGGTATGCGGGTGAGTGAAGTGGTGAGTATTAAGACGGCCAATATTATGCCAGACCGCAGGTGTATATTGGTAGAAAGAGCCAAAGGAAAGAAAGACAGATTGGTTCAATTAAGTCCGGTACTATTGGTGATTTTGCGTGAGTATGCCAGACAGTACCACCCCGATAAACAAGGGTATTTGTTTGCAGGGCAGGAAGCGGGCACACCCTATAGTACCAGATCGCTGCAAATTGTTTTACAGGAGGCAAAGCGGAAAGCGGGCATATGTAAGGAAGGGTCAATACATGCATTGAGGCATAGTTTTGCCACGCACTTACTAGATAAGGGCACAGATATCAGCATCATTCAAAAGCTGCTTGGCCATCAGGATATCAAGACCACCTTACGTTATATCCATACCACCAATAAGGATTTATTGAAAGTGGTTAGTCCGCTGGATGATCTACACCTGAATTTTGTTACCAAATTCGGCAACAAAAATTGCTAAAATGCCTACCTTGCATTTGTTTGAGGGAATTAAAGTAGAGGTATACAGCCGTGATCATTTACCGCCACATGTACATGTACGGTATGGTGGAGATGAAGCCTTGTTGGAAATACAATCAGGTGCTATCCTTGCCGGACATCTTCCGGTTTCGGTACTACGGAAATGCAGAAAGTGGATGAAAGAAGATGGTATAACGGCATGGTTGTTACAGAACTTTTATGTGTTAAACCCGGGTTTAAAAAAATGAAAAGAGCCAATAAAATACCACGCATCTTAAAACTGGTTGCTGTAAAGGGGTTTGAGGTGGTTTGTGTGTTTAACAATGGAGAAACCAGGCGCATTGATTTTGTGCGTCTCTTCAAACTGTGGCGGATAAAGAAAACAGATCCTGAATATCCATTGCTGGATGTGCAACAGTTTAAACGGGTGAAACTAATTGAGCAAACACTGAGTTGGCCGAATATTTTGTTAAGGATTACAGATATGGGTGGAAATGAAATGCAAGAACCATATTCGATAGACCCAGTGGTATTGTTTGAGCATAGTGAGCCGGTTGCGCAAAAGCGGTTTTTATTAGGTAGCGCCATACGAAGGGAAAGAAAGGCGCAGGGTTTATCTCAGGATGCATTGGCCATAAAAAGCGGTACCAGTAAGGCTTATATTTCTCGATTGGAGAATGACTTGATTGAGCCCGAATTGCATACCCTATATAAAATTGTGGAATTAGGCTTATCAAGAAAAATAGCACTAAAGATTGAATAGAATAAGTAACCGGAAACAGTAACCAGAACGAATTAATAACCGATTTTAAACGCTTAGAATATTTTAATCGGTTGCAATTGCGCTACTACGCTTAAACCTGCGCAATTTTTTATAAGGCTTTGATTTTTTTAGGTTTATACCAGATTGCGCAAGTCTTTTTTGTCTCAGAACTTTCGCATATTTTAGAGTTATGTGCTATTTTAGAAAAAACTTTGCGTCCATTTGACAAAAAATACGCCATCAATAATGACATCAAACAAAAAATAATTTATGCAGAACAAACTTGAGTTAATTTGGAATGACTTTCATAAAGAAATGGAAGGATTTATATTCAGTCGAATAAAAGAGCGAGAAGTAACTAAGGATATTCTTCAAGATGTTTTTATTAAAATTCAAAATAATATTGAAACACTCAAAGATGAAACAAAATTAAGTTCGTGGATTTATCAAATAACCCGAAATGCCATTAACGATTATTTCAGAAAATTAAAACCTCAAGTTGAAATCAATGATTATGAATTTGTGGAAGAAAGTGAATCATCAATCAATGGTGAACTTGAACATTGCCTAACACCTTTTATTAATCAATTAGATGATAAATATAAAGAAGCCATAATACTTACGGAATTTAAAGGTTTATCGCAAAAACAATTAGCTGAAAAATTAAACATTTCCTATTCAGGAGCAAAATCAAGAGTACAACGTGCAAAAGAATATTTAAAAAATCTGTTTGCTGACTGTTGCACTATACAATCTGACAGATACGGAAATGTAGTTGACTACGAACAAAAAGGAAATTGTAATAATTGTTGCAATTAATTTTGCGTCCTTTTTTTATTTCTGAGTCTATTGTATATAAATTTTAAAAAACAAATACAATGACAAAAAACATTAAAGAAACTGTGAAAAAAACTTACACAGCAGCAGTAAAAAATGGCAGTGGTTGTGGATGTGGTCCATCTTGTTGTGCGCCAGAAAATTCATCCTCATTCTTAGATGAAAACTACAAAAATGTAGAAGGCTATCAGGAAATAGCGGACTATGGTTTGGGTTGTGGTTTACCTACAGAAATAGCAGAGATTCAAAAAGGGGACACTGTTTTAGACCTTGGTTCAGGTGCAGGCAATGATGTCTTTATCGCAAGAAATCAGGTTGGCGAATCAGGAAAAGTAATAGGTGTAGATTTTACGGATGCTATGATTGAAAAAGCAAATGAAAACAAACACAAATTAGGTTTTCAAAATGTTGAATTTATTTTGGGTGATATTGAAGAATTGCCTGTTACATCTGAATCTGTTGATGTAGTTATTAGCAACTGTGTGATGAATTTAGTTCCAGATAAAAACAAAGCATATCAGGAAGTTTTTCGTGTTTTAAAATCAGGCGGACATTTTAGTATATCGGATGTAGTTCTAAATTCGGATTTACCAAAGGGGATTTTAGATGCTGCTGAAATGTATGCCGGATGCGTATCTGGAGCATTAGAGAAAAATGAATATTTACGAGTAATCGAAAATACAGGGTTCAAAAATTTAGAAATTAGAAAAGAGCATGAAATTAAATTACCTGACAGCTTGTTATTGCAATTTATAAGTAATGATGAACTTGTAGAATACAGAAAGCAAAAGAGTGCAATAATCAGCATTACCATAAATGCTAAAAAACCTTAAACTATGAAAACAATCAAATCGAAGTTTATTGCTCTGTTTTCAAGTATAGGTGCACTTTTGGGGAGTAGTGTAGGAGCTTGCGGGGTTGTTTGTGCAGCAAGTGGTTGTTGTGGTAGTTATGCACTTTTTGGGCTTATCGGACTTTCAAGTTCAAGTATGAAGTTCTTTGAAAAGCTCACACCATTTTTTTTAGTTCTTACCCATTTTTAGTTTAGCATATGCTTTTTATAAAGCTTACAAACCTAAAGAAGTCAATTGCTGCAATTCTGAAAATAAAAATAGCGATTCCGATTGTTGTAATACTCCCCAAAAGACTACTTTTTTTCAATCAAAATCTTTTCTTTGGGCAATTACCATAATGAGTGCTATAATGTGGACCTATCCCTATTTTTCAAAACTCAATACAAAGGATAATAATTACAATACCAAAATTGAAGCGATAGACAAAACATCAAGCCAAAGCGATTCTTCAAGCAGTAAATGTTGTTCGGAAACTACTGACTGTAATAATGAATGAGAATTAAAACAGCACATAACAACGGTTTTGCGTCAGGCGGGGTAAAGTGCTTCGTCTGACGCTTTTTTTATATTTGAGCTTTCGACTTCGATGAAACTTTAGTGCTTATAATCCCGCCCGAACGCAAAGCCGCGGAACGTTGGCTGCTATACAAAAGCAACTTTCAACTATAGACAGTTGTCTGACTTAATGAGTTCCTTATGAGAAGATTTTGCATAGTATTTTTTACTTTTTTCATATTGACACAGAGTTTTGGACAGGCCGAACGAAAAGTATCAGCCTTTTTATTGACACAATATAACAGTACGCTTTATGACTATACCAAAGGAAATAATCCTTGGGGCATAGGGTTAGGGCTTCAAACGTTTTTTAATAATGAAACTAGATTCAAACCGACAATAGAACTTACAGGTGACATTTATCTTGAAGACGACAAAGTTTTACGCTCAAGCCCTGACGGCACATTTCCTGAAAATGGCAATGATGTTCGTGGAATGGTAAATCTTTTTGCAGGTTCATCATTTCATCCGACACAAGGTATTTATTTATCTTTTGTAGCTGGACCAAGTTTCATTAGCGGACAGACTTTACTGGGTATAAAACCTACATTCGGTTTTTATTTTTCGAAAGCTCAAAAGTGGACAGGAAAAATTTCTTACATAAATATCTTTAACCGGACAAAGATTATTAATGAAGATTTTGGGTCACTAAGTTTCGTAATTGGACTTAAACTCTTTTGACATGTACAGCAGCCAACAGGCAGTTTTGCGTCAGCAGGGGCGACGAACATATTCTCATCTTGGTGCTACTATCAGCTACATATCTGGCCGGCCGAACACAGATGAGCAACAGAATATGTTTTGAATTTTTGTAACTTACGTCGGCAGCAGTCCCGGGCTGGACGTTTTTCAAATGCCCTGCCGAACGCAAAGCTGTGGCCGTTATAGGCAATAAGGCGACAGGAACAATATTGAGCAACAGAATGAATAAAACATTTTTGCCCACGCTTCCCTTGCCGCTTCGGGCGGCATTTAAAAAAGCTCTCTGATGCCACTTTCTTTATTGTATCGGTCAACTGCCTTTTCATATATAATTGGGTTTGCCTCACATCCGACAAAATCAAATCCCATTATTTCAGCCGCTATTGCTGATGATGCACTACCTAAATGGGTATCAAGTATTTTCCAGCCTTTCTCCGCAAAATCTGCCAGCGTTCTTTTGTAAAGTGAAACAGGTTTTTGAGTGGGATGAATACGCTTTTCTTTGTTTTTCATATCAGCCTGCATCATGCCGCTCCAAAGAAAACGGTAAACGATTGCCGGTCTGTCAAATGAAGTCCAAGCGGTTTCGCAGTCTGCAAAATCATTGCTGTATTTGTCCTCTGTTTTCTTATCCCAAACGATGTAACACTTGCAACTATTCAAATGCTCAACATAGTAATTCCAGCCCCAGATAATTTGATGCTTGCTTACCCGCTTTAATTCTTGGAAATATTCAAAGTCAGGCACGTTGCTATCCCAATCGCTGATAGCACTATAATCTTTGCGTTTTGCAACGCCACCATTTACGGATTGCGTAAAGTTCATTGCACCAATGTTTATCCCATACGGCGGGTCAACGATTGCCAAATCAAATGCTTTGTCCGGCAAGGTTTTCATATACTCTTTACACTCTATTAATTTCAGTTCTACCATTTTCTTGTATCGAAGTTGTTGTGACTTCAGCCGCTCAAAAATGTTTTATCCAGGCTGATGAATTACTATTAAACTTTATCAAGTCTGCCATCCTTACTGCCTATAACATGGGTTTGGCAATATGGCGGCTTGACTGCAAGTGTTCAACTAAAAGAACTTTATTCATCATCGGTGCATGGGTGAAGCGATAGAACACAAATACCGCCACATCGCCAAGCCCCGAAACGTTGGTAGCAATGTTTTGACACATCATGTTTATGAAAATAGCTCTAGGACTTTTACTACTTTTAATGATTGGTTGTACTGATACAAATCCGAAATCTGACAAACAGATTTTGGACTTTGGTGCATTTACTATTGAAACACCAAACGGTTGGACAAAAATTAAAGAACAAGGTGCTGACAGTTATGTTGGAAGAATTGCAATTGACAATGACGACACATTAGACTTTGACTTAGGTTGGTATTCGAATACACTTAACGAATATGAACCAACAATTTTAGACAGTAGTATGATTGGTTCAATTGACACATCAATGGTTGATGTAAGCGAAGTAATTTTTGTAAAAAACAGAATGAAAATTGACCCAGACAAATACAAAAAGAACAACATTTTGTGGGACACAATAGACGGTAGAAAGGTGAAAATTGTTTTTCCAAGACAAACAGGATTAGGAACGACGGGTATTTACATTGACAGTTTATGGCAAAGTGGTTCAGACGTTGACAGATTTAATTTGTATGGTGTCAATTTAAAACCAGCAAACGAAAAACTATTTCTTGCTGCACTAAAAACAATGAAATTCCATAAGAGGGACAACTAACACTGCTACCAACAAAAGGTTTGGCAATATTGGGGCTTGACGGAATAAATCTCAACTGTTGCAATACTATTTTCCTTTCGTCACCAGCTCGACAGAACGCTATTCATCTTTTGTAATCACAATCAACAACATCACTATATTTAACTTCAGTTCAGGCGTGACGAAACGCTGTTGCCCCAACATCGCCAAGCCTCGAACGTTGGTGGCAATTTTAGGACGACCCCAATTTCGACTACATTCAAAAAAAAGAAATATTTCAAAAAATATGCACGACAATTTAATTCAAACTTTGAACTATATAGTTACATTAGAAAATAATGAAATTGAATTTGTGAAAAATGTATTCAAAGAAATTCAATTTAAAAAAGGCGATTTTTTTCTAAAAGCAGGAGACTTAAACAATCAATTGGGGTTTATTCAAAAAGGACTAATCCGATATTTCGTTTATAAGAATGAAGAAGAATCTACTTTGGAATTTAGTAAAGAAGGAGAATTTGTTGCTGAATATCAAAGTTTAGTTCAAAAAAGTCAATCGATTCAATGTATTCAAGCCATAGAAGACACAACTATGCTTGTAATGACAAGTGATGACTTACAAAATCTTTATACTAATTTCAAAAATGGAGATAGAATTGGGCGTTTGGTAATTGAACATAGATTTAATGTTTTAGTTAACCAATTAATGTCTATTTATATGCATACCCCTGACCAACGGTATTTACATTTTGTTAAAACTTACCCCGAATTGGTGCAAAGAGTACCTCAATATCATATCGCTTCTTATGTTGGTGTAAAACCGCAATCATTAAGTAGAATACGAAAAAGGTTTACTCAATAGATTTATTAACTTGGGTGTATCACTTAACTATCTTGTATTAAATAATTTTGCCGCAAACAAAATAATTTAAGATATGAACAAGTTATCCATTTTACTTTTAAGCATAATTACATTTGCTTCTTGCAAAAAAACGAATGTAACGCCAGACAATTTCACAACAACTAAAAATAGTTTGCCAACCCACAAACTGGTTAGTTTTTCCATAACTAAAAACACAAAATACCTTATCGTGTTTGAAGCAGGTTTGGGGGATGACCATGCAATTTGGAATCAAAAAAACTTACCTACAACTATAAGTGCCAAAGACGATGTATTGCTATACGACAGAGCTGGTTATGGTAAATCTGAAAAAGGTCCGGCACCAAGAAACATTGCGAAATTAAGTGGCGAACTTGATAGTGTTATAAACAAATTTGCAAATGGAAGAAAAGTTATTCTGGTAGGGCATTCACTTGCTGGTATGATTATGAGAGATTATGCCATAAAAAACCCAACAAAAATAGCAGGGATATTGTTTATTGACCCTTCTCACGAAGCATATAATAATCCAACACAAGCACAGGAAGACCTTGTTTATAATGCTTTTTTAAATAGTAACGGTGCCGACTTTGGGGCTACAATGGAAGCAAGAGAATTAGTTGAAGATTCACAATACATGACAACACTTCCGAATTTACCAAATGTGCCAACCATTGTAATAACAAGTATGAAAGTTGATGCTTCACACAGTGCCAGTGACAGACAAAATTGGTTCAATGCTCACGAAAAATTTAAAATAGGAGTATCCGATTTTACACATATTTCAACAACAAATTCTGGACATTACATTTTTATTGAAGAGCCTAATTTAGTGTTAGACAACTTGAATTTGCTCATTTCAAAACTACCATAAAAAAAACTGCCACCAACAAAAATATTTTCGCAACCCGGGCGGACGAGCAAATTCCGAGCATTAGTTCATTACTCAGCTTTGGTTCCGGGCAGACAATACTTCTCTGGTCAGCGTATCTAATTTCATCAGTCCTGCGCGTGGAAGCATCAGTTCCGGGCGGACACAGCAGCTATTCCCGGGCTGCGTAAATATCGGTTCGTTGTGTGCAATAAAATGAGACTATCCTACTTCGTAATATTTTTACTCTTTTTGACTGCTTGTAAACAAAAGCAAGACAAAGTTGAAATTGTAAACACAGACTTAAAATATTCATCTTATTTGTGGCATATAAATCCAACCAGCGACAAATGGGAGTTTTATTTGGCAAGCTACTTACACATTGACAGCAGCGGACACTTTAAACTAATTCGACACGATACTTTTATGGATAGTGCTAAATATTTATCAGGCACTTTAGACAGCCACATGAGAAAAATCATTGATTCAGTTCTTGTAAATAATAAATATTTTCCAACCGTTATGCCTGACACGCCATTACTAATTTATGACGGGTTCACGTATTTGTTGGATTATGAATTAACAGGTGGAAACAGAGCAAAAATTCAATACATTAACTCATCATCTAGAACCCCTGAAAACATTCTTTTCTTGACATCCTTACTTGACAAAGAAGTTTACAGCAGCCATTTAACTAAAATTGACCGTTTTAATATTGACGATTATACTGACACTTTAATGAAAGTAAGTTCAAATGATTTACC
The DNA here is from genome assembly GCA_031970875.1 of Chitinophagaceae bacterium. Lineage (GTDB taxonomy): Bacteria > Bacteroidota > Bacteroidia > Chitinophagales > Chitinophagaceae > JAFLBI01. The sequence continues at coordinate 16,728 of DALYHN010000010.1, forward strand.
ACCACCACCACCAATAAAAGCAACACCTTTGAATAACATAAAGTTTATTGCGCCTAAAGCAAAATGAGTAAATTACTGCACACAACAAAAGTATTTGCAAAAGCAGGGCTGGACAATGTAACATCAGCTATATGCAAGGATCAGCAACAGATCGGGCTCGACGTTCAATCTTCAGCATTAGTTCTTAACCTTAACAAAATATTTTCAAGTGAGCATTTGTACTAGACTGGACAATCTATGAATTCCCTGCCTTCGCAAATACTCGAACGTTATATGCCATAATTATGCAGACACTTAACGACATTTTCTCAGCTTTTAAATTAAGCAAGTCTGACATAGACAGACTCAGCAATGAAGCCAAGACCGCTTCTATTGATTGTGGTAAAAAAGGCGTCAACAAACAATTACCGTCAGATACTTGGGACTTGTTTGATGAAATTTCTGACAAAATTTGGTACTCAACAATGTCCAACTCTCAAAAGATTTCGTTAGGATTTCAACTGTATGAAACATTTCCGAGTTATTACCATTTCTTGACACCATTCTACCATGGAATAAGAAACAAAGAAATTGTTGACCCAAATGAAAAAGAAATAATTTGGAAACACTTCATGAAATATTTAGCGTCAGAGAACTATTATGCAGACCCTGTCGGTTATGTTTTGTGGGTTGAGTTTTTTGAGGACGAAACAACAGTAAGAGATACATGGCAAGGATTAGTAAATAACTATTCAGACAAAAAAGCATTACTGCGTTTGTTAGAGCAGGCTGGACCTGTACCGTTTGACTTAAAAGAAACTCATTATAATAACTTGCTTGTTGACAAAACAAATCATGAACTTATTTTCAATAGTTTGTTATATAGTGCGTATGACGTATTTGGACAAATTGACAAGAAAAAAGCACTCAATATATTAGTTAAGTTGAAGGTTGACACAGGAACAGAAAATTATAATTTGCTGAAAGAAAAACTAAAGTAGTACGCATACAACATTGGGTTTTATGCAAGTTGGGCTCGACATTGTAACATCAGCCAATTGCAAATCCCAGCTCCAGTTCCAGCAGACGAATATCTATCAGTTTTTGTACTTAACTTCATCAACATATTTTCAACCAGCAGTGGTTATCGGCAGACGGAATACTAATTCCCAACCTGCATAAAGCCCTGCCCGTTCATTAATTTTCTTCTTTTATTGTAGTACTTTGGGGCATGAATAAATTAATGCTCGTTTGCCTGACACTAATTTCTAGTGTTTCTATACAAGCACAGTATAGCAAAGATTCGGTTAGTACCCAATACGGCTATCTCTATTTTTATACTAAAGGAAATGGAAAGCCGGTTGTTCTCTTACAAGGGGGTCCGGGTTTTTCAAGCTATTATATGCGCAATATTGCAGATTCGCTCACACAGTATAAATGCATACTTATTGACTATGAGGGTACAGGACGATCTCAAAACAGAACACCTGATACAAGTTGGGTTAGTCCGGAAAAAGTGATCGCCGATATAGAACGAGTAAGGAAAAAATTAAATATACAAAAGTGGGATGTCATAGGCCATAGTTATGGTACGCATTTTGGTCTTTACTACTCCATCCTAAACCCCCATCGGGTTAAACAAATAATCTTGGTATCAAGCATCGGCACCAATAATCGGTTTCAAAAATATGCTAACGACAATGCCATGGTTAGACTTACGCAGGAAGATATGCGGCAGCTTGATGCAATCGAATCAGATACACTGCTGGATCCTATAGAAAAGGAGCTTAAAGCAGACAGAATCATGTTGAAACCCTATTTCTTTGATAAGAAAAAAATAGAGGGTTTTCTCTCGGCAGTACCTGCTGAAGAAAAAGCCATCAATTTTAATAACAAATTCTTTGGCGCCTACTTAGATCATCCCAATTTCTGGAAATGGGATATTGCTGAAAAAGCCTATGGCTTAAACATACCCGTGACGATCATTCAGGGCAGGCAAGATTTTTTAAATGATGGAACGCAAGAAATCCTGAATCTGCGAATGAAAAAATCTACCATCACCTACATTGAAAGAGCCGGCCACTTTCCTTGGGTAGAAAGACCAGAAACATTTTTCTCTATACTGAAGAAAGCATTAGCTAATTAGAATTGCCATAAAACGGCGATTTGCATTTAACCAAAGCCCCAAGAAAAGACTTCAAATTCCCACTCATCCTTTTTTAAACGCAACTTCTCAATAAAAATTGGCCAATACAAAAAGATGCATTTACTTTGAATTTAAAAGTACTTTTTAATGAAGGAAGAAAAGGACGCACTCAGGGATATTGCCGAGATCCGCTCCATGATGGAAAGGTCTTCTAAATTCCTATCACTTTCCGGAGGAACCGGTGCCCTGGCTGGTGTTTATGCATTAGCCGGTGTCTATATTGTGCATCAATTATTGGGTTTTGCACCCAAGGATATCTTGAATACTGGCGGACAAACACAATTGTCGGCTTTATGCATTGTGGCCGCCTTGGTCTTAGCCTTATCTATCACCACGGCTGTTTATTTCTCTTTACAGAAAGCCACGAGAAACGGAGAACCCTTTTTCACTCCCGCCGCCAAGCAACTCTTGTGGCATATGGCCGTGCCCTTGGTTTCCGGCGGTTTGTTTGCCTTGATTGCATTGGATAAGGGTTGGATTGGCTTATTAGCGCCCATTACACAAATCTTCTACGGCATTGCTTTATTCATGGCAGGAAAATATACCTATACGGAAGTGAAGAGTCTAGGATTACTCCAAATACTGCTTGGCTTAATTGGATTATACTGGATACCCGGCGCATTGATCTGCTGGGCTATTGGTTTTGGTGTGTTACATATTGTTTACGGCATCTACATGCATATTCGCCACAAGTAATGGAGATTTCTATCGACGGATTATATAAGGCTTTTGATCATCGTATCCGCTTGGGTATTATGAGTGCACTGTCTGTAAATGATGCGCTGGATTTTAATGCATTAAAGACTTTGCTCAACCTAACCGATGGCAATCTGGCCAGTCATATTAAAGCATTGGAAAGAGAACAATACATCGTGGCAAAAAAATCATTCATTGAGAAAAAACCAAACACCCAATACTCAGTAACACGTGCCGGCAGAAAAGCTTTTGAGCAACACCTGAAAGCATTGGAAAAACTCATTAAAACACAACAATAAATTTTTTTACCCAAATACTTTGTAATTCAAAGTTCTTTTAAAAAAATAAATATGGAACAACAACTCACACAAGAGATACGCGCAAATATTGATCAGCCCGAAAAGCTGGAGCAATTGTATCGTGATTCTCCAAAGCAATTTAGCCATGCATTTCAAACAGTGTATCCCTCAATTGCACAAACAAGTGCTGCAGCATTTTGGCAAGCAAGATTGCAGTATACCAAGGAAAGCTTGATTGCATTTGGTCAGCAATCAGAATGGATCTTGGTCTTTGTATTAAGTATGCTGGCAGGCTTTGCTGCAAGACTACCCTTGTTTTGGTTAATTGGCGACCAACAGCCTGAATGGTACCAACAGCATATTGGCTTTCTGGTCTTTCCTTTTTTGTTGGCCTATTTTGCCTACAAGCAATCCATACCCAAACAACAATGGTTATTGGTTGCTGGAGCATACCTGTTTGCTTTTGTATTGAATGAATGGGTAACCAAGAATAGCCAGACACAAATACTCAGCAGTATTCACTTACCCATATTACTTTGGTTATTGCTTGCTTTTGTATTCAGACAAGATGTTCGCGCAGACCGCTTGGC
>DALYHN010000010.1:20597-24301 GCA_031970875.1 Chitinophagaceae bacterium
CTGTTTGGTCCGGTTGTGTTGTTGATTCTCTGGGTATACTTGGGAAGCATGGTGGTGGTGGGAAAAGATCCTTATAACGATCGCGAGTTCTTACTACTCTTTAATGTGGTGTTATTGGGTGTGATGTTGATTATCTTTTTTATTGCCGCAGAAAACACCACAGAACAATTACAAAAATGGAATGCTTGGTTATTAACCCTATTGGCCACAACAACCATTTTTGTGAATATGATTGCCGTATCAGCCATTGTGTTTAGAATTAGTGAATGGGGCTTTAGTGCCAACCGCCTCGCGGTATTGGGAGCGAATGTGTTGTTGCTCGTCCACCTCATCATGATCTGTGAACGACTGTACAGACAATTGCGCGAAACGGGCTCACAGCGGTCTTTGCTACAAACCATAGTTTCGTTTTTACCCGTGTATGCGGTTTGGGCGTCAATAGTCTGTTTTATTTTTCCTTTCGTATTTTAATTATCACGCTTATTATAAAGGAGCCCCCACGAAGGGGGCTCTTTTTTTAGGAAATATTGGTGTATAGACAAGTATTTACTATTGATTCAGTCATGATTATACGTATATTTGAAAAAAACACACGTGTTATGACTACGAAATTGACACTTACTGTTGAAAAAGACGTTATTGAACGCGCTAAGTCATACGCAAAGGAGTCGGGCAGAAGCCTTTCAGAAATTATTGAACAATACCTGAATACCATAACGCAAGAAAATAGCACACAACAGCTTTCGCCAAGGTTAAAAAAACTGGTTGGCGCGGTTAAATTGCCAAAAGACTTCGATGAAAAAAAGGAATTACAAACCTATTTTGAAAAGAAACATGTATGAAAAAGGTTTTTGTTGACACCAATATTTTGGTAGATCTATTGGCCGACCGAAAGCCCTTTAGCAAGTATGCGGTTGAAATTTTTAATGCTTCAGAAAACAAAAAAGTAAAACTGTATACATCTTCTCATTCTATAGCAACGACGTACTATTTATTAAAGAAGTTTTTAGATGATAAAGCGCTTCGAAAAACGCTTTTAGGATTGTTAGAATATGTATCCGTTATACCAGTTGACACGGAAGTGCTCTCAAAAGGACTTAGATCAAAGCACAAAGATTTTGAAGACGCAATTCAAATAAATTGTGCATCATCCATCGACAAAGCCTATTGTATTGTAACAAGAAATGTAAAAGACTTTAAAGCAAGCGAATTACTTGTATTAAGTCCAGACGAGCTGTGCGATAAACTGTAGCCGGTTATCTGTTTCTTATAATTTAACTCAAAATAGGCCCTTTTAAAATTTAATCAATACGCTTATCATAAAGGAGCCCCCATGACGGGGCTCTTTTGTATTTTTAAGAAAGCACCAAACACAAAATCATGGAACAACAACAAGCCATTCGTACAGCCAGACTTGCGGGATTATGGTATTTGCTGCTCGCGATTTCGGGTATGCTTGGCTTTCTATTGTTCCATAGTCAAATATTTGTGAAAGATAATCCCGCTCAAATCCTGAACAACCTGATACAGAAAGAATCTGTTGCAAGCATTAGGCTGGTGATGGAATTAATCATCATTGTATCGCAGTCGCTAGCGGCATTCTATTTTTATCAACTATTCGTCAAAAGAGATGCAACTGCTGCGCTTGCTTTGTTGATCTGGGGCACCGTGAATGCAGTGCTGATTACCATCAGCGCCATATCCATGAGTGTAGTGATTGATCTTGCCCACAACAGCACCATCGCGCTTCAAGAAAAACCACCACTGATACAAGTATTGAGTAATATCATTGGTGAGGTCTGGTCTGTTGGTGGACTTTTCTTCGGTCTCTGGCTCTTGCCCATGGGCCATATCGTGATCAAACACAAAACAATGCCCACTTGGCTTGGCTACACACTGTTGCTGGGCGGACTAGGTTATCTCCTTCAAACATTCTTAAAATCTGCCGGCTATCAAAACAGCTATCTGGGACTATTGGTGATGCCCGCAACCATTGGCGAACTGTGGATGATTGTTTATTTGCTTGTTTGGGGTATTCGTCCAGTAAAATCAACGGCATAAAATTGTCATCCATTGAATCAGCAGATCAGGCGACAGCTTACATTATTTGTCAATCCTACAGATGCTCAGGAAATTGAAGCTGTTCGAAAGCGGTTCAATCCAATTCAACAGGAATTAATCGCCTGTCATGTGACACTTTGCAGAGAAGATGAGCTAGAAAATCTTGATGCGATTATCGCCAACCTGAAAAAATTAGAAGTACCTGCAATATCCATCAGCTTTGGTCGGGTGATAAGATTTGACAACGGCAAGGGAGTTATGTTACCAGATTTAGGTGATAATGAATCTTTTCATCAACTACGTACGAAGATTTTAACCGGCGTAGTGGAAACCATCCGCCGACCAGAGCCACACATTACTTTAATGCATCCAAGAAATTCAAGTTGCACAGATGCAATTTTTTCAATTATTCAAGCGGTTAGTTTTCCAACACGACTTATTTTTCATGAGATTTCTTTAATAGTGCAAATCAATGGTGGTCAATGGAGGATTGTCGAAAAATATTTGCTAAACAAGAGCTAACCTGCTCATTAACTATGGTAAAAGATGCAACAATATAGATCGATCAACGGGGCAAAATGCTGATTTTGAGCCTTAATAGAAAAAGGAAAATACGCAAGGATAAAAGCGCTATTCTAAAATAAAAGCAGCGCACTTTCTGTAAGGCTAAGAAAAATCAACCTAGGACCTTGTTGGAGTGGTCGGTTTATGAAAAGAAGGCACATCAAAACTCCTACAATTAATAATCAGAATATTCTGTAGGATATAAAAACTGAATATCGATATGTGACACATTGTGCTGGTATTCTGGCATAGTGGATAGTTTTTTCCACTCGGGAGAATCTACAAAACGTTTCCAGTTATTTTCTCTAGCTAATTTATTTTCATGACAAGTGAGGTACATGAGATTAGGCATTTTGCTGCCCGCCACAACAGCCCCATAAAAAGCGGCATTGAAATGTAGGCGTTGAAACAAGCCTGTTTCATCTCCCTCGTTGAACATATGCAGCTTATTGGCAAAAATTTTCTCAGTTGCGCTTTCATAGCTGCGCAATTCATAGATCCTCGTACGCCTGGCGCCATCCAGTTTCGGCAGCTGCAATTGGGGCGATGTAGAAAAAGCTTGCAGCAAAATAGTTTCTATCCTGGCATAGGGTGGGTTTGTATAATCAGCCATGGAATAGGCTTGAGCGGCCCGAATAAAAGCCGTATCCTTTTGCAGGGCTTGTTCCGAAAGGATGAGCTTATTGAGATCTTGTAGGGGAATCAGGATGGTTAGGGTTTTATCCGAAGCGGTGTCGTTGCCGTGCGATTTGAATACACCGACGGGCCCCAATTTTTGTCGATGCAGCGCCGGTAATAAAGCGTTGGCAGCAAAATCATCGAGGATCTGCTCTTGTGCGGCCTTTGTATAATGGTACACACGTAATTGATAAAAGCTGCGTTTGGGTGTGGCTTTGCTGGGTTGGGCATTGCCCAAGCCACAATAAAGAATACATAAAGTGATTAAAAACTTTTTCATAGCTGGTAATTAAAGGCTTATTGAAAGTACAACAAGCTGAACAAAAAACAGCTTCTTGCGCAGATACAAAGTTGGCCGCGCACCCCTACCAAAAAGTATGTATGCAATCGCTTTCTTTTAC
>DALYHN010000011.1:0-23083 GCA_031970875.1 Chitinophagaceae bacterium
AGCGCCAGCAGAGATCAATCTCTTCCTGATGCGCAAAAAAGCTTTCATCCAAACCGCCTACCTGATGATAAGCACCTGCCCTAATGCAGAGTGCCGCACCTGAAGCCCAGAAGATAGGCTCATTGCTTTGATACTGGCCTTGGTCTGTTTCACAAACATCGAATACCCGGCCCCGCGAGAATGGATAACCCAATGGATCCAACCATCCACCTGCAGCGCCAGCATATTCAAAAGCTGCTTTATCGTGATAAGCCAATAGCTTGGGCTGACAAGCAGCCAATTGCTGATCAGATTCTAATAAGTTGATCATCGGCGCCAGCCAATCCTGATCCACTTCTACATCTGAATTCAGTAATACATAGTAATCTGTATCCAATTCTTTCAAGACACGATTATAGCCACCTGCAAATCCTTCATTGGAATGATAGCGACGCAGATCTAATTGTGGATACTTGGCATGTAGAAAAGCGACAGAATCGTCAGTGGATGCATTATCTGCCACCACCAAATGCATATTGGGATAATTGGTTGCCAGCACAGAAGGCAGAAATCTTTCCAGATGCTGCTTACCATTATAGTTTAGAATCACTACCGCTACTGAGGGTGCTGACATGGGCACGAAAATAAGGCATCAATGCTGTACACCCCAATCTACCAGATAACGTACTTCTTTAGGTACCGTACGTATGCGCTCTTCTCTTGGTGAGGTTTTATGACCAAGACGCACAATAACCATTTGCTTGGCAGGTATCACGATGATAAACTGACCCAAAATACCACGTGCATAAAATACTCCTGGATGCAATGGATCTAACCACCACTGATAACCATAATAATCACAAGCTTCGCCTTTATCATCCTTGATACCACATGCTTTGATGGAGTTAACGAAATAGCTGCTATCAATTACAGGAACGCCATTGATCTTACCACTATCCAACATTAATTTACCAATACGGGCAAAATCGCGCGCATTGGAATTAAAACAACAATAGGCTTTTACTACCCCACCGGGATGATCATTGCTCCACAAAGCTGGGTGTTCTGCACCCAAAGGATGCCATAATTTTTCAGCTGCATAAGCTGCTAATGATTTACCGGTGGCTTTTTCTATAATCAAACCCAACAATTGCGTATCACCGGATTTGTAGCGATGTAAAGTACCCGGCTCATGCGTCATGTTAACACTAGTAGCCGTTTTGCGCACATCAGTTCCATAATAGAGCTCTGCAGTAACTGATAAAGGGTTTCCATAAGATTCATCAAAATCAGTTCCACTACTCATGGTTAATACATCCACAATACGCACAGCAGCTTTCTTGCCTTCGTTAAACTCTGGCACATACTTTCCGACCGGATCATTGATAGAGCCAATCAGTCCGTCTTTAATCGCCGCGCCAATCAAGACACTCGTCACACTTTTAGCCATAGAGAAAGAACCCGACAAAGAACTATCACTATAGCCATCCCAGTACTTTTCAAGCACCACACTGTCCTTTTTGATCACCAACAGCGCCACTGTTTCAATCTTTTCGAGTAACTGATTCAAAGAATCAGGATAATCTTTGATCGTATTTCCCTCAGCCCAAGGTTTTGCTGCAGCTACTGTTACAGTATCATTACTGAACTTCTGGTAATCCTCAATACCAGCAAAGTTGTAGATAACAGCTTTGAACAAATAGGTTTTGCCGGATACAATAGCATACACAGCAATCAATAACATCAAAGCCAGTACTACTTGGAATACTCTGAGCAATATTGTTTTCATATGTGTTCGTTAGAGTTTAAGTAACATGCCGAAATCATCCTGCACGTCTTGTCCTAAGATAAACTTTCTTTCTTCAACCACCTGAAATCCCTGCGACTGATAAAAAGCAATTGCCTTGAGATTCTGCTGCCAAACGCATAATGAAACACCTGTATATCCTTCGCTTCTCGCCCATTCAATCCCTTTCTGCAAGAGGGCCTTACCCCAGCCCTTACCTTTCGCAGCATGATCGAGATAAATACGTTTGAGTTCAACAGCCCCTTCAAAAGGTGTTTCCAATTCAGAAGGCCCCATCATCAGATAACCCACAAATCCGGCTTCTGCCTCCACCACAAAACAAGGAAAATCAGTATCCAACTCCTGAGCGATGATCTCTGTACGAAAATGGGTATCCAAATAGTCCTGCATATCCTCGGCAGTATTGGCATAAGCATAGGTTGCTTCAAAAGTGTCGCGCATCAACTGCACCAAGGCTGAAAGATCACTGGCCTCTGCCTTTCTAATCAAAGGGTTCATGATTCAAAGTTGCTGAAAAAAACTATCTTGCAGGCGAAAGAAACAACATGCAATTCTTAGGCCTCAATCTAGATTTTCTCGATCACCCCACACGCTAAGCTGATCTGCCGGTACACTTACCGGCCAATATTGCCTATCTATTTGTTTCATCGTTACACTAAGTTTTATGACTACGCATACGCTGTCTTCAAAGACTGCATACTATCTTGATTTGGAAGCACAATATGGTGCCCATAATTATCACCCCCTACCAGTAGTACTGGAAAAAGGCGAAGGTGTTTTTCTTTGGGATGTAGAAGGAAAACGCTATTACGATTTCTTAAGCGGTTACTCAGCAGTTAACCAAGGCCATTGTCATCCACGCATTATTGCTGCATTAACACAACAGGCACAAAAGCTCACGCTTACTTCACGCGCTTTTTATAACAATATGCTGGGTGAGTACGAACAATACATCACCCAATATTTTGGGTACGATAAAGTGTTACCCATGAATACCGGCGTAGAAGGTGGTGAAACAGCGATCAAGCTGGCGAGACGCTGGGCTTACACGCAAAAAGGTGTGGCAGAAAACAAAGCACGTATTGTTTTTGCACGAAATAATTTCTGGGGAAGAACATTGGCTGCGATCTCCTCCTCTACTGATCCAAGTAGCTACTCAAAGTTTGGCCCCTTTATGCCGGGCTTTGATTTAGTGAATTACAATGATCTCGCCGATTTGGAAAAAGCCTTGCAAAATCCGGATGTTGCAGCATTCATGGTAGAACCGATTCAAGGTGAAGCTGGCGTTGTCGTACCCGATGCAGGTTACCTGCAAGGTGTTCGCGCATTATGCGATCAATACAATGTTTTATTCATTGCTGATGAAATTCAGACCGGTTTAGCCAGAACAGGTAAAATGTTAGCCTGCGATCATGAAAATGTTCGTCCGGATATTTTGATCCTCGGTAAAGCTTTGAGCGGAGGCACCCTACCAGTTTCCGCAGTACTCGCTGATGATGTGGTGATGATGAATATCCAACCAGGAGAACATGGCAGCACTTATGGCGGTAACCCGCTTGCTTGTGCTGTTGCTACAACTGCATTGCAAGTGTTGAAAGATGAACACATGGTTGAAAATGCAGCCAATATGGGTGTGCTGCTGCGCGATTTGCTGAGTAAAATTGATAGCCCCTATATCAAGACGGTTCGTGGTAAAGGTTTGCTGAACGCGATTGTGATTGATCATCCAAATAAAGAAGCGGCATGGGATCTTTGCTTAAGCCTGAAAGAAGCAGGTTTATTGGCCAAGCCAACACATGGCGATAAGATTCGTTTTGCGCCACCATTACTGATTAACGCCGCACAGATAGAAGAATGTGTGCAGATTATTGCACATTGTGTACACAAACTCTGATATACAAACCCATACCAAGTGTATGGGTTTTATCTTTAAGTATATAATCAACCCTTATGACAGATATACACTTACATCACGAAGAACATCTGCAAAGCTCTGATCTCTTAAAAGATATTGTGATTGGTATGAGTGATGGACTCACTGTTCCCTTTGCATTGGCAGCAGGCTTAAGCGGCGCAGTAGACTCTACTTCCGTAATTGTGATTGCAGGTGTAGCAGAAATTGCAGCCGGCTCCATTGCGATGGGCCTCGGTGGCTATCTCGCTGGCAAAACAGAACAAGACCATTACAACAGTGAATTGAAAAAAGAATACTGGGAGATTGATCACAAGCGCGAAGTGGAAATTGAAGAAGTGCGTAAAGTGTTTGCTGAGTGGGGGCTCAGCACAGAAGTACAAGAGAAAGCCACCACTGAGATCATCAAAGACAGAGATCGTTGGGTTGATTTTATGATGCGCTACGAACTGGGTTTAGAGAAGCCTGATCCCAAGCGAGCACGCAATAGTGCTTTTAATATTGGTGTGAGTTATGTATTGGGTGGACTCGTACCACTTTGTCCCTACTTCTTTATCAGCGATAGTATTGAAGCACTGGAAATATCAGTAATCATCACATTGATTTGCCTCTTTGTATTCGGCTATTTCAAGAGTAAGATTACAGGTGTGCCACCATTATCCGGCGGATTGAAAGTCATGATGATTGGTGCGATGGCTGCAGGTGCAGCTTTTGGTATTGCCAGATTGATTGAATCTTTTTAATCAATCACTTTCTTAGCTGGCAATTCCATCTTGGGCAGAAAACCCATGATCATCATGGTGAAGGAAAGGGCTACAACTAAATAGATTCCCAATTTCTTTTCAGGGCACTCACCTGCCAAGCAGGTCGTGAGCAACAGATAGTTTCTGATAGACCAGGAGAAATTAAAAATGCCGATGAATACATTCACACGCTTAGCCCAAACCTTAGGAATCAGGAAGAAGAGCAACATAATGCCGCCGAAGATCATGTGCAATAAGCCCGGCTTACCAAAGCGGGTGCCTTCTGCAAAAAATCCTGTAATGGTGAGTTCTCTGCTGGCGATATAAGTCCAAGGCATGAAGCAAACTGCTACCAATGCCAGGAAAGCCAGTATTCCGATGGTTTGTGAATGTTTCATTGCAAATGATAATCCCCGCAATACGCGGGGATTGTTGAGGTCCCGAGCGGATTCGAACCGCTGTAGAAGCTTTTGCAGAGCTCTGCCTAGCCACTCGGCCACAGGACCATTTCCTTATTCAGGGCTGCGAAAATACAGCTTGCCGGCATATTATGCAAGCAAAACCCGAAATTTGCGGTCTGAACCCATGATTATGAACAGAATAGCAGAGAGTGAGCTGATTATTAATGCCCGTGGCGCTGTTTACCACCTTGATGTAAGACCTGAAGAACTGGCCAATACCATTATCACCGTTGGGGATCCTGACCGTGTATCGGCTGTGAGTAAGCATTTTGATCGCATTGAAGGCAAATTCCAGCACAGAGAATTCATCACCCATACCGGCTATATCGGACAAAAACGTATTTCTGTAGTATCCACAGGCATCGGTCCGGATAATATCGATATTGTTTTGAATGAACTGGATGCTTTGGCCAATATTGATTTCGCAACGCGCACCATCAAACCACAATTAAACTCCCTCACCATTATTCGCATCGGTACATCCGGCTCATTGCAAGCTGATATTCCTGTTGATGCTTTTGTTGCCGGCACACATGGATTGGGTGTAGATAATCTTTTGCACTTCTACACGCACAGCAACAACGATGAAGAAACACAGTTACTGCATCAGTTTGTAGCTCAAACCGGGTTAACAGGTACACAGCCTTATATCGCAGCAGCTGGTGTACGTGTATTAAAACATTTTGTAGAAGGCTTTCATCATGGCATTACTGTTACATGTCCCGGTTTTTACGGACCGCAGGGACGTGTTTTGCGCCTTGGCTTAACGAATCCACAACTGGTTGATCGTTTAACAGATTTCCGTTTTGGCAATCACCGCATATCCAACTTTGAAATGGAGACCAGTGCTATTTATGGATTGGGTAAATTACTCGGTCATCAATGCTTAAGCTTGAATGCGATCGTTGCTAACCGTGTACAGAAAGCATTTAGTAAAGATGGTGGAGCCGCTGTTGAAGCATTGATTCAAAAAGCATTGGGCATCATCGCAAATATACCTGAATAATATGTTGATCCGTTTCGCCAAATACCAAGGAACAGGCAATGATTTTGTCATCATTGACAATAGATTCAATACTGTAACACTAACCACCGAACAGATTCATCATTTATGTGATCGCAGATTTGGTATTGGTGCAGACGGACTCATGCTTTTACAGGAAAAACCCGGCTATGATTTTGAAATGAAATACTACAATGCTGATGGCAAGGAAGGCAGCATGTGTGGTAATGGTGGGCGATGCATGGTGCAATTTGCCAATGACAGAGGCATTCATCGTTCAGATTATTTTTTCATTGCAGTGGACGGTCCGCACGAAGCCAAAATAGCCATGAATGGTTGGGTGCATCTGAAGATGAAAGATGTCAATGCGGTAGAATCAGCCAATGGTGATGCAGTATTGGACACAGGCTCTCCACATTATATTCGCCCAACAGCAAATCTGCAATCACTCAATGTTTTTGAAGAAGGTAGAAAGATTCGCTACAACGAAAGATTCTCAGAGAAAGGCATCAATGTCAACTTTATTGAACCAATAGATAATGGGATTTTCGTACGCACTTATGAACGTGGCGTAGAAGATGAAACATACAGTTGTGGTACCGGCGTAACGGCAGCTGCCTTAACGGTAGCGAAACAAATAGGCTATAACCGAATAGACATTACTACTTTGGGTGGCAAGCTGGCTGTTGAATACACCAAAGCGAGTGAACAAGCATTTCATTCTATCTGGTTATGTGGTCCGGCTACATTTGTGTTTGAAGGACAAATTGAGATTTAACACAGGCTTCCTGCAAGAAAAACCAGCAATTGCAGGGCATCACCTAAATTCGCCGGCAGGCAATCCAACACATGATACAGTACTTCAAAAATATCGACAGTCAGACCATCGAGATCGATAAGCCCGAAGTGGGTGCATGGGTGAATCTTGTACCACCTTTTAAAGATGAAGAGTTTACTGAATTGAGTGAAGGTTTGGAAATTCCGGTGGAGTTTCTGCGCGACTCATTAGATATCGACGAGCGCCCCCGTTATGAGCTGGAAGACAATGTAAAATTCATTGTCATCAAAACGCCAACAGAGAATAATTCATTCAATGATAGTGATGCATTCTACATCACCATCCCTATCTGTATCATCCTTACCCACAACCAGATTGTAACAGTAAATTCTTTCGATAACGGGGCCATCAAAAAATTCCTGAACTCTTTCCAGAAACGCCATCCGGATAAACGCAATATGATGGTGTTGAAGATTTTTGAGAAAGTGGTGCAGAATTTCATGGAGTATTTGAAAGAGATCAATAATCGCCGCAATCAATACGAAACTTCATTGTACGAGAGTAACAACAATGAAGACTTATTGAACCTGATGCGTATTCAGAAGAGTCTGGTGTATTTCGTAACAGCACTTCGTAGCAATGAAATGCTGATGATGAAACTAGAGCGCACCAATTTCTTAGGATTAACTGAAGAAGAAAGAGAGTTTCTGCAGGATTTGATCGTAGATACTAGTCAGGCCTTGGAGATGGCCAACGTGTATACGAATATTCTTACGAGTTCCATGGACGCATTCGCCAGCATTATCAGCAATAACCTGAACAATGTGATGAAGCGACTGACCTCCATCACCATCATTCTTTCCTTACCGATCTTGGTCACCAGTATCTATGGCATGAACGTGGATATCCCCTATCAACATTCCAATCATGCGTTTTACATACCGGTAATTCTCTCCCTGCTGATTTCTTTTGTAATCAGTTGGTATTTCATGAAAAAGAAATGGTTCTAAGATGCCACTCTTCAATGTACGTGTGTATGGCATTTTAGTAGACGAACAGAAAAGGGTTCTGGTAAGTGATGAATTCATCCGAGGCAATTATATCACCAAGTTCCCCGGTGGCGGATTAGAATTCGGAGAAGGCACACGCGACTGTTTGAAAAGGGAATTCATGGAAGAAACCGGTTTGGATGTGCGTGTGGGCGATCACTTGTACACCACAGATTTTTTTCAGATTTCTGCTTTCAACAACAAAGACCAGATTATCTCAATTTATTATTTCGTGCACCCTAACACAGCAGTTACTTTAAATACCAAGGACAAACCCTTCGATTTTTCACCTGAGCAAACAGCCAATCCCGATGGCGAATCAGAAGTGTTTCGCTGGATTGCATGGGAACAATTAGATGCAAATGCGCTCACCTTGCCTATCGATAAAGTAGTAGCACAATTACTCAAAGAGAAATATTAACCCGCTGTAGGAATATTGTCGAATCCGTCTTCAGTTTGGCTATCCTTCATAGCTGAGCGACGCATTTTCTCTGCCAAATCACGACCCAGATAATTTTCAATCCAAGCATGCACCAGATAAATCACCGGTGTTAAGGCAATCGCCATAGCAAATTTGTAGATATAGTTTCCGGTTCCAATAGAAAAGACTTGTTGTAATGACATGGGTAAACCGTTACCGGGGTTCACCCTTGGGCCTACATAGAATGCGATGAACAAAACAATATAGCTATCGATTAATTGCGACACCAAAGTAGAGCCCGTTGCACGCATCCAAATCCAACGCTCACCAGTAATTTTCTTGATTCGATGAAACACCAATACATCGGCAATTTGCCCAATCAAAAAAGCTGTTAAAGAGCCGAAGATGATCCACAAGCCCTGGCCAAAGATGGCGGCAAATGCATTGTTCATATCGGGTATCCCCACACCTGCCCTGCTAGTCTGCCACCAATCTGCAGGCGCCAATTGAATAGCACCATACAACATCACAAAACCATAGGTAATGAGTGAAGCGGCGAGATAACTGAGAAAGCGCACGCCTTTATGGCCATAATATTCATTGATAATATCCGTCATGATGAAAACCACAGGCCAGAGCAATACACCCGTAGTTAGGTTAAAGGAAAAGGGTAATCCAAAAATGGTCCAGTTTACGGGATCAGCCCCAAAACTGCGTTCCAGAGAAAAAATCTTCACCCCCATGAACTCAGCGACGATGGCATTTGCAACAAAAAAACCACCAAGTATCAGGAATAGTCTGCTGGATTTGCTTTTCAGGATTTGATGAATCATGCTAGTTGTTGATTAAGAGGATGTAAAACTGCAGCACTAGAAACAGTCCGTTGATGAAGAACAACCATCTGCCTGATGCCGGCGATTTACCTGTAACAAACAATACTGTCCACCAAAGGTTGACCACCAGGTTGAGGATAGGTGCCACAAACCAGCCCAGGATAATGATATAGTTATTCAGCTGCTCATTACCTACAAAATCATAGGTACGTTGAATGGCCACACAGACCAGGAATAACAAATTACAAATCAGTGCCAAACGTGTGGCAAATAATAGCGGTTTCATACGTCTTGATTCATTCAAAATAGCATTAATTTGCTGATATCATTGCGTAATTATGAAGAATTTCAACTGGAAGGCCATTTTGCCCCATGCGATTGCTGTTGCTGTGTTTCTGCTTGTTGCAGTTATTTTTTGCAAGCCTGCTCTTGAAGGAAAGGTATTGAACCAAAGTGATGTGATGCACTGGAAGGGCATGGTGCAGGATATGGAAAACTATAAGACCAAGCATGGTCATTATCCTTTGTGGAATAACAATCTCTTTGGTGGTATGCCGGGTTATCAGATCACACTGGATCCCGCCAACCCCATCACCCCACTCCACTTACATTTGTTGTTTACAGCTTTTCTGCCAAAGCCTTTGAATATGTTCTTCCTGCTCTGCATTGGTTTTTATTTTCTGAGTCAGGTAGTGGGTGTAAGGCCTTGGTTAGGTATATTGGGTGGACTGGCTTATGCCTATGCAACCTATAGCCCAATTATTGTTTCAGTTGGGCACGATACCAAGATGTTGGCCATGGGTTATATGCCTGCATTGATTGGTGCGCTCTGGCTACTCTTCAACAAAAAATATTGGTGGGGCACGGCACTTACAGCCATCTTCACTTGCATGCTCGTGGGTATGAACCACCTGCAAATCACTTACTATACTTTACTGATCGCTTTGGCTATGGGTATCGGCTTTGCCATTCAATGGATCAAGGCGAAAGATTACCAACACTTTATCAAAGCAGCAGCATTGGCTGTTGTGGCCGGTGCATTAGGCGCTGCTACACATATGGTAACACTGGCTACTACCAGCGATTATTCCAAAGCCACGATGCGCAATGGTACACTGAATCTGGATACTGCAACCAATAGTACCAAGAAGTCTGCCGGACTACCCATTGATTATGCATACGCCTGGAGTTATGGCCCTGCAGAAACCTATACCCTTTTGATTCCGGGTATCTATGGTGGTGGTAGTTCTGATCCTTACCCACAACCATCAAAGATGGTGGAGAAGATGACGGAATTGGGTGCGCCAGAAAATCAAGTGATGGGCTTTTTACGCTACTTCCCCATGTATTGGGGTCCACAAGAATTGGGTACATCAGGCCCTGTATATGTGGGTGCAGTCATCTGCTTCCTATTCATCTTTGCGATGGTGTCACTGAAAACACCCAACAAATGGTGGATACTCGGTATTTCAGTTTTTGCTATCCTGCTGAGCTGGGGTAAAAACTTCATGGGCTTTAATGAATTTATTTTCCATTACCTGCCTTTGTACAATAAGTTCAGAGCACCAACCATGTCTTTGGTAATTCCACAACTACTCTTTGCTTTTGCCGCTGTGATGGGTGTGGAACAATTACTACAAGAGCAATCAAAAGAAGCCGCTTTCAAACAATGGAAGCTGGCAGGTTATATTACAATCGGAGTGGTATTAGTTGCGCTAGCATTTTATTTCAATTTCGATTATGCACGCGCGAACGACAAAGCTATTTTCCAGCAAATCACAGGCAATAATGAAGAGCTGACTAAGTCTTTATTGAGTGCATTGAAAGCCGACAGACAATCCTTGTTTACAGCCGACCTGATTCGCAGCATTGTATTGATTGTATTAGCTGCAGGTTTACTATGGGCTTATATCAAGGATAAGCTGAAAGCTAATGTTTTGGTGTTCTCACTCTTGGCATTAACTGCTTTCGATATTTTTAAGGTAGGCAAACGCTACCTGAACGAGAATAATTTCCAAGAAGAACAAGAACTAAGTGATGCCTATTTCAAACCGAGTCCCATTGATGAAGCCATCAAAAAAGACACCGGCTATTATCGAGTAATTAACTTGACGATGGATGTATTTAACGATGCCATCACTTCGTATCATCACCGTTCTGTAGGCGGCTACCACCCTGCTAAACTGAGCATCACGGAAGATCTATTGAATTTCCAGCTACGCAATAAGCAGCCTATGAACAAGCGTGTCTTGGATATGCTGAATACCAAGTATGTGATTGTGCAGGACCAGCAGACAGGACAACCCAGCTACCAGCAAAATCCGGATGCCTTAGGGGCATGTTGGTTGGTAAAACATGTGCAAGCTGTTGACGGACCAGTTAAAGTAATGAAAGGCCTTGATAGCTTCAATCCTAAAGACACAGCCATTGTGGATGCGACAACAGCCGGCAAGATTACACAACCCGTTTGGGATTCTACAGCTAGTATTCAACTTGTTTCGCATGATAATGACTTGATGGAATATGCATCCAATGCATCAACACCACAATTTGCTGTATTCAGTGAGATCTATTACAACAGAGGTTGGAAGGCGTATATTGATGATAAGGAAGCGGAGATCATTCAAACGAATTATGTACTACGTGGCTTAGCCATTCCAGCAGGCCAGCATCGTATTCGATTTGAGTTCAAGCCTGCATCTTATTACAATAGCCAGAAAGCAGCAATGGGCGCTTCAGCCATTACCTGGTTGGTACTAATAGGTGCATTAGCACAACTCTTTATCCGTAAAAAACAAACAGCCTAATGCAAGCGGTATCCATACTCGGCATCATTTCGTATAAAGTTTGGCCCGCACAAATGGGCGGACAAAAATGCGCTGCCGGGTTTTATGAATACCTCTCGAAACAGTGTGCTATAACTGTGTTGGTATCCAGAGAGAACCAACAAAAAGACATTCCACTAAAACATGCAGAAAGCTTTCTATTCAATCATTGGTGGGGACCGCTGAATTTGATTTGGCTACCCTCCATGCTGCTATTGATCAAAAAGAGAAAGATTACCCATATCATCATTGAACACTCCTATCTGGGTTGGCTGGGGTGGCTACTGAGTAAATTGAGTGGCAGACCGCTGATTATTCGATCGCACAATATTGAATCGCAGCGCTTGCGCGACAGAGCCGATGTTTGGTGGGGCTTGTATGCCTGGTATGAAAGATGGGTGCTCAGACATGTGGCACATAATTTCTTCGTGACTGAAGAAGATATGCACTGGGCTATCGCCAAATGGAAGATTAATGCTGATAAAGCAAGCATTGCTAGCTTTGGTATCACACAGCAACAACCTCCATCCGGCGACGAGAAACATGGTTGTAGAAAGTTTCTGGAAACAGCACACGATATAGCTCCAGAAGAGAAAGTGTTTCTATTCAATGGTACGCTTGACTATCTGCCAAACGTTGATGCCATCCGAATCATCATTTCTGAGCTGGTACCAAGATTGAGTAAATATCAAAACTTCCAGTATTGCATCATCATCTGTGGTAATAGATTGAGCGAGCCTTGGCAGCGTGTATTAGAAGAATATGAGAATGTCCTTTATGCAGGATTTGTTGATGACATTGATATTTATTATGAAGGCGCAGATTGTTTTATCGTCCCCTCTTCTCTTGGCACAGGTATCAAGACAAAACTCATCGAAGCTTTGGCAAATAACCAGATGATTATTTCAACGCACAATGGCATTAAGGGACTAAAAACAGAGCACTACTTGCACAAATTGATTGCAGTACCTGATTATGATTGGGATGCATTTGCTGAAGCCATGGTGAATATGCCTGAGCGCTCATTACTCAAAACACCTGAAGCCTTTTTTGACACATTTCATTGGGAACGCATCACTGAACAAGCTCTGGTACAGTTACAGAAGATATGAGTGATCAAGCCCCCATATCATTTGTCATCATAACGTATAACAGGCCGGCAGATATGCTGGCCCTGTGTCAGAATATTACCACACTTGATCAGGCAAATAGCCTATTGAGAGAAATCATCATTGTCAATAACCAGTCAACCGTTGATTATAGTGCAGTAGAAACATTTATCCAATCGCAACCCAATTTTCCTTTTCGCTATATCATCGCTCCTGAGAACCTTGGTGTTGCCAGAGGTAGAAACTTTGCCTTGCAATTCAGTACTGCACCCTATATCATCATGCTCGATGATGATGCAGAAATGGGCAATGCAGATTGTTTGGTTCGTTTGCTGGAAGTATTTGAGCAAAATTCAGAAAGGCCCACAGCTATTGTTTCATTCAAAGTACTGTATCACTCCACCGGTGCCATACAGGAAAATGCATTGCCACACAAAAATTTTGCAGCATACAAAGACAAATCATTCTTTGAAACTTATTTCTATGCAGGGGGTGCCCATGCAATTAAGCGGAGTGTATTAGCGGAGACTGGTAATTACCCCGAAGACTTTTTCTATGGCATGGAAGAATACGATTTAAGCTATCGCATCCTGAATAAAGGCTACCAAATCGTGTATAGTGATCAAATCATCATGCTGCACAAAGAATCACCCGAAGGCAGAACCCCTACCTGGCAAAAACTACAGATGATGTGGGTGAATAAATCCAAAGTGGCTTGGCGCTATTTGCCCACAGTCTATT
This sequence comes from Chitinophagaceae bacterium, assembly GCA_031970875.1. Taxonomy (GTDB): domain Bacteria; phylum Bacteroidota; class Bacteroidia; order Chitinophagales; family Chitinophagaceae; genus JAFLBI01. Next base: position 13,662 of record DALYHN010000011.1, read on the forward strand.
TTTATACAACAGCTTTCTTGTGGAGTCTGCAATACTTAAAGATTAGTAAATTTTATCTGCCGGGCTTTGTGCAGGGCTGGAGAAAAATTGCAGCCATTCCTGCAGCCGAGTCCAGACAAACCATTAATGCCAAAGCATTAGCCTATCTCCATCAGCTTAAGGCGAGACTCACTTATTAATTCAATAAGATTGGGCTTATTGTAATCGCCATGTATTCACCTGAGCGAAGTATGCTTTCACTTGTTCAATGATATACAGCTTCTCAGGCGTAACCAACTCATAGTAAAGTGGCAAACGCAATAAGCAGTCCGTATAGTGATCTGAATGCGTCAATACACGTCCATCGTGCTTGTCTTGGTAGTAGGGACTCCTATGCAAGCTCAAGTAATGAAATACTGCACCAATTTTTTTCTCTTTCAAGAAATTCATCAAACCACTTCTTTCTTCCAATGAACGACAGACAATATAAAACATGTGTGCGTTATTGGTCGTATAGTTGGGCATTTTCGGCCTTTGTATGAATCCTTCTGCTTCTAGTTCGGCAAACATTTCATAATACGCATCCCATATCTGCCTTCTTCTAGCTTGTATGGTATCCAGCATTTCTAATTGCGCATAGAGATAGGCTGCAATGATATCTGAGGGCAGAAATGAAGAGCCTACATCTACCCAACCATATTTATCTACTTCTCCACGGAAAAACTGAGAGCGATTTGTTCCTTTTTCCCGAATAATTTCTGCACGTTTAAAGAAGCGTTCATCATTAATTGCCAGCATACCACCTTCACCAGCAATGATATTCTTTGTTTCATGAAAAGAGAAAGCAGCTAAATGACCAATAGAACCTAAAGCTTTACCCTTATAAAAGCTATCAATTGCCTGCGCAGCATCTTCTACCACAAATAATCCATGCTTATTGGCAATTTCCATGATGGCATCCATATCGCAGGCATGACCTGCATAATGCACAGGTACAATGGCTTTGGTCTTTGGAGTAATCAGCGCCTCAATTTTGGTTACATCCATATTAGGATGATCGGGCAGGCTGTCTGCAAATACAATCTTTGCACCGCGTAAGACAAAAGCATTCGGTGTGGATACAAAAGTGTAGGAAGGTACAATCACTTCATCACCCGGCTGAATATCCAACAGAATGGCCGCCATTTCTAAGGCATCTGTACAGGAAGTGGTTAGGAGAACTTTTCCAAAACCATACTTCTGTTCAAAATAGGCATGGCATTTTTTGGTGAACACACCATCGCCGGAAATCTTTCCGCTGGCAACTGCCTGACGGATATACTCCAACTCTTTACCACCCAGATAAGGCTTATTAAACGGAATCATGATTGGCACTAAATGCTTTCAAATAATTTCTTGCTGCTGTGCCTGTGCAAAAAATCAAGTCTAGAATGCTCACTGCGTGGTCAAAAGGCGGGAATGGCTGTGTGTACTCTGAATAGCCTTCATAGCTCATCCATTGCACTTTCATACCCACATTTTCAAACAGCGGCACATCCAGATAATCTTTCGCTGCAGGGCCTGAAAGATACGTATCCGCGCCCACTTTCTGACATAGGTCTACCAGACTCTGGGTCTTGCCTCCTGTTATTCCCAACTCAGTTGAACGATATATAGTAGTGGTACCACCCAGAATTTGCTGGATGGTTGTGATAAACGACTGATTAATTTTAGAAATATTGGTTTCTTCACTATTTAGGTAAAGTGGTTCAATCAAGTCCTTATACAACTTAAATCCCGGTGTTTTACCATAAAAATTACTCAATGAGGCCCAATGCTTTTTACGCCAGTCCTGATTCAGCACATGGGTTTCTTCAATTTTCTGACTGGAATCAAGTTGACGAACCGGTATAGTGAGCCAATTACTACCCTGGGGAGTTTTGATGCGGTTACGGTTACGCCAATCATTCTTGGTATACTGCACATGATCATAAAAAATGAAGACATCTGCGGTATTGATAATATCGAAATAGCCTTTCCAAGGGATATAATTGGATTGAAGAATAGCAGCTGTCATCTATAGCACATTCAGTTTATCTGTAAATCGCATCGGATTACCAATCACAGAAGCGCCTGAAGGCACATTCTTCGTGATTACTGATCCAATACCTATCACTACATCATCTCCAATAGTAACACCATTAGAGATAATAGCACCGGCACCTATAAAGCAGCGCTTACCAATTTGTGCTTTACCGCAGATGACGACACCCGGAGATACATACGTAGCATCACCAATATTGGTTTCATGCGATACAACCACTGCATTATTAATCAGTACACCCTTTCCTATTACTGCCTGATGATCTATAATGGAACCAGGATACACAAAACTGCCTGCACCAATCTGTACATCCACACCCTGCACAACAGAAGGATGAATAAATGGCTGCATTTGACCTGCGTTGATGGCTGATACAATTGTTTCTCGCTTCGCCAGATGCTTATAACCCAAGCCAATATATAATTGATGGGTTGCATACGCAGCTTGCTGATAAGCATCAAAAGGCGCAACGGTAGCACCTGCTACCACAGAAGTATAATCGTCGAATACGGTGAAAACAGCATCAGCATATTGTTGCTGAAGAAATGATCTCAGTTGCTTACCAAGATCGCCATAGCCGATAATACCTATTTGCATGGGCAAGATTTTAAGGGTACTGCGCTATCAAAAGATACCAAGGATGCTTATTTCGTTGCTACGAAACCAACATACTTGAACAAATTTCTTGTCAAGGGCATGGCTTTCAGCAGGTAGTCGTGCATCACTTCTGCATGGGCGAAGCGAGTAGCTTTATCCATACTTTCATCATTAATGAGTTTACCCTGACCAATAAACCAATGATAGAAAAACTGGACATCTGTGAACCCAATCTTTTTCAAAGCAGCTACCAACTCCTCTTCACGGAAACCACCTTTGATATTCTTTCCAAACTCTGCCTGATTGAATACATCTTTATCAACGCCGAAATTCTTCTCAATATCTTCATCCTTGTAAGTCACCATTTCAATCTCACGCTTCACGATACCATCATACTGACCGTTTCTGTCGAGTTGATTCACCCCTTCCCAGAAATAATAGTTTGGATCTAAATCAGCATAGAATTGACCAGCGCTTCTCAAAGCCTTATAAGCTGTCTGGAGGGTTGGTACCACATCATACAAATGATGGAGGAATGAGTAGCCAGTCACCACATCAAAGCTGCCTTCTTCTACAGGAAAAGAACCCGTATCATGATTATGCAAAACGATGGTCGCATTACCGCTTTTGTCCACCTTATCCATCATGGCCTGGGTAACATCTACCCCATGAATTTCCTGCACATATTTCTTGGCAATATTGATCATGAAACCAGTACCACAACCCAGATCCAACAAACGCTTGGCATTGGTGGCTTCAATCACCGGCTTGAGTTTATCTTCTACTTTCTGAATATTCTCGGGACGAAAATGTGGTTCACAAGTGCTGTAATCATCACTCATGCGAGAGTGTAAAGCAATATTGGCTTCAATAACTTTCTGATAATTGGTCTCCATTATTCTACAGGTTGTTTGTATTTACGTAATTCAGGTGGTGCATAATACTCATCATAGTTCGCAGGCACCTGTGCTAAAAATCCAAGTTTTTGTAAAGCAGTTTGCGATACCCCACTCAAGTCCATATGCGCCATGGCGCGTGGAATATCGATACGCTGTTTCATGTATGGGCGACACATATTGATGGTCATCGCATGACGCCATTGATCCGTATGATTGCTACCACCTGCGTGCCAGATTCTTGCATTGAAAAACCAAACCGTTCCTGCTTTTGCAATCACTCTTTTGGCATTGCCTTCGAATTCTTCTCTGGATGGTTGCTCTTCTCTGGTTTGTGAATAGGGCAAAAACCAAGTAGCACCATTCTCCTCTGTAAAATCATCCAATAAAATAGTAGCGCCTACATTGGTGATATATCCGGGAATAATGCGCGGACAATCCACATGAATGCGGTTGGAATAATTGGTCTTATTCGGCGGCATGGATGAAGATGTGTAGGCATACACGGTACAGCCATCGCCTAAAACTGCATTGAAACAGGTATTGAGTAATGCATTGTCGAATAGTTCAATAAAGCTGCCACCATATAAAGAGCACAAGAGCACCATGCCATAATCTTTATAGCCGGTACCACCGTGATAAGCCGCTTCTTTGTCGATAGCCTGCATCAACTCAGCCTTGGCCTTTTGTATAAATTCAGGAGAAAGCACATCAGGCACTATGGAATAGCCTTGCGTGTGCATTTCTTCTACAAATTGCGCTTTGTCAAACATGTTTGTTAGTGATTTTTTGGAACAAATCCAGATAAGCCTGCACCTCACGCTTATGGCTGAATTGCCCGGCTGCAAAAGTACGGGCATTCCTGCAAAAGGCTTGGTAATCTTCCCCACTGGCACGAATCAATTCCAGCATGCCGTCGCACAGATCGCCGGGACCATTTAAGGGGTAAATAAACCCATTTTGGGCATGTTGAATAGCATCCGGCGCAAGGCCTATGTTGTAGGCGATTACAGGTGTGCCGCAGAGCAGGGATTCTAAGATCATCATGGGGCCGGCATCCTCAATACTGGGACTGATAAACAGATCGGCCAACTGATAATATTGAGCCAATGCTTTTTCCGAATGGGCAAAGGGTAATTGCTGCGCAGCGAAAGGAAAAATGTCGGGCGAAACTTCACTGTAGCGACTGGCATACACTAGCAGCACTTTTTCTCTTTCTGCTGGTGTCAAGCGCTCGTGTAGCTGCTTCAAATTGTGCAGCAAACGATCAAAACCTTTACGCGGATCGAGGATATGCTGACAACCGAAGAATATGATGAATTTGTCTTCAGGCAGCTGGAGTGATTGACGCAAAACCTCTTTATCAGCTGCAGGTTGAAACAATTCGATATCAGCGCTGATGAGGATTTTATCGACCGCCTGCTGCTTACCCAAAGCACTACTTCTCACCTGCTGATCGATCTCTGAAGTACTGGATACAAAGCTGAGCGGAATTGTTTTCAATAGTTGCTTTCTCAGTTGCAGGTTTTTGTAGGACAAATCCTCCAATTGATTGGAATGCAAGGCTGGACATTGGCCACACCCCTCATGATAACGCAAACAGGTTTTGGCATAATGACAACCACCAGTGAAAGCATTCAAATCATTGAAACGCCAAAGAATGGGTACTTGTACAGCTTGATAGAAATCGCGCAGATTTACTGAAGTCACATAACCTGTTACCCAATGCAGCATTACCACATCCGGCTGAAAAGGCAGGCTCTTCAATAGATATTTGGCATTTACACAAACATCTTCGCCTGCATTGAAAAAATTATAAATTGAGTCTGTACGCTTCTTGAGTAAACGAAAGTTGAGTTCACTGCGTAATCGATAAAACCATTTCACCAAAAAGGGAAATTGCACTTCACTTACTGTTGCATCTTCTTGTGTTTTCTTGAACACCAGCACATGCGATTCCACACCGGCTTCTAGTAAACCTTTGTGCAAGCGCAGCATGGCTTTTGCCGCACCGCCGGTATCGTATGTATTCAGGTGAAGAACTCTCATGGCTTGATTGCTTCTATGAAGATAGAAGCATTTTCTTCAGGATCATCAAGTTGATAGCTGGCCCAGTTGGGATGATAACTGGTTTGCGCTGTTTGTACTTTAACCTGTGTGAATCCAACAGAAGTGAGTAAACGCTCTAAACTATAACGATCATACATCCATTGATGGATTTCACCACCGTTGCGGAACTTACCAGTCTGATAATATTGAAATCGCTTCTTACCTAAAACAATACGTAGAAAAGCATCATAGATTTTATCCCAAGCCCTAGCCGGATTTTTCAAAGCCAATGCCAGCTTAGAAGGTTTGGTTGCTTCGCCTGATGCTTGTTGCAAAAACTGTTCGCGCCATTTTCTGCCACCACCGCCGATTCTGCGAAACACAAAATCAGGATTGGGCAATTCAGGCTGCGTTAGGTATTGAAGCATCGCCCCTCCGCTGCTGTTACGTACAGTTTGATCATACATTTCCAACAACATCCAATCATAGTCTGCAGCGGCTTTTGTATCACCAGCTGCAGCTTTGTCTAATGCAATTAAATATTCCCGGGCTATGACTTCCAGATTAGGCATGGCAATGCGAATCATCCCACCCGGTTTACAGATGCGGTAGCATTCGCGAATAAATACTTCGCCATCCTTTTGCTGAAAATGCTCTAATACATGGGAGTGGTAAACCAAATCAAATTGGTTATCCGGAAAAGGGATACCATTCAGGAAATTGCATTGCTGCACATCTGCACTAGCCGGATCCATATCTGCATTGATCCATTGTGCATCCTTCACATATTTATGACCACAGCCGAGGTTAAGCAGTTTCATGTGTACAAGGTTACATATTTTCCAGACCCAAACGCTTTTTCAACAACATCAATTGCTTGCCAAACGTGGTCTGTAATAACTGGTGAAGAAAATATAATCGGCCTTGCCAGAGTCGGCAGGCAATAGAAAAACCGAAATACTTTTCATAAATGCGCACATTATCACGCAGGGATTGCAAGTAATGTTGATTACTCGTACCCGTATGATCGAAGCGCGTAATCACACGCGGAAAAAAAGCATAACTACATTTGGTTAGGCGGCACAACAAATCATAATCCATCGCAATCTTTTCTTCCAAGCTAAACAAACCCACCCGATCATAAACGGCTCTGCGCACAAACCAAGTTGGATGGGCTACGCTGCGCATACCGCGATACAATTTGCTTTTGTCGAAGGGCTTACCCACTTCTACCATCACGCCACCGCGATTCGTAGTAATGCGTCCGCTGATCCAATCAATATCAGGATGTGCTTCCAAGAAGCTATCTACGTCTGCCAATACTTGATTGTCGGCATAGACATCACCTGCGTGCAATAGGTGCGTATAGTTTTGCGTGGCTTTAGCAATACCCTTGTTGAAAGCATCTGATATACCGTTATCACGCTCGTTCAACCATTTTCTATATATCGGCTGAGGATGATTCGCCAACCATTCTGCTATATCCGTTTGCGTAGAACCATTGATGATCCAATGCTCTTGAGGATGTAGGGTTTGCGCATCTACTGCTGCACAGGTTTTCTGCAGTTCTTCGAGATTATTGAAGCATATCGTTATGACGCTGATCGTGGTCATCGTTGATTAGCTTGCAGCTTTTCCAAAAACAAAGCCATACCCTTACGCTTGGCTTCATCGAAGGAATAACTGATATTCTGCGTGTAATAGGTATGCATGTCATAGGCGGGATAATCCATATCAGCTAATACCTCGTCAATATGATTGATTCCGTAGGCATTGGCCATATTGAACGCATCAATAAAATCTGCATCCAAAGGTTTATTCGCTACCCAGGTGGCAAACACAAAGGGCAAACCTGTATGGGCTTTCCAGGCAGTACCCAGATCATACACATATTGTCCTTTATTTAGTTGCGCCAAAGCACGATCACCAATGATGAGTCCGGCAGTGGTACCGCCGATTCGATCAATAAAATCTTTTCCCGCATCTTCTAACGCTACAGGGTTTTGCCAGTACTCGCGCAATAAAATTTGTGCCAGTTGAACAGAAGTCCTGCTCTGGTAATCGAGCAATACTGTTTTGATCTCTTCCATGGGTACATCAGAAAAAATAGCTACCGATGCTACTTCTCCATCACAACCAATGCAATAATCCGATACCAGATGTGCTTCTGCCAATTTGGGGATGATGGCTACAGGCACGAGTCCTACATCAATTTGTCCGCTCAATAAATCAGCCGCCACTTTCGCCGGATAATCCTTGGTGAGGATGATTTTATCCATCAATCCACTACGCTCTACCCCATATAACATGGGTCTTGTATTGAGATAACTCACAGCGCCAATCCGAATCTTCTCCAATTCAGCTAATTTTGCCTGCAAAGAAACAGGTTTTCGGTGAAGATTCGGCCGATTCCGGCCGCCCGCAAAGCCCTCCCAAACATATGGAACTCAATCAACTTACGGCGATTTCAGCTATTGACGGACGTTACCGCAAGCAGGTACAACAATTAGACGAATATTTCTCAGAATATGCACTGATCAAGTACCGCGTTTGGGTGGAAATTGAATATTTCTTTTTTCTGGCCGATCAGAAATTTTTCCGCTTGCCGGCCAAAGTGCGCAATGCCATGAAAAAAGTGGCAGATGAGTTCAGCCTTACAGATGCGCAACAAATCAAACAAATTGAAGCCACCACCAACCACGATGTAAAAGCCGTGGAATATTTTCTGAAAGAACAATTGGACAAATGCGGTGGTGCAGATTATAAAGAGTGGATTCATTTTGGACTTACTTCTCAAGACATCAACAACACAGCCATTCCATTAAGCTGGAAACATTGCATTGAATACGAATACCTACCTGCTTTGCTAAACTTACAAGGCAGGTTGCATCAGTTGGCCGGTGATTGGAAAAAAGTTTCTATGCTGGCTAGAACGCACGGACAACCCGCATCACCTACCCGTCTTGGAAAGGAATTGATGGTATTTGTAGAACGTATCGAAGCACAGGTGCAAGCATTTGGTTACCTACCCTTCTCTGCTAAGTTTGGCGGTGCTACCGGTAATTTTAATGCACACCATATTGCTTTTCCTAAAAAGAATTGGATTCAGTTGGCCAACAAATTTGTAGAAGACGTTTTGGGTTTACAGCGTCAGCAGTTTACCACACAGATTGAACATTACGATGCACTGGCTGCACATTTCGATGCATTGAAACGTATCAACAATATTTTAATTGATCTCAGCCGTGATATCTGGACCTATATAAGCATGGATTATTTCAAGCAACAGACCAAGAAAGGCGAAGTAGGTTCATCAGCCATGCCGCATAAAGTAAACCCAATAGATTTTGAAAATGCAGAAGGCAATTTAGGTGTAGCCAATGCCTTATTGGAACACCTTTCTGCCAAATTACCGATTAGTCGTTTGCAGCGTGATCTAACCGACTCAACAGTACTGCGCAATGTAGGCGTGCCTATGGCGCATATAGCAATCGCGATGAAATCTTTGGAAAAAGGTTTGGGTAAACTTTTGCTCAATGAAGCCAAAATCAAAGAAGACTTGGAGAATAACTGGGCGGTAGTTGCGGAAGCGATTCAAACTATTTTAAGAAGAGAAAACTACCCTAATCCATACGAGGCTTTGAAAGAATTGACACGTGGCAATCATACGATCGATAAAAAAGCTATACATCAATTTATTGACGGGCTCAAAGTTTCTGCTACACTCAAAAAAGAGTTGAAAGCGATTACGCCGCACAACTATACGGGCGTACATCCTGATTTCTAAGTTTATTGACTGGGGGACTTCAAGATAGTAT
>DALYHN010000012.1:0-23080 GCA_031970875.1 Chitinophagaceae bacterium
CATAGTATCATCATTCACAAAAGTGGATTGGTCAGTATTGTAGGTGGTAAGTGGACAACCTACCGAAAGATGGCACAAGATGCTGTTGACAATGCTGTATTTGTTGCTGGTGGTAAGAAACTTGCCTGTAAAACCAAGCAGCTGCCTATTGGGAACTGGCAAAAACCTTTGGATAAAACAGTGCGGTTGTTTGAATATGGAAATGATGCAGCGGTTATTCGATCATGGATGCAACAGCCGAACTGGGCCGAGTTAATTCATCCAAACTATTCCTACACCAAAGCAGAAATACGCTGGCATGTTGAAGCTGAAATGGCGATGACTGTAGAAGATGTGCTGGCAAGAAGAATTCGTCTGTTATTTCTCGATGCAAAAGCAGCGATGGAAGCGGCGACAATCGTTGCTGCATTGATGGCAGAGCTATTACAGAAAGATCAGCATTGGCAGGAAACACAGGTAAACAGTTTTCGCGTTGTAGCGCAACAATATTTGCTATCTTAAATCACTAAACGATTGCATATGACTCCATTTGTCGCAGAACTTTTGGGTACAGCGTTGATCATCATTTTTGGAGATGGTGTAGTAGCCAATGTGCTGCTAAAAAACTCCAAGGGGAATAATGGTGGTTGGATTGTGATTGCTTTTGGCTGGGCCATGGCTGTATTCATTGCGGTGTATGTATCTGCTGCGGCAAGTGGGGCACACCTGAATCCAGCCGTAACCTTGGCGCTGGCTTATCTGGGTAAATTTGATTGGTCCCTGGTGCCCAGTTATTTACTTGCCCAGTTATTGGGCGGCATGTTGGGTGCATTACTGGTTTGGGCAGTGTATCGTCAGCATTATGATGCAACAGAAGATCCAGACCTACAGCTGGCTACTTTCTGCACCGGTCCCGCGATACGTAATTACCCACAGAATTTTCTGACAGAGCTATTGGCAACTTTCATTTTTGTGATAGCCATTTTATATATTCCCAAACCTATAGATGCAGAGGGTCTGGCTTTTGGGCTAGGTGCTTTGGACGCACTGCCTGTGGCTTTGTTGGTGCTAGGTATGGGCTTGAGTCTGGGCGGCCCAACAGGTTATGCCATCAACCCGGCCCGCGATCTTGGTCCGCGCATCATGCATTTTATCCTGCCCATCAAAGGAAAGCGGGATAGCGACTGGGCCTATAGTTGGGTGCCAGTGCTTGGTCCGATAGCTGGAGCACTGCTTGCAGCATGGGTTTTCCAGACCTTTTTATCTTGATTTTTCGAAGCTTTTCAGGGCTTTTTTAGAGCGGCTTTTTGCCTTTGCAAAGGGGGGCTAAAAAAACTCGCTTTTTTGTTGAAAATTCCCATTCGGTGAAAGGGGGATACCCTTACCTTTGCGGCCTGAAATAAAACCTATTCGACATTATGGCTACAAAGGGTAAGATCAAACAGATCATCGGTGCCGTAGTAGACGTGCAATTCGAAGGCAAACTGCCTGAAATTTATAACGCATTGGAACTGAAGCGTCCCAATGGCGAAACCCTCGTTCTGGAAGTACAGCAGCACTTGGGTGAGGACAGCGTACGTACCATTGCGATGGACGGTACAGAAGGTCTGGTTCGTGGAACCGAAGTGATCGACACTGGTAAAGCCATTGCCATGCCTACTGGCGACGGCATCAACGGTCGTCTGTTCAATGTAACAGGTGATGCGATTGATGGTCTGCCTCAGGTAAGCAAGGAAAACGGTCGCCCCATTCACGCCATGCCGCCTTTATTTGAGAACCTGAGTACAGCTACAGAAGTTCTGTTCACAGGTATCAAAGTAATCGACCTGATCGAGCCATATGCAAAAGGTGGTAAGATTGGTTTGTTCGGTGGTGCGGGTGTAGGTAAAACCGTATTGATTCAGGAATTGATCAACAATATCGCCAAGGGTTATGGTGGTCTGTCAGTATTCGCTGGTGTAGGTGAGCGTACTCGTGAGGGTAACGATCTGCTGCGCGAAATGATTGAAGCAGGCATCATGAAGTATGGCGATGCGTTCAAGCATAGCATGGAAGAAGGTGGCTGGGATCTGAGCAAGGTAGATATGGAAGGTCTGAAAGATTCTAAAGCAACTTTCGTATTCGGTCAGATGAATGAGCCCCCCGGTGCCCGTGCACGTGTGGCCCTCTCTGGTCTGACAATCGCTGAATATTTCCGTGATGGAGATGGTACAGGTAAGGGTAAGGATATCCTGTTCTTCGTAGATAATATCTTCCGTTTCACTCAGGCAGGTTCTGAGGTATCAGCCCTCTTGGGTCGTATGCCTTCAGCGGTAGGTTATCAACCTACACTGGCTACAGAAATGGGTCTGATGCAGGAGCGTATCACTTCAACCAAGAATGGTTCAATCACCTCTGTACAGGCCGTTTACGTACCTGCGGATGACTTGACTGACCCTGCACCTGCAACAACTTTCGCCCACTTGGATGCCACAACCGTATTGAGCCGTAAGATTGCGGATTTGGGTATCTACCCTGCGGTTGACCCACTCGATTCAACTTCAAGAATTTTGACGCCTGCTATCGTAGGTGAAGCTCACTATAACTGTGCTAACCGTGTGAAGTTGATTCTTCAGCGTTACAAGGAATTGCAGGATATCATCGCCATCCTGGGTATGGATGAATTGAGTGATGATGATAAGATGACTGTAGCACGTGCACGTAAGGTGCAGCGTTTCCTCAGTCAGCCATTCCATGTAGCTGAGCAGTTCACTGGTCTGAAAGGTGTATTCGTAAACATCGATGATACTATCCGTGCATTCAATGCAATCATGGACGGTGAAGTAGATGAGTATCCTGAAGCAGCTTTCAACCTGGTCGGTACTTTGGAAGATGCAATTGAGAAGGGTAAGAAACTCCTGGCTCAGGCTCAGGCTTAATTGAAAGCAGCTGGCGAAAGCCAGACAATGAATTGAATTAAATATGCAACTAGATATTTTAACACCAGAGAAAAAGTTGTACAGCGGCGAAGTGTACGGCGTTCAATTGCCCGGTATCACTGGTTTGTTTGAAGTGCTCGACAAACACGCGCCTATGGTGAGTGCTTTGAAACAGGGTAACCTGAAAATCCTTAAGGATCAAAAGCAATCAGCAAACTACACCATTCAAGGAGGCTTTGTTGAAGTATTGAACAACAAGGTTACTGTACTGGTGGAAGGTGCTGTAGAAGCATAAGCATATTACACGATTATAAAAAAGCCCCTGCAGATTTGTGGGGGCTTTTTGTTTAGTAAGCTGCGCGATAATTGAGTTGAATATTTTTTTCTGTCCACTTACCAGTATCAATCATTACTGGTTGTACGCTATTTCCATCGGATTGGTGTGCAAACCAGCCATCCTTTAAAACGACAATCACACTATATTTTCCTGCAGGTAAAGCTTGACGGAATTTTCCTGATTGATCTGCTACGCAAGTAGCAATTGGTTGTATTGCGTTTAATGGTTTGTATAGGCCATGCTCATTTAGTTGTAAATCGGTTGTAGCAATGGGTGCAAAGAAATGAATAGTCGCAGCCAAGGGTTGTCCCTGAGTAGTTTGCTTGGGTAAATCCGGCGAAGGCATCTGATTGCCGATTATTTCCGTAACTATTCCATAGACGCCTTGAGGACTTTGCTTATTTGATTGCTGGCTAACACAGCCACCGCAAAGGAGCAAAAAGAGTAGATACTTCATCATAGCGTGAATTTCGGTTTTTGTTGAATTAGTTTTCAGCTCAATAGCTGAAAGTTGTGGCAATTTTAGCAGAGTGGGCTACAGATTTGTACATTCACCAACTTATTAAACGCAAATGAGAAAACTGATTTTTGGATTATTACTTTTTTCTCCAGTTGCATTAATTGCACAAGAGAGAACCAATAAACAGGTATTGCAATCCTTATCGCAATCTTTGAATCAGCAATACAAAAACGACAGTACGGAACTATCATTACTGGTGAGGCAAAAAAAAGCTGTACAGCGTTTCAAAGTTGAAAATGGTTCCACCGCACAGTTAACAGGTATTGCACCAAATAAACTACCTATTTATACAGTTGTCGACAATAACACAACGGCTGCTGCTACTACCAGTACACAAACATTGTGGCAAGGAGGTAGTACTGGCTTGGGCTTAACAGGCGGTACACAGGCTTTAACAGGTAAGCTGGGTATTTGGGATGGCGGTCGTGTTTTCTTTGACCATGTGGAGTTTCAAGGGAAAGGTGGTTTACAGCTGGATAATCCTGCGGCTAATGATGATCATGCAACGCATGTGGCCGGTACGATGATAGCGAAGGGAGTTAGTACTGTTGCGCGTGGTATGGCATATGGTAATAGAGGGTTGATTGCGTATGACTTTAATAACGATGCAGCAGAGATGGCAGCGCAAGCAGGCTCACTTTTGCTATCAAACCATTCCTATGGTACCGTTGCAGGATGGCGGGTAAATACATCGGCTAATAATCGATGGGAGTTTTGGGGTGAACCTGGTGCGACGGAGGATTATAACTTTGGATTTTATGATACAAGATCAAGGTTCTGGGATTCCATAACTTATGCTGCTCCATTTTATCTGCCAGTAAAATCTTCAGGAAATAACAGAAGTCAAAATGGTCCACCAGAGGGCAATCCATACTGGAGAAGAAACGCTGCTGGTACTTGGGATTCTATTCCAGCAAGACCTGCAGGTATTTCCAGCAATGATGGCTATGATATTATTCCTACCTATGGCAATGCAAAAAACATTCTTACAATAGGCGCTGTACAAGGGATAGCTTCTGGATATAGGCAAGCAACAGATGTATTGATTTCATCTTTTAGTAGTTGGGGTCCTACTGACGACGGAAGAATTAAGCCAGATTTAGTAGGAATGGGGGTGAGTCTTACCAGTCCAGTATTTGGTGGTAATATCAACAACCTAGCTGCTTATGGGATACTTAGTGGTACCTCCATGTCAACTCCAAATGTAACCGGTTCATTATTGTTGTTGCAAGAATTATATCACCGACAAACCGAAGGTAATTTCATGCGGGCTGCAACATTGAAAGGTGTAGCGATTCATACGGCTAGTGAAGCCGGAACAGCAGAGGGGCCTGATTATGTCTATGGTTGGGGTTTATTAAATGCAGAACGAGCAGCCAATGTGGTTAGAAACCATCAGAACAACCACCGAATGATTGAAGCAAACTTACAGCAAGGGCGAGATACTTCAATTACAGTCATTGCATCAGGTAAAGGGCCCTTAGTAGTTACACTTTCATGGACTGATCCTCCAGGGGCAGTAAATTTTAATGACCGATACAATAACAGAACTCCAAAGCTGATCAATGACCTGGATGTTCGGGTAACGAGCGGTAGTAATACTTTTATGCCTTGGATATTGGATCCTGCAAATCCAGCAGCATCTGCAACAAGAGGTGATAATATCAGAGACAATATAGAAAAGATAGAAATACTGAATGCTGTAGCTGGTCAGTCATATACAATTCGTATCTCACATAAGGGGTCTTTAACCAATAATGCTCAGGCTTATTCCTTGATTGTAAGCGGCATCAATGGGATAGCTTATTGCGCGTCTGCACCATCTTCAAATGCGGATACCAGAATCAATAATGTAAGTTTTGGCAACATTAACAATACGCCTAGTGCAGGGTGTACCACGTATAGTGACTATACTGGATTAACTGCCAGCATCAGACCTGGACAGTCATTGCCCATTTCTATAACGCCAGGTACATGTGGTGTTGATAAGGAGAAGATTATCCGCGTATTCATCGACTGGAATGGTGATGGTGATTTTGCGGATGCCAATGAAGTAGTAGCAACAAGTGCTGTTATTGCGGGTAGTACTGCGTTTACAACAAATGTTCAAGTGCCTGCATCAATTGCTTCAGGACTCAGGACAAGGATGCGTGTTATTGTTGCCGAAACCAATAATGCTTCAACTATCAATGCTTGTGGCACATATACTGGAGGAGGAGAAACACAGGACTATAGTATTCAAATCGTTGCAAATACGACAGATCTTGCATTAGAAGATATCCAAGAGCCAATAACAAATGATTGTAATAAGGAAGCGCAGTATGTGAGTTTGCGTGCTAGAAATTTGGGTGAGTCCATCATTCAAGGAACAGATATTGTCTATACTACTGAGGTAAGACAAGGTGCCAACTTAATTCAAACCTTGAGAGACACCATACGACATTTTGTAGCGAAAGGTGATGTGATGATTTTACCGCATAGCCAAGCTTTTCAGGCAAATGCTGGTAGTTATCAATTTATTAGTGCGATAACTATTAATGGAGATCAAAACAGCGGTAACAATACACTTACGGTTAGCAAAAACTACAGCAATGGATTGTCTGCGACTGTTACCAATATTCAAGCACAGGTATGTAACAACAGTTCCGTTTCCTTCAGGGCTAGTATAAGTCCGGCTTCTGCATTACTTTGGTATACACAACAAACCGGAGGTGC
This sequence comes from Chitinophagaceae bacterium, assembly GCA_031970875.1. Classification (GTDB taxonomy): domain Bacteria; phylum Bacteroidota; class Bacteroidia; order Chitinophagales; family Chitinophagaceae; genus JAFLBI01. Next base: position 6,470 of record DALYHN010000012.1, read on the forward strand.
GCCAATTGGTGGCGGTACTGCTGCATTGGCTTCTGCAACTGTTCCTGGCAATAGAACTTTTTATATTGGTATTAATGACTTTAAAGGGAATATTGGTATTAATAATAAAGAGCATTTTAGTTCAGGTGGTGGGTATAATCAATTTTCGCCTGGTGTTAGAATTCAAACGTTTACTCCCGTAGAAATTGAAAGTGCTCGGCTTTATGTAGGTAATTCAGGTAAGGTAACAATTATGGTTGTGGATAGTGCAAGCATGTCTATTGTTGCATCTACTAGTCTTGAGTTGAAAGCAACTTCACCATCACCATCATCCGGAGCCCAGGGTAATCAGCCAGAAGATATGGGTAGGGTGTACCCATTAAATCTAAGAATTCCGCAAGCTGGTAATTATGTAATCAAAGTTGATTTCGGACCTTCGGCAACTTTGTATCGAAACAATGCTATTCCTTTAGCACAGAGTCCTTATCCTATCACTGTGGCGGGTATAATGGCTATTACAGGGCATGAGGCTACTGTTACTACAACGCAGTTTTATTATTATTTCTATGATATGCGTATTCGCTCCCTAGATTGTGCAAGTGGCGCTGCTAGAACAGCAGTTACAGCAACAGCTCCATTGAACATCAGTATTACCCAAACTGGAAATAACCTGGCGAGTAGTAGCAATCAGGGTAGTATACAGTGGCTCTTTAATAGCAACCCGATTTCTGGGGCAAATGCGCAAAACCTAAACATCGGTGCAACAGGATCAGGTATTTATAAAGTGAGACATGGTATTTTAGATTGCAGTTTCGAGTCTCCAGATTTGAATGCAACCATCACTGCGCTCACTGTGCTAAACCCAGAGAAGATTGGTTTGCAGGCTGGTCCCAACCCTGTGAATGGATTGTTGAATCTGCGCTATAGTAGTACAACAATACAGCCGCATCAGGTAGAATTATTCCACCAAGATGGAAGCCGAGTGTACCAAGAGCGATATCAATCACCCGGCATAAATACTGTCGTTAATCGACAATTCCGAATTGGGGCACTCGCTGCAGGGGTCTATGTGTTAAAGCTAACATTAGGTAAAGAAGTCTATCTCACGAAAGTGATTGCACAGTAAAGACAAAACGCCCCTACAGCATTGTAGGGGCGTTTTGTTAATTCAGTTGTGGATCTAAGGGATAATGTATGAGTTGTTGATATTCTCCGCCCATTTCTTTTAATGCTTCTTTCCAGATTTGTTCAGGCTCAGCAAAGAAGACAAGCTTTTCAGAACCTGTACTGGTAATCCAACTTTTTTCTTCCAGCTCTTCGGCCAATTGGCCCTCACCCCAGCCGCTATAGCCAATATAAAAGCGAATATCCTCTTCTGCTATTAAGCCAGCATGTATGTATTGAATAATCTGGGTAAAATCGCCGCCCCAAAAAACACCGGATACAACTTCAATAGAGTCTGTAATCAGATCTGGTCTACGATGTAAGATGTGCACCGTATCTGTTTGTACAGGCCCGCCATAGTACACGGGAAAATCACAGCCTTCCATATCTGAAATTAAGTCGCTTACAGTATCTTCTGTTTTTCTATTGATAACAAATCCACAAGTGCCTGTTGTTTCATGATCGCAGAGTAGAACCACTGTACGCACAAAGTTGGGGTCCTTTAAGAAAGGATCTGAAATCAGGATTGTACCATTCTTAACTGTATCCATTGCTTGAATTAAGGTAAGGATTTTTTCTGCCCGAAAAATACAGTTTGATGCACAAAGCTATTCCACTACAATTTCTTGTGGATAAACAAGCAAAAATTTGTGTAGAGAGTATTGTTATACTAAGCTAAAAAATCAATTATTGAGATATTGCTATGGACGAGGCATTTCTGGAAACGCCCGTTTGCGATAGGCTGTAATGAAGTTTATATCAATAATTAATTATTTCGAAGTTCATCTATAAAATACATATCTATTTCGCCAACGTTTTTCGCATATATTTTTCCTCGATAGGAGCAATTATAGTCTGACTTGATGCTTTCGTAAACGGCTGACGAGATATTCACTCTGCCGGGTTCTCCATTGCTTTCCATTCTGCTGGCAATATTCACCGTACTACCCCAAATATCATACGCATATTTCTTTTTCCCTACCACTCCTGCAACGAGAGGGCCAACATGGATACCTATTCTTAAATCCCATGCAGGTAAACCATTATTTAGTCTTTTTTCATTATTGGCCCTAATCCAATTTTGCATTTCAAGGCTTGCTTTCACCATACTTTGGACGTGTCCTTCTCTTTCGATAGGAATTCCGCCTGCACACATATAAGCATCTCCAATTGTCTTGATTTTCTCAAGATTGTATTTGCCAATAATTTCATCAAATGCAACAAAGCATGCGTTGAGTTCTTGTACCAGCTCCTGCGGACTTAGTTTTTCCGCGTGCGCTGTAAATCCTTTAAAGTCGCTGAATAAGACGGATACCTCATTATAATGTTTTGGCTCTGCTTCACCGGTTGTTTGTAATTCTTTGGCAACTTCAGCAGGCAGAATATTTAGTAATAATCCTTCAATCTCATCTTTTTGTTTATCCAGAAGCTTATTGATTTTTACTTTTCTGCGATAGTTCCTATATAAAATAAGCGCAATCATCAAAATCAGGAATAAACCAGCCAGAAATGCATTCTTGGCAAATTTCTGACGTTTAATATTCTCCTGTTGCAGCTGATTATCTTTTGTTAAGAGATCTACTTCGCTCTGTTTCTTTTGAATTTCAAAATCAAATTGTAGGGTTCCTAATTTCTTATCAGTTTCAATGTTATATAAGGTGTCCTTTATAGCAGCATATTTATATTGGTAGGTATATGCATTTTTATAGTCGCTAATCTGATTATAGACAAATGAGAATGACTCAAACACATTTTTCAGCTCTCCCGAATATTGATGTTTAGTAGCTATTTGTTCTGCTTCTTTCAAATAAGTCAGTGCTTCTTTCCAATTTTTTTTCGAGATATTCGTTTTTGCAAGTCCCATTAAAGATTGTACAATATCAAGGCTGCCATTCAGTTTTCTAGCAATCCCTAATGCCTTTTTATGGTATAAAATAGCTAAGTCATACTTCTTTTGTCTGTCATAAACCTTACCTAAATTGTTATATGCGTAGGGGCTATTTTCAGAATCATTAAATGCTTTGGCAGATTTATTGAAATAAACCAGTGCCAGAGAATCATCGTTTCTAACATAGTATATTTCCCCAAGATTTGCAGCTGTGGTGCCAAATGATTCGGTATCATTTAACTCTGCACTAAGTGGCAATGCTTTTAAAAAATAAACTAGTGCTTTGTCGTGTGTTGCTGGCTTTTCAAAATAAACGCCACCAATATTATTCAAAGCCGAAAGTATTCTCAGTTTATCTTTTGTTTTTTCTGCCAGTTTCAGTGACTGGAGATAGTATTCTAAAGCATTGGTCAAGTCTTTTTGGTTGAAATAGATAGCGCCAATATTATTTAAAATATTGGCGGTACCGATTTCATCTTTGATTGACTTGAAAATCTCAAGGGATTGTTTCCAGAAGTCCAATGCCTCTATATCTTTTCCCTGATAATAGTAGGCAATTCCGATATTCTTCAGTGCATAAGCCACACCTTCCTGGTAGTTAACTGATACAGCAAGTTCTTTAGCCTTAGCTGCATATATTATCGCCGAATCTGGTGCTTTACTAAAGTTGCTTTTACTTATCGATAACAATTGGTTAACCCTGATTGTATCTTGGCTCGTATAGTTTCTTATAGAAACATTTTGCGAATAAGCAACTGAGCTAGCTAATGAACATAAACAAATTAATTCCTTCCTTAAAATCATACGTACAAGCTAATTGTTTTACATTTTAATAAACATGATAATTTCTGATCCTTTCCTACCACTTATTCTAACATAATGGTTCCCCTTATTCAAGTGTGAGACATCCATTTCTATCATGTGTTTCGATAGCAGGCGTGTACCACGTTGCGGCATCGTTCTTCCTGCAAGATCTATAAGGGTAATCTGATGCAGAGACTCCACTTCAACACTTGTTTCTACAATCAATTTACCTCTTGTTGGGTTTGGATATGCTCTAGATGCTTTTGCGGATTGACTCTTTTCCTCTGTTACAACTTTGGCTACTGGTATGATCAGTGAACTGGTATTTGGTAATGAACAATAATTATTATTATCTATCACATTTACCAAAGCGGTACAACTTGCCGAGTTTCCTGCTGCGTCAGTAACGGTTAAGGTAGTTGTAACCCCATTTCTGATAACCCAATTACTGTTAAGGGGGGTAACATTCAGCAAGGTCGCGTGGTTATTATTACCAGATGCATCCGTAATGCTCGTTCCAGTGGCTTCAGCAAAAGGATAGTACAATACCAGATTGCTTATTGCGCTACCTTGTCTGTCCAGATCAATTTCTGCTGCTGACAAAGCGCGGCTATAAACTTTCACTTCATCAATTGAACCTTGATACTGCTGGCGATAGGTTAGGCCATCGTCTACAGTTTCTGCACCTACATAGAATTTACTTGCTAATGTATTCAGCGGCCAGCCATGCGAACTCATTGGATTAAATGGATAGGCCTGTCCATTCATGTACAGGACACCGGTACTACCATTGAAGGTTACTGCAATGTGTGTCCATGTATTCATTGGCACTACTGCTGGTGAAATATAATCTGCGTAGCTTCCCCAGAAGGTTAAACGATTACCACTTTGTAAGCCGAGCGCAAAAATATTGCCATTGGCATTGCCAGGTCCTGTGCCCTGTGTAATGATACCCCAATTGTCATTAAGGGCACTTGGATTTACCCAAGCTGTAAAGGTTCTTGGGCTACTGCCGATTGGGATATTGGCAATATTGTTTGATACAACCACATCTCCGGTCAGTCCGAAATTCAAGGCAGTATTGGCTTTGTCAGCACAAGTAAAGGTCGATTTACTCAATGTCATAGAAGCGATACCTACATTGTCTGAACTACCATTATTGACTTGCGCTGCTGTAATTGTAGCAGTTCCTGATGCGTCTAAACTAACTGTAACTGGCTGGCAAAGCACTGTTGGTGCTATTACATCAGCTGCAGTTACGGTAATAGTTGTTGAACAGGTGGAACTGTTTCCGTTCACATCTGTAACTTTTAACGTAACTGGATTAACCCCAATATTGGCATTTGTGAAATCAATTTTTGATGCATTAGATGGCTGGTAGCCGAGTATTTCATATACATAATTGCAAGACCCGCCTCCAAATCTGATACCACTTATTTGTGCAACTTCAGAAGCATTAATATCCAGTGCGAGAACTCTGTTTTGTCCATTGTAATGTCCAGGGTTATATTGTACTGAGTAGTTGACATTATTTCTTAGGTAGAATGCATTAAATATGCCACTAACATTTGATCCTCCAATTGTCACAACTGATGATTGATTGATTGTGCTTGCTGGAATAGTTAGTGCAACATTGCCATTGATATCCAACACTTCAATATCAAACGCTAATCCACCATGTACAATGAATATTTCCGGTCCGGCACCTGGTGTAATAGCTTTGTCAAACACTACTTTATGATTAACACCAACAGGGTCTGCGCAATCTTGTAATGCTGTACCCAAGTCCATATCACCAAGTACACGTAAGGCTGTTGCTTCAGTCATGGTTGTGGCAGACATATCCCAGAACCTATTTGCATCACCTCCGGGAACAGGATTGGCTGTTAAGCTAGACAATACCAATGTAGATCGTATAGCATTGGTTGGGGTAAGGGTATACGCCTGATTGTTATACGTATAGGTAATACCTGTGATATTACGCCCTGATCTTGTACCACTATTCACTGGAGTAACACGCTGCCCGCCATTATTGACTGCGGCTACCAGGAATTCGTAACTAAGTGGTTGAGTGCAATTATCCGTACTGCCGTTGTTAATTTGTTGCGGCGTTACGCTTGCCATTCCATTAGCGTCTAATGCAACGGTTAGCGGACTGCAGTTTGCAATAGGTGCCACAATATCTTTTACAGTAATGATTTGTGTGGCGGTTGATATATTACCAGCTAAATCAACGGCTTTAAATGTTCTGGTTACAGTATAATTACTAGCATTGATTTGATTATTAATTACATCTCCTTCATGCGTAACTGTAATATTCGTATTACAGTTATCAAGTGCTGTAATATCACTAGGTGTTGCTACAGGTACAGACGCTGCACAATTGACTGTAATTGAGTCTAGTTTACTATTCACAGAATACTTAATGGTAAGTGTACCACCTTGCCAAAATGCTTGCCATCCGGGCCAACCTTCAAAATACATCTTAAGGGTATTTTGGCCACCACTTATATAGTTTGGTAATGGGCCATTATAATTTAACGTATTTGTGCTAGAAGTGTGCCATAACTGGGCTGACCCAATTCTTGTATCTGAGATGTCTATATGCGCCCATCCGCCTGTATACCCCCAACCCTGGTCAACTGCGGTAAATGTTAGATTAGCACCACTAATTACAGCGCCTGTCGGTAATACCGGGGCAGTGAAGTATTTCACCATTGGAGCCCAAGACGAGTTTGGTGTTTGACCACCAGCAGGGAAGTCGACTAATTGAGTACCATTTTTGATATTTTGAAATACTGGCGCCTCATTGTCAACTACTGTTACCGTTTGTGTAGTGGTGCCAGTATTACCCGTTGAATCAATTGCATTCCATGTTACTATTGTATTACCTAATGGGAATACAGCAGGGGCATTGTTGCTAATACTAGCAACAGAGAAGATATTGCCTGTAATAGTAGGTGGTGTTAAAGCTGTGGTGCCTGTACATAATCCGGGTGTATTATTAATGGTTACTGGAGCCGCAGTTAAAGTAAATGTTCCAGATTCAGCAATCAAGGTACCAGGGGTCTGTTCAATGATATAATTCGAGGGTCTTGTTGAGTCTGATACAATTTCATAATCACTACCTAACATACCTGTTAAGAAATCTGGCGCAGGTGGTGCAATCAATTGTAAAGCTGTATTGAGTGAGTAGCTTCCTGTGGTTAGTACAGAATCAATTACGTTTCCAGATTGATTTTTAATGGTATACACTGGTGTGCCTTTGATAACATCGGCTTCTGTATCTGTGTATTTAAATCCGGTAACGGTATGGCTGAAGCTAGGATTCTGACCTACAAAGATGGAATCACTATTGGTTACAACCTTTAATACTGCAGGTGCGATATTCAGTACACCTGTTTCATAAGTGATTTCAAAGTTTTCTGCCATCAATGCAGGAGGGATGATGTAGTGCTGACCAACTGTTGTACCTGTGATCATCGAAATACCTTTGAAAGCTTCAATAGGATCTTGCGCCAAACTAGAATCTCTATTGAAGTCTACATCAGACTGATCAATGATTACAGCAACTTTGATATTGCTCGTGTCTGATTCTCCTGCTACAGTATTTGAGTTTACAATTGCCCGACTATTTACAATAGCTCGTGAGTTTACAATCGCTCTACTATTTGATAGCGGATCGCCACTATAAGTGCCATTTACGATGGCTCGTGAGTTTACGATTGCCCGACTATTTACGATGGCTCGTGAGTTTACAATCGCTCTTGAGTTCACAATGGCACGGCTACTGGTTAAAGTAGAAGTGGAGCTTTGTGTAGAATCATTATAGTTGAAATCAAGTATTACTGATGCAGGTACATCAACCACTTTGGTTGTGTCTCTAATATATGTGGTATCATAGGTTTGTACACCATTCACAATCGCTCTTGAGTTCACGATGGCTCTTGAATTCACAATCGCTCTTGAATTAACAATTGCCCTACTACTCACCAGTACACCCATATTGACGATAGCTCTTGAGTTCACGATGGCTCGTGAGTTTACAATCGCTCTTGAATTCACAATGGCTCTTGAGTCTACTAATGCAATATGATTGGTATCTAAGATCGACTCATGATAGAATATTAATGAATCAGTTAAGCCAGTTTTGATATTGTTCTTAATGGCAGCAGTAGGATCAATAACATATTTGAATTTGATATTATTGATCTTATCTCCATAGACTAAACTCTTGTCTTCCGGAGTTACTTTGATATTTAATTTCTTAACATGAAGAATACCTGGTACGAATTCGTAATTGTACAATTCTAATAAACTACTGTCGGTAGAATTCAGACTGCCATTGGCGAATGGTGATTCTGCTTTGATAAAGTATTTTCCTGCATTGGTTAATTCTGTTACAGGAGTTACAAATGCAAGATTATTTAATTTCAAGTCAGCTAAGGTGAGTCTTGTAGAATCAAGAGGCATACTATCTACTATAACCTTGAAAGTGAAGTTTGGCAAATCCTCACCAAATTTCTTTTCTTTATTTTCTACAATGACTTTGATATTCTTTTTAGGTATATCAAAGAAACGCAAGGTGTCAGATGCGCCACCGTCTAATTGGCTGCTAGAAATTGGTGCAGTAAAGAGCTGTATAGATGGGTTACCACCTGAATAGTTTGGAATAGTTGCAGTAGCCGTATTTTCATCCACAATTTGCGTTGGAAGATTGTTGCCCCTGAATTTGATTGTAGTTTCTGCTGATAGATTCTCACCAACTGCTTTTAAAGTAGAGCCAGGCGAAAAATTGGTGGAACCAACAGATTCAATCCTTGATAATTTAGGTGTGGGTTTTGCAAACGACTTCAACATGGCATCCGCTTGTAGCAAGCCTGCGCCCGATAGCTCTGGGCGGCTACCGTTGTACATGGGCGTAGCGGTACTTTGAAGAATACCCTTAATATCTGCCGGACTAAGTGTTTGGTTAGAGAATTTCTGTTTTGCTTCAATCAAAAGCGCTACTGCACCAGCAACGTGTGGAGCAGCTGCAGAAGTACCAAAGAAGTTCGGAAATGCATCTCCATCAATATTCATTCCGCCCATATTCACCGTAGTATTTACTCCATTGGGTGCGGTAATATCAGGTTTATTTCTGTTGGTATTGTTCACCATAGTGCCGCCTCTAGAAGAGAAAGAGGCAACTGTAGGTACACCACCGAATTTGGGTGTATTGGTAAACAGTACTGCGCCTACTGAGATAGCTCCAGCCGCATTTGCCTGACCAACTATCGTTCCTTTGTCAGAACCATTGAGTTGTTCAATAACAGCCTCACCTCTGAAAATAATGTATTTGAATTTGGTATTAGGGCCGGTGGTTTTGGTAATCAAGATATTAGTTACAGTATTCTCATTTACGGTAAAGGGCATTACTTCTATGGGATCTCCGCTAATGTTGTTTCTATTAAAGCCAAACAGGGTAGAACCATCATTATTGGCTAGGTAAATATCCAAATCTGTACGAGCACCACTATTGCCGCCAAGGGAGTAAACATCATCTTCCCATTGCAACACAATTGTATAAGTACCTGGTACCAGTGTAAGTTTCTGGTAAATAGAACCACCAAAATTGTGTGCCTGACCGGAAATACCAGTTGGGGCCGTAGTGGGGTTGAAATTGTTTTCATAAGATTTTGTGCCATAGTTACCTGCAGCAGTCACATAGGTAACACCGTTTGCTGTTACTTCATCAACAGCTTGAGAAACGATTCCATCTTTGAAAAATGGCTCAGTGATATAGGTAATATCATCTACAATTACTTTACAACCGTTATTGGCTAGTTGCTTAATACCAATAGCAAAATCACCGGGACTAATAAAGCCGGTTCTGAATGCTAGATTGGCTTTAGGGGCAATATCATGAATAATCTGGAGCATGGCTCTGCCTTCATCCGATTTTTTACCTGGGTAATCAAGCAGCACTTGTACTGGCGTGTCATAACCATTAGGATTATTGAGGCCTGGTAAATCACCATTCACCACATCTGCAAGCGCAGGGTTATTGGGTATTGTATTATAGCTATCTGATAGAACACCAACTTTCACGCCTGAGCCATCCACCTTAAAGCCTGTTTTGGCCAAATTGGCTCTAATGGCAAGTTCTCCTTGTGAAGCGGTTAAGCCTGATTTGGTCAAGGGCTGATATAATGGTCTGGAAAACCGCAATAAACTGGTTTGTTGGTTCAGGTTGGTAAGATTGGAAATAGGTATGGTTCCAGTAATGGTTAATGAGTTGCTACCATTACTCACTGTATTATTTAAGCCCTGGCTTTGCAAGTAAGCAAGCAGTGCAGCTTCTTGGCCCGCAATAGCAATGGCTTCAATTGCCACATTGGTGCTGTCAATCGTAAATATATTATTGGCTGGTATGCTTGTGATGGGGCCCACATTGGTGCTTAACTGTGTCAATTCAGCACCAATTAAGTTGGTCGTTTTACCTGCCTCTGGAGGAGGATAGTAAGGTGAAATATTATTTGGATCAAACTTTAAAGGTGCATAGACAATTTCTATATTTTTTTCGATGATGATTTTGTTACCACACCACAATGCGCCTATGAACCTGGTAGTTGGGCCTTTTTCTGCTGATTTAATTTTTATTTTGCCATAAGGAACCCAAACTGTACCAAGCCATATGGTGCCAATATTTGATGTTTCATTAGAAAGAAAAAATGCATTTTCTTCATCGTCTTCATCAGAGTTTGAAGTCTTATTTGAGTGAACTTCCGTAAAAATTCTTTTTGCACTACCGCCATTAATTACAGAGGCATTGATGTTTTTTAATTGAATTCTATCTGTAACAAAAATTCGAATATGACCTGTTGGTGAATTATTGAAATTATATACAATGTTTACTCTTCCACTTCCTTTACTGATAATAGATTTAAATACATAAGTACCTGTACCATTCAAAGTGAGTGTTTGTCCACTGTTTAATGTAACTGTGCCATAATTACCAGGGCTTAAAGTGATAGAACTGTTGATAGAGCCAGAGCCAGCTTCATATTGATTGATAACAGGGAGGGTTGGGAAAATGGGTAACACTAAATTACTTCTAGATATACCACCGGTAGGAGTTGGACCACTATAAGTTGTTCCGGTGGACTGTTTAACTGAACCATTGATGCTGCTGCCTGAACTACTTAATTTGATATTACCATTTATCAGCAAATTACCTGTAATCGATACACTCTTATCGCCCTTTAGGATATCTGATTTGTTATTTTGATAATTGTTAGCTGTTATATTACCATTGATGGATAATTCTTTATCTAAATCAATCGAGCTTCTGCCGAATATATTGGCTGTAATGGATGATCCTTTTTTGAGTGATATGGTTTCTCTACTGCCGATACTACCCATTGTTGTAGTATCAGGTTTTATAGTGACCTTATCATTGAGCTTTAGTTCTTTAGCACTATAGATGACAAATTCTTTCATCTGTAACTGTTGGGTTTGCGCATATGAAGCAGCGCCCAGCAGGGTAAACAGTATCAATAGTGTATTAGAGAAAATTAATCTGTATTGACTAATTTTTTCGTTAAACTGCATATGAATAAAACTCATATTTTACGTTTTTAAGTAAATACATACGCATATACATGCGACATGCATTTAGTTGATTAAATACCTAAGACAAGAAAGAATTATTGGATGGATATTGAATGGCTGAAAGTGTCAGCAGATAGAGAAGTGATAGGGAAGATATGATTTATAATTGTCAAATGTTAACTAATTATTAAAGCAGGATCTTTTTAATCTTTTTTTAAGGTGCGATTATGGCGAATTTTTTTAATGCAGAAGCGGCTATTATTGAACGATTAAAACATGAGCTTTCCCCAAAGCTGACTTACCACAGTTATTTTCACACTTTAGATGTGTTGAATGCTGCAATGATCATTGCCTCAACAGAAAACATCACAAGAGAGGAGCTGAGTTTATTGAGGGTTGCTGTTGCTTATCACGACTCTGGCTTTATAGAAGCATATAAAGATCACGAGCTTAAAAGTTGTGAATATGCAAGAATGGAATTGCCAGATCATGGATTTACAGCTGATCAAATTGAATTGATTTGTGGAATTATTATGGCTACAAAGATTCCACAAAACCCAACTACCTTATTGCAACAAATTATTGCAGATGCTGATTTGGATTATTTGGGCAGGCCTGAATATCAGCATATCGCAGCTAAACTATATGATGAATTGACCAAGCAGAGCCTGATCCAGGATGAGAAAAAATGGATGGCGCTGCAAGAGTCTTTTATCAAATCGCACAAATACTTCACTAATTTTAGTAAGACGAATCGCGAGCAGGTAAAGCTTCAGCACCTACAAAAAATCATCGATCAGGGTTCAAGTGCTTCTTAAAAAGTCTTTTGCGATAGTTCGAAAATCTTGTAATTGGCATCGCGTAATCGCTTACTCAGGTTTTGCATCACTGCTTTCAGTACTTCTGGCCTGAAGTCAATTAAGTCAAAAAATGGCTCTTGATTAATCTTATACAAAATGCACTCAGATTGTGAGGTTACCGTAGCAGATCTGGTTTCAGTATCCAGTAAGGATAATTCACCAAAATAGTTTTTCTCTTTTAAGATAGCCAGGGTTTGGTTTCCCTTATGTACCCTCACATGCCCTTGGAAAATGATATACATACAATTGCCAATTTCACCTTCGGTAACAATATTGATGTTGGGGTCTACTGTTTGTTCTTCCATCAAATGGGCAATCTCACCCAAAATAGATTCTGGGGTCTCAGAAAAAATAGAGACTTCTTTCAATAGCAATACCCGCTCAATTAAGATCAGTCTTTGTTGATTCGAATTTTTCATGGTTACTACTGGTGACTGGTTGTTTGTTGGTATAAATGCTCTGCTGTATTTTTCAATACCTCATTTTTCGATAAAGTAAAAGGCATAATAAATTCCGGGGCTAAGAAATTGTGCTTTAAATTAATGGTATACAACACACATGACTTTGTCCAACTTGTATAACGATAGTTTACATCATAAATAATGTTTTTGGCCAAAGTGTTTTCAGATATCTGTTTGAATTTATAATGCTGTTCTAATTGTAAACACTTGTCTTGGATTGATGAATTCTCAAAAACAAGCGAGAAGAGACTGGAGAAATCCTTGTTTACTTCTAATTGTAAGAGTTCAAGTGCATTGGCTATGGATTCTTTAGTGTTCAGTTGCAGTCCTTGCTTAATCTTCAATACTGTATCACGATCGTAAATAGTATAAAACCAATACAAACATTTTGTTCGGATACTCAGTAATTCTGATTCAAGTGCGGCAGATAAAATTGGGTTGGTCTTATCTAGAAATTTGATTTGAAACAGTATCTCTACTGAAGCGTTGAGCAGCTTGTTTATTTTACTTTTTATATCTGCTTCCTCCAGACTGCTTTTATTAGATATTGCGAATAAGCTATACAATACTGCGTCCGTATTCTCGGTGTGTTTGATTAAAAGCAGTTCAAGTAGGTCTTTTGCTTCTTGGGTGTTGATTTTGCCTAGTAAAAATATCAACTTTCTTGATTTCCCTCCTTGACTTTCTGAATCTATTAAAAGCGGTTGAAAGAAGGGGATGGCTTTATTGCCAATTTTCTCCAGCGCTTCAATAATTTCATTGTCTTGTTTTTCATGTTTGAAATCGTCAACTAGTTTTAGTATTACCTGCGTAGTAGCTATTTGTGAAGCTGCTAATCTTGCAGCAGATTTTATCTCCTTATGCTCATGATACATCAACTCAACTACATTATGCTCAAATGCAGTTAAGCCAAGTTTGCCAATAATCTTTAAAGCATTGATCTTGTGTTCATCCGGGCTAAAATTTAATTGCTGGTAAAGAATTAGCGCAACCTCTTCCGGATTAGTTTTAGATAATACTGGTAAGCTTGATAGTGTTGCCTGGTAGGCAATATCGCTGTTGGGGTGGCTGATAAACGCATCAAAATTGTATTCTTTGTCCAGCAGCGCAATGGTGTTAATGATTTCAGACTTGATATTGTCTCTGGTTTCATCAAACAGCATAGCTTTTAATTCTGGTAACAAATCCATTTCGGCATGGCTTTGTATCATCTCCAGTGATAGTAACTGAACATGTGCGGAGAAGTGTGATAAGCCTGCAAGTAAAAATTTACTCTTGTTTATAGGCTGACCATTAATCAGCTTTAAAATAGAGATGGCTTCTGTTTCACTGCCATGCGAAAGTTTATCTAACAAATAAGCGAGTGTATCTTTGTCGGTAATTTCTAAATCTCTAGAATGGAGACTGCGGTTCCTGATAGCTGTTTGCAAAGTCTTTAGATAATCTTTCTCAACAGACCAGGTAAAATAAGCCCACAATGTAATCAGGAAAATGATGAAGTAGTATAAGTAAGCAAAGTTGAAGATGGCAGAACCGGTATATAGCCATAATGCAATACCCGCAACCAGAAAAGAGAATGGGTCCATCAATCCTTTAATGATGGTATGGCCTTTGAGCCTTTGGTGAACTGGTAGCGGTTGTAAAATGGCCAATAGAACGGGTGTTTGTATTGCAGATCTCAATACATCTGTAATCACAATCAAAACTCCAAATAGATAAAAAGTATAACGCTGCAACTCATGCTGATTCACAAAAAATACCCCAATTACACAGATAACAAACAAGATCACAGGAGATACCATTAAGGCATTCCTTAAGCCAATTTTATCAACCATTTTATTGGCAAAAGCAATTTTTATGATCAGGGTAAAAAGTCTGGTAACGCCAAAAAAGATGGCGAAAAAGCTTACCAAGGATTTGTCTGATTTGAATTCTGCCTTTACGTAGCCATAGAAAATAAAGTTTACCACCAGATATATCGCAAAAGAAAAGAAGGATACAATGGCAATTTTTCGAATCAGGATATTTCCAGCCAATGCAGTTTGAATATTCTTCACACTATGTGTGGAATGCATTTTCTGCTCACTTAATTGAATCTGTCGGATATTCGAATGTTTGAATAAGGGTGTTAGCAGAAATAGCGAAATAGAAGAGAGGATGGCTGCTACAATCAGCAAGTTTTCTGTACCGATAAAAGGGATAATCAGATAGGCTGAAAAATAACCGATCATTTTGGCGGGAATATCTCCCGCACTAATTACTCCAAAAAGTCTTTTGCTTTGTCTTACATCAAAGATCTGCGCAGCAAGTCCCCAAAATTCCAAGTTATTTAATAAATACAAGACATTGAAAACGGCTAAGAAGAGATATAAGTACCAAACTTGGTGATCAAAAAAAATATACAAGATTCTGAACAGGAGAATGATTGAGGTATTGATAATCACTACTATATAGATAACCCTTTTCATGGAGAGGTTGATCTCCAATTTGTGGTACATAAAACCTACTAACCACAATAGAAAAGAGGTAAAGATGTAGACTTTGGGTATATGGGTTGCATGTAAGTGAACTAAGAAAATGGAGATTGCGGCAGTAAAAAAAAGGGCAATGGCAGAGCCTTGAAAGAATTCATACACAAACAGGCTTTTTACCAATTTACTTTCCGATTCTCGAACTAAAATGAAATTGAGTATAGATCTTCTAAGCTTCAAGACTGTGGTTTGATGGTTTTAAAGATAATAAGATATTGATACTCGTTGAAAAATGATGCCTTTTGCTATATTACATATAGTATGGATGACGGCAAAAGAAGAACGCTTTTTCATCTTGAGATAATGAAAATCAGCGCTAGGGTTCATTCTTGGAGCTAGGCCTGCTTATTTACTGGTTGGAAATTATCCCAATCATTCATGCTGTTACATGCAAATATCCAATCAGTACTGGCTTGGTGTAGTAACCAGCTTTGTTCTTCGCATTCTGCTTCTAGCTCATTGGTGTCCCATCCACAGTAGCCGACAAAAAAGCGAATATCCTTTTCAGAGAGATTGCCATTACGTATTTCCTTCAATGCCCTAACGAAGTTTCCTCCCCAAAAAAGATTATTGCTTATCTGTCTACCCTCAGGTACGCAATCGGGTCTGCGATGTATGAAGTGTACTGCTGTTGGCTCCACTGGACCCCCATCAAAAACCTGAAAATGGATATCCTGTGCATCCTCAACAAGATCCTGTAGCTGAAAATTGATTGGTTTATTGATGCGTAAACCAAAACTGCCATTTGCATTATGTTCGCAGATCAGTATGATGGCACTAATGAAGTTAGGGTCAGTCAATTGTGGGTGAGATGCCAGTAATGTACCAGTTAAAATATCCATATTGATTCTGATCAACAAGTTAAGGTCTTGTTGCAATAAAGCTAAACTGCTTCATGGAAAACTGGTAAAATATATATTTGTGGTTCATGAAGAGAACTTTACCCCTCATTGTTATTTTGATTTCTATTTCCTTGTTGGGACTTGTGGTATTACAAGTGTCCTGGGTAAAGAACATTCTGGAAGTAAGGAAGGGGCAAATACTCTCCAAAGTAGATGAAGCAGGTGTGGCTGTTTCTGCAGATTTGAGTCGCGCCATGTATACCCTGCCTGGTAAGCGCAGCTTATTGAAACGTTTTGGTATTGGCTCAGATTTATCGATGCGTCTTCTGAAGACGCCAAGTGTTGCAGAAAAATTCAGCAAAAAAGATATTGAAGAGAAAATCCATCAAGCCTTAAAAGGCTCTGGTATTGAAAAAGTAGATGTGGAGTTTGCTATCATCAATATGTATGGAAATGCAGAAATGGTGTCAAATAATTTCGCACAGAAAT
>DALYHN010000013.1:0-1557 GCA_031970875.1 Chitinophagaceae bacterium
ACCACCATCAGCCGCGCGGACATCTGTTCGAAAAGAATGATGCTTTCTTTCTAATTTTTGCTATACCTAGCTGGCTCTGTATCATGCTCGGTTTACAAAATGGGGTCTATTGGGCAGCGTCTATTGGTTTTGGTATTGCTTTGTATGGTTTTGCCTATTTCTTGGTACATGATGTGATTATTCATCAGCGCTTCAAGTGGTTTACCCGCAGCAATAATCGTTATGTACGCGCTATTCGCTGGGCGCATAAAATGCACCATAAGCATATTGAAAAAGAAGAAGGGGAGAGTTTTGGTATGCTCATTGTTGCCAAAAAGTATTGGGATAAAGTACGTCGCGATGAAGCGATGAAACAAGCTGCACAGCATTGATCTGGTGAAGCAATACGACTATATTATTTCAGGAGCAGGTTGTGCCGGATTAAGTCTGGCCATGCGCATGGCGGCTGATCCTTTCTTTCAACAAGCATCCATACTACTCGTTGATCAAAGTTTCCAACGTAGTAATGATAGAACATGGTGCTTCTGGGAAGCCGGACAAGGTTTTTTTGAATCAATTGTACACCATCAGTGGTCAATACTTCGCGTAGCGACTAATACAATGGATGTTAGTGCTCTTATTGCGCCTTATGTTTATAAGATGATTCGTGGCGAAGATTTCTATGTGCATTGTTTGCGTGAACTACGTACAAGATCAAATATTGAATTCCTTGAAGGAACGATTAGCGATATTGGGGATACGGCTTCTGCTGCATATGTAAACGTTGACGGAGAAAGGCTTGAAGCGAAGTTTGTTTTTAATTCAGTGTTGCGCACTTCAAGTACAGAATTGGCTGCAGCGCAAAGCAAGCATCATTTGTTACAACACTTTAAAGGCTGGGTAATTCATACGGCTGAGCCCGTTTTCGATCCAACGCAAGCTACTTTTATGGACTTCACAGTACCGCAGCAGTATGGCACAACTTTTATGTACGTGTTGCCCACTTCTACCACAACAGCCTTGGTTGAATATACCTTGTTTACAGAGCAGTTATTAGACGACGCGGCTTACAATACTGCATTGCAGCAATACATTCAGGACACTTTAGGTATTCTACAGTACCAAGTAGCGCATGTAGAGTTTGGGATTATTCCCATGACTAATGCGGATTTCTCCAGTAGAATGCAAAAAGTGATTAATCTGGGTGTTGCTGGAGGACAAGCCAAGCCTAGTTCGGGGTTTGCCTTTCAATTTATACAAAGAAAAACAGCAGCTATTGTAGCGCAATTAGTCAAAGGTGAGCAGCCAAATCAAAGATTTGCTTTTCAGGATAAAAAATTTCTATTGTACGATAGCACACTGCTACATGTATTAACACGCAAGCAAATGCCTGGTGATGCAATTTTCTCTGCCATTTTTCAGAAGAACCCTATGCAGCGTGTGCTGCGTTTCCTTGAAAACAGGTCAAGTCTGATGGATGACTTGCAGATTATGCGCAGTGTGCCTACGCATATTTTTATGCCTGCTGCCATCAAAGAAATGTTTGCATAAAAATGGTCACAATACAATTGTGACCAA
>DALYHN010000013.1:1657-22006 GCA_031970875.1 Chitinophagaceae bacterium
TGCTGCCATCAAAGAAATGTTTGCATAAAAATGGTCACAATACAATTGTGACCAAAGTAGTCTCGCCCAGAATCGAATGTTTACATCCCGACCGTAGCGTCGGGACTGGGATATCATGAAAAAAAATTAAAGTAGTCTCGCCCAGAATCGAACTGGGATATCAAGTTCCGGAGACTTGCGTACTATCCATTGTACTACGAGACCAGTAAAACAAAAATAGCCTTACTTTCCAAAGGCGGCAATATTACTGCCAAATATCTTCACGGCTATTGCCAGTAGAATTACGCCAAAAAATTTTCTGATAGCGGTTAATCCGCCCTGGCCTAAGAATTTCTCAATCCACTTCAACGACTTAAGTACGATGTATACAATGATCAGGTTAATGAGAATGCCGGAGAGAATATAGGCTTCTTCAAAATTGGCTTTTAAAGACATGATGGTGGTCAGGGTGCCACTTCCTGCAATAATGGGGAAGGCAATAGGTACTACTGTTCCGGTTTTAGCATCATTATCGCTTTTGAAAATTTCATGACCAAGCACCATTTCTAACCCAAGTAAAAAGATCACGATGGAACCGCCTACCGCAAAGGAGCGGATATCTACACCAAGAATATTCAGGAATGGTTTCCCTACGAAGAGAAAAAGAATCATCAATCCTCCTGAAATCAATGTGGCTTGCAAGTTGCGGATACTGCCCATCTTCTCTTTCAAAGAAATAAGCAATGGAATAGAACCTACAATATCAATTACGGCGAAAAGGGTAAAAGTTACTGTAAGCAACTCATCGATATTGATTCCCATGTGGTTGATTTGCCCGCAAAATACAAACAAAAAACTCCGCGGATGCGGAGTTGATGATTTGTTCATGGAGTTTGATTAGAAACGGAGTTGCAGTGTAGCACTAACAGTTCTGGGTCTGGTGCGATAGCCATTGAGTTCCAAATACTCCTGATTGAAGAGATTGAAAATAGCTGTCTGCAAACTTGCATTGGGGTGAATATTCCAGTTGGCCGATAGATTAAATAATGTAAAACCTGCTACTGATTGCTTGCCCAATGCACCAAATGGGCCGAGATTACCTACATAAGCCACATCCTGTCTGCTCCCGATGCTGCGCATATCGGCCTGCACCATCCACTTGGTATTGGGTTTATAACGAAGACTTGCATTCACAATTTGTGCTGGTCTGCGCACTGTTTGATCATTCAAATTACCGGTGATAAAGGCACCATTGCTGTAAAGCTGTACATGGTTGTTTGCTGTTTTACCTGCATTTAGGTATGATGGATCAAAATATAATTTGCCATCGTTATTGCTGAAATTGGTGCTGAATGTCCACTTGGGGCCAAAGAAAATATCCAATCCTGTTTCAAAGCCACTGTTCACTTGTTTGCCTGTGTTCAGGTAAGTATCACCTCTGTAATCAGCAAAGCCTAAACTATTGATGGGCTTGCTGCCATTCCACATGTAGACATAGTCGATGTAATTATCAACTGTATTATGGTAAATGGCCAAACGAAACTGCATCACATCATCTACCAATGCTTTAATACCGATTTCTTTACTCAGACTTTGTTCTGCTTTCAAGTCTTTATTGCCACGGGTAATTCTACTGGTGAAATTGCGTTCAGGGGCATAAGATTGGTATAAACTTGGTGCGGTAAATCCTGAAGCAATATTGCCGTAAAGGCTCACATTATCGGTGAAGACAAGTGAAGCGCCCAGTTGATAGTTGATATAAGATCCAAAGCGATTGTTATTGCCTGCACGTATGCCGCCCTCGATCAGTAATTGTTGTTTGCCTAAATCAAATTGCCAGTTGCTGTTTACATAAGCAAATGCAGTATTCATTTTTGCGCCAACTGTATCATAGTTGCTCTTGGTAGAGAAGTTGAACGCATAGTTTACATAGTCAGTGCGCACATTCATTTTATCCTGTACGAATCCTGCACCACTAACTAGCTTAAACTTTCCTTGCTGATAATTTAATTGCACTTCATTGGTTAGGTTCTGCCCGGTGTAAGTGCCATCGAAAATTGTTCTATCGTAAGCGATAGGCGTGAGGCTGATTAGTGAAGAATCATTGAAGTCTTTACGTTCAGTTTTGGTATAACCTCCAAATACTTTAAAGGAAAACCTATCATTCAACTTTTTGCTGAATCCATAAGTAAACAAATCTCTATTGAAACGAAGCGTATGGTTTTCGTCATCTCTAAATGCGCCATTCGCGATATCGGCAATTTGTCTCACACCTCTCCAGGATACATAGGCATCCCAATCTTTTCCCGTGAAACCAGTCTTTACAGCATAATCTGCTTTGAAAAAGTTTTTAGGCCGGTTGATGAAAAAGCCTGTCGCAGGTGGTAAAACGCCATTGAAACCTTTGTTTACACTATTCGTTGCTTCAGCTTGTACATAGAAACCACTCTTGGCAGCATATTGCAAGCCACCCTGTGTGTTCCAGAAAGAAGTGTTCTTGCCAAAACTACCAATGGTGTTGTTCAGCATACCATGAAGCCCTAGCTTGTTTGGTTTGCGGGTAATGATGTTCACCACGCCACCAACAGCAGAGTTGCCGTACAGTGTGCCTTGTGCACCGCGTACAATTTCTACTCGGTCAACATTGTTCAGTGATACTTCAGCAAAATCCAAACCATTATCCGGTGTAGAGGCATCACTCAACTTGATCCCATCAATCATAATGAGGTTTTGTCGGTTATCAGCTCCGCGAATAAACAATGTTTGTAAAGAGCCTGGTACTTGAAATGTGCCCGGTACAAAAATGCCTTCTGCTTTTTGTAGCAAGTCAGCTAAGTTTTGATAAGCCTGCTCTTTAATGTCTTTGTTGCTGATCAGCGATACACTTCTCGGTGTGTTGAGAATGGATTGGGCGCTGCGTGTAGCAGTTACCGTAACTGCTTTTAATTCATGAATGGTGCTGTCTTTTTGTGCATAAACAGCGGTTGTGCCCATCATAAGGGCGGTGAAGATGTTTTTGATGCTCATAAACAATCTTTTTGGGTGATTGAATACAAGCTTTCAGATCAAATAGAAATAGACGTGAAACGGCTTCTGCAGTAAGACGAATCAGATCCATCGCTTTTCTCCCGAAAGCTCAAGATAATGCCGGATCTGGCAGGTCTTCTGGCTTGTCCGTCACCCAAACATCCTTCCCATTCTTTTGAACAGTGGATTGTGTGGTTTGGGTCAGGGCCTTGCGGCCTGGACTTACAGCTACGGGGATAGCGCCGGATTTGCACCGGACTTCCCTTTTAATCTGCTGATTGAATCAGCAGAACCAAATCCGGAACAAAAGTAGGGTTGACTCGGATATTTTTTTGCGAAGTTCTTCACGCTACGTTGATAAGTGCTTGGGTTGAATCTGTACATTTAGCTTTCAGACTCATCTATGCAAGCCAATAAAAAACTGCAATTATTCGATTTTACCATGATCGTCGTAGGGCTAGTTATCGGTATGGGTATATTCCGAACTGCCGCTACTTCTGCCCAGTATGCTATTGATTCTAGTGTATTCTTCGCTGCTTGGATTGCAGGAGGATTCATTGCTTTATGCGGTGCCCTAACCTATGCGGAGATTGGTAGCCGTTTCCCGGTAACCGGTGGCTATTATCGTGTATTCTCTTATGCTTATCATCCATCCATCGCTTTCGCCATCAATTGTGTAATCCTTATTTCCAACGCAGCATCCCTGAGTGGTGTAGCTTTAATTGGATCAGGTTATATCAGTCAGGTTGTATTCGGCGAAGCGGCAACAGATACAACCAAAGCGTTGATTGCAACGGGAGCAGTCGTGGTGTTTTACGGAGTTAATCTCATGGGCTTACGCATGAGTGCGAAAACACAAACCGTATTAATGGTGATTAAGATTAGCATGATCTTGATGCTAATCGCAGCCTTATTCATGCCTTCTATTCATTTTACAGGTGCTAATGATATGGTGAATAAGGAATTGGGGAATATTTCTTGGATACAATCTTTTGGGATGAGTCTGATTGCAGTATCCTTTACTTATGGCGGTTATCAGCAGACGATCAATTTTGGTAATGAAGTAGATAAACCAGCCAAAAATATTCCTCGTGGAATCTTTTTTGGCATCGCTATCATCATCAGCTTGTACCTGTTGGTGAATATGGCTTATTATAAAGTGATTGGTTTTGAAAGTCTGGGTAAGGAAAAAGAAATTGCTTCTATCGTTGCAGGTAAGATGTTTGGTGAAACTGGTGCGAGTGTGTTTTCAGGCTTATTGTTTTTATCCGTACTCGCTTATGTGAATGTATTGTTGATGAGTAATCCGCGTGTGATGTTTGCCATGAGTGAAGACGGCACACTGCCAGCTATTTTTCAAAAGAAATCAGGTAAGCAAGATGTGCTGGTGGTATCTCTTACCGCATTTGCGGCTATTTGTATTATCATTCTATTTTTCTCTCAGGAGTTTGAAGCGATTCTCAACTTCTCTATTTTCTTAGATTGTTTTGGTATGGCAGCTTCTGCGGCAACCATCTTTTTCCTACGCAAACGTACCAAGCATTTGGATGGTACGGGTATCTATCAAATGAAGTTGTATCCTTTGCTGCCGTTGATCTTTATTGCAGCTTATCTTTTTGTGGGTACAAGTATTGTCATTCAAACACCACGAATCGCTTTGACAGCTTTTCTGGTATTGGCTTCATTTATGTTGTTGTATTTCTTGACGAGAAGCCGACAAAAAAAATAATATGGACATCTCTTATATCCTAAATGAATTGGGCGAAGAGCGTGAAGATTATTTTCGTGCGATTGCGCCACCAATAGTGCAGACGTCCAATTTTGCTTTTCCCAAAGTGGATGAAATGCGCAAAGCATTTCAAGACGAGTACTCCACTTGGTTGTATAGTCGAGGATTGAATCCTACAGTGGATATTTTACGGAAGAAGCTGGCTGCTTTGGATGCAGCAGAAGATTGCTTGGTGTTCAATAGTGGTGCAGCCGCCATTTTTGCTGCAGTGCTGGCTAATGTAAAAACGGGGGATCATATTCTGAGTGTGAAAAATCCGTACACATGGGCACAGCGCATGTTTGAAGTGATCCTGCCTAGATTCGGTGTAACACATAGCTATATTGATGGAACGGATATCAACAACTTTAGAGCAGCTATTCAGCCCAATACAACGGTGATTTACTTAGAGTCGCCCAACAGCTGGACCTATGACCTGCAGGATTTGCGTGCTGTAGCCGACTTAGCAAGATCGAAAGGCATCATAACCATATGCGATAATAGCTATTGCACACCTTTGTATCAGCAGCCTTGTGCTTTGGGTATTGACTTGTCTTTACAATCAGCTACAAAATATATCAGCGGCCACAGTGATGTGGTGGCTGGTGTTCTATCGGGCAGTAAAGCGATGATCGAAAGAATATTCAACAGCGAGTACATGAATATCGGTTCAGGTATTCAGCCATTTAATGCTTGGTTGTTGATCAGAGGTTTGCGCACATTACAGGCTCGCTTAGATCGTATCACCAAAACAACAGAGACATTGGTGGCATACCTTCAGCAACATCCATTGATTGAGCAGGTGATTTTCCCTTTTAGTCCCGACTTCCCACAATATACTTTGGCCAAGGCACAGATGAGTGGTGCTTGCGGCTTGATGACTTTTGTGCTAAAAGCAAATTCTTGGCAAGAGATTGAAAGGTTTTGTGAAGGGTTGCGACATATCCTCATGGCGGTGAGTTGGGGCGGTCATGAGTCATTAATCATTCCAAAATTGGCGGGGATGGAGCGCGAGGCTTTCAATCCTGCTAATCCTGAACATAGAATGATTCGCTTTTATGCAGGGTTAGAAGAAGCGGATTACCTGATTCAAGACCTAGAAAGGGGTTTTTCAGCCATGAATCACCTTTCATAACCCCAAATGCCGCTTATTGGGTGTAGTGCCCGCCTGTCTAATTTGTGGGCGATCCCATTGTCATTGTCATAAATTTGTAACATGAGTAAGCAACATTTGTTATTGCTGGGTCTGGCAGCAGCTTTTAATGCGCAGGCGCAGACCACAGGCGATAAGTGGGATCTTCGCCGTTGTGTAGACTATGCTGTAAAGAACAACATATCTGTACAACAGGCTGATGTGCAAGCCCGTATCGCTGCTTTACAGGCAGATGCCAGAAAGCTGGCATTTTATCCCAACGCCAACTTTAGCAGCAACTTGGGTATGTCTTTTGGTCGTTCTATTGACCCTACTTCTAACCAGTTCATCACAAGCCAGTTTGTACAGAATTCTTATAACCTATCAACTGGTGTGCAGGTATTTGGCTGGGGAAGCTTGAAAAACAGCTATGCTGCGGCCAAGTTTGGTGCAGAAGCCGCTAAGGTAGACATTGAGCGTGCTGGTAATGATGTGTCATTAAACGTGGCTACTTTTTATTTGCAAGTATTGGCCACCAAGCAGCAATATGAAATTGCCAAAGTGCAGGCGGATCAAACCAAGACGCAATTAGATTTCACCAAGCTGCGTGTGCAAGTAGGTGCTTTGCCAGAATTAAATGCTGCAGAGTTGGAAGCGCAATTGGCGCGTGATAGTGTAACAGTAGTGAATGCAGATGCCAATCATCAACAAGCGATTCTTCAGTTGAAAGCGCTCTTGAATCTTGATATGGCAGCTCCATTTGATTTAGACATTCCACCTGTAGAAAGAATACCCGTAGAGCCTTTAGCAGAATTAGAGCCTGCTGCCTTATATAAGCTAGCCTTAACTACACAGCCTTTACAGCGAGTGAACAATCTCCGCTTCAAGGTTGCAGAAAGTAATTTGAAAGTGGCTAAAGCGGCGATGTATCCTACCATCAGTGTTGGTGGTGGTTTGTCAACCAACTTTGCCAATCCTAGTCAGACTGTTACTGGTGTGAATGTAATTGGCGTAAAACCTACTTCTCAATTTGTGAATGTAGGGGGCACAAACTATGTAGTACAAGCACCTGACGTGCAGCTGATTTCCGGAAAGCGTTCTTTCTGGGAAATGTGGGATAGTTGGGGTAATCAGTTGGATAGAAACTTTGGTCAAAATATTGGCGTGCGTATTTCCGTACCCATCTTTAATAATGGTAATGCAAGATTGGGTTATGAGCGCAGTAAGCTCGATATGAAATTGCAAGAGACTGCTATTCGTCAGGCAGACCTTACTTTGCAACAGAATATTTATCAGGCATACAATACAGCCATTGCCGCATTGCAGCGCTTCAATGCCGGTAAAAAAAGTGTGGAGACTGCACAGAAATCATATGATTTTGCGCGTAAGCGTTATGAGTCTGGATTGGCAACAACCTTGGATTTGATCACCAATCAAAACAACTTGTTGCGTGCTAAACTGGATTTATTGAACAGTCAGTTCGATTATGTATTCCGCATGAAACTCCTGGAATTTTATAAAGGCCAGGGTTTGAAACTCTAATACAAACCAAAACAGAAAAACTGGATCATGAAGAATAAGAAATTACTATGGTTGATTATTGCACTGGTGAGCATTGTGGTCGTATTGATTGCATTGAAGTCGGCCGGTGTTATTGGTAAAGAAGAAGGCACGAAAGTCTCTGTTGAAAAAGCAGCCAATAGAACCATTATCGAAACGGTAAATGCCAGCGGTAAGGTATATCCTGAAGTTGAGGTGAAAGTGAGTCCTGACGTTAGCGGTGAGATTGTAGAATTAACTGTAAACGAGGGTGATAGTGTTACCAAGGGTCAAGTGGTTGCGAGAATCTTCGCAGACATCCTTGCTTCTCAGCGTGATCAAGCATCTGCTGTTGTGTCTCAGCAGCAGGCGCAGGTAGCCAACGTAAGCGCACAGTTAGGTGCACTGAAAGCAACTTTGGATCAGACTGAAGCCAACTACAACAGACAGAAAAAGCTTTACGATGATAAAGTGATTTCTCGTTTGGAATATGAGCAGGCCGAACAGGCTTATCGCTCTGCTAAAGCCAATTATGCCGCAGCACAAGAAAGCATTAATAGTAGTAAAGCTGCTGTAAGAAGTGCGCAAGCGCAGTTGACAAGAGCGGATAAGGATGTTGGCCGTACAGTAATCATTGCGCCAATGAGTGGTATCGTGTCATTGCTGAGCGTGAAGAAAGGTGAGCGTGTAGCTGGTAACAGCTTTAATGTGGGTACTGAAATGATGCGTATTGCTGATATGCGTAGTATTGAAGTGCGTGTGGATGTAGGTGAGAATGATATTCCTAAAGTAAAGATTGGTGATACTGCATTGGTAGAAGTGGATGCGTATAGCAATAGAAAGTTCAAGGGTTTGGTGTATAAGATTGCTAACCCCCAAACAGGTAATGCCTTAGGTGGTGCAGCTACAACCAATGAAGTGACGAATTACAAAGTGCATATTCGCTTATTGCGCGAAAGCTATACAGACTTGATTGGTAAAGGCAGATCTTTTCCTTTCCGTCCGGGTATGAGTGCTAGTGCAGATATCCAGACTAAGACAAAGACTAATGTATTGTCTGTGCCTTTGAATGCTGTAACCACACGCAGTAAAAAAGATGAAGCGCCTAAATCTGGTGACGATAAAAAATCTGATAAGCCTGCTGAAACAAATGCCGCTGGTGAGAATAAAGTTGCGGATGATGATATTGAAGAAGTGGTATTCGTATTGCAAAAGGACAACACTGTTAAGAAGTTCAAAGTAAAAACTGCTGTACAGGATTTGAACTACATTGAGGTAATAGAAGGCATCAAGGCAGGAGATCAGGTAGTTACCGGTCCTTATAACACGGTAAGCAAACTATTGAAGGAAGGAGATAAGGTGAAAGTGGTAGAAAAAGATAAGTTATACGAGGATAAGGACAAGAAGAACTAATTTGACGATAGCAAGTACAAATCCCGCCAACGGCGGCATTTGTTTTTTGTAAGCACTTACTTAGTATGTTTGTTGCCAACCTAATGCAAGAAACATGCAGTTTGGAATGATTGGGAGCGGAAGTTGGGCAACTGCATTGTCCAAAATTCTAACAGATAACGGCAACCATATTCATTGGTGGATGCGAAACAGCGATTCTATCAAGTACATGAAGAGTCGCAGACATAATCCGCATTACTTGAATGCTGCTTATTTCAACATGTCTCAAATTAGCTTGGACGATCAATTGTCTACTGTCATCCAAAACAGTGACGTGTTGGTCGTTGCTGTACCATCCGCCTATGCGGAAGATGCATTGAGCAATATCCGTGCAGAGGATATCAAAGGCAAGAAGATCGTTTCTGCAATAAAAGGGATGTTACCTACTCATAATCAACTCCTTCATGAGTATTTGCAGGAGCGTTTTGAATTCCCCCTCGATAATTATTATACGGTTTTGGGGCCATGCCACGCAGAAGAAGTAGCCGCTGAAAAACTCTCTTACCTCACTTTCTCAGGTATGGATGAGCAGGTGGCTGCAAATATTGCTGCAAATTTTAAGACAGAATATCTGAACACTGTCGTGAATCATGATGTTATCGGTGTGCAGTATGCTGCCGTATTGAAGAATATTTATGCTTTGGGAGCCGGTATTGCACATGGGTTAGACTATGGTGATAATTTCCAAAGTGTGTATATCGCAAACGCTGCTGATGAAATGGTACGCTTTTTGCGTAAAGCTAGCAGTACAGCAGAACAGCAGGAGGCGCCAATCAATTATGCTGCATCTGTGTATCTGGGGGATTTGCTGGTTACATGTTACTCTTTGTACAGCCGTAACCGCACATTTGGCAACATGATCGGGAAGGGTTATTCAGTTCGCTCTGCCCAGCTGGAAATGAATATGGTGGCAGAAGGGTATAATGCGAGTAAATGCATTTACCACAAGAACCAGTTGATTCAGGCCGAAATTCCGATTGCAACTGCCATATACCGGATACTCTGGGAGCAACTGCCCGCCCAGGAAGGATTCAGACAGATTGAAGAATTTTTGGTGTGAGTTTGTTTATATAAGCACTGAGGAATATTTTCGTGTTCCACATGTTTATCCTCCACTGAAACCTGCTAAAGCAGACTTTTCATCATTTAAAAAGGTTATTATGCCAGGTTCAGTCATTCGTAAGTACAGGGAATTAAGAAACTATACGCAGGAGTATGTAGCCAAGCAGATGAACATCTCTCAGAATGCGTACAGTAAAATTGAAAACAATTATACCCAGCTCACGGTAAAGCACGTCAAGGATTTGTCCCGAATCTTGGAAGTATCCATTTTAGATTTATTGAAGAGCGACTTCGAGATCCACAAACCTGCTCAGATGCAACTAGAAAGTGTGTCGAAGGATAATCTCCTAATGGTTTTGGATCAATTGTCAACCAAACTCAAAGACAAGCACCCACAAAAGCATGATTTCTATCCGGTAGTGATGTCAATGCTTCAGGCAGTTGACAATACTTTGGAAAACGTGCATTAATCCTCAAACAAAGCTGCTGCAATTCCATCAGCCCAGCTCTTACCACTTCGGCTGAGCACCAAAGCTGTTGGCTGTTGTATCAACCTGCCATCCATAATGAAAGGCTTGGCAGTCTTAATGATTCTTTCAGCCTGATGTTCCCCCCATTCCTTCACTTTTAATAACGATAAGCCTTCCATCGTGCGCAGGCTGGTCATGATGTATTCATTCAGTTGTTGAGCAGGCGTAAGGTTTTCTATTTCTGCAGGAATTTCTCCTAACTCAATCGATTGGATGTACAATGCATTGTTAGAGATATTCCATTGTCTGCTATGGCCATTGAAAGAATGTGCTCCAGGGCCAACACCTAGATAATGTTTGCTCATCCAATAACTGCTATTGTGCTGACTTCTAAAGCCAGGCATCGCAAAATTGGAAATTTCATAATGCTCATAGCCCGCATCTTCCAGTGCCTGCATCAATATGTTTGATTGCCTTACTTGCTTTTCTGCATCAGTGCCGGCTGCCTTTCCTTTTTCTACAAAATGCGCCAGTGCTGTTTGCGGCTCTACTGTTAGTGCATAGGCTGCAATATGTGGTACTTTGTGTTTAATGGCGATAGCGATATTATCTATCAATTGGGCATCGGTAAGTATAGGACTGCCATAAATGAAATCAATACTGAAATTCGTAAATCCGCTTGCTTGAATCATGGGGATACAATCGTGGGCCTGACTAGCTGTATGTGCCCTGTTCATCCACAAAAGTTCATTAGCATCAAAGCTCTGTATACCTACACTCAATCTATTGACGCCTAATTGCTGCCAAGCGGCTAGACTTTCTGGCGTTATATCATCGGGGTTCGCTTCTAACGTTATTTCTGCTGCAGTGTCAACATGAAACAATGTATGCATCTGCTCCATTAGCTCTTTGAGTAGTTCCGCAGGAACCAATGAAGGCGTGCCCCCACCAAAATAAATGGTTTCAATCGGCTGGTCTTGCAGATATAGTTTGCGTAAATGCAACTCTTTGGCAATTGCATGCATCATTGCATCCATAGACTTTGTTGCAGTGGAGAAATGGAAATTACAATAATGACAAGCTTTTCTGCAAAAAGGAATATGAATATAAATGCCAGCCATGGTGTCAAAGGTAATCTTCCTGTATCATCATGCTTCTCTAGTTTACTTACCGCAGCAAGCTTTGAAACCTTATTTTTGTTGCACACATGTTGCGTATCCTGTTTTTAGTGATTGGTTTGTTTTGTACTGGCTTAGTAAAAGCGCAGCGCGATACTACTTTGCAATCGGATTCTACTCAAGCGGCTAGTGCTGTACCTATTGTAGATAGCGCTTTATTGCAAGCAGATTCTTTGGCACTCGCTGATTCATTGCGTGTAGCGGATAGCCTTGCTGCTTTGGTTCCTCTTAAGACTGTGAAAGATACCAGCACCTATGCAAAGTGGATGGTGCATCCTTTATTGCCTTTACAAAAAGAGGCATTATGGAAAATTGATGACCCCAAGATTACTCGAGGCAAGGAATCACAATTTTATTTGCTGGTAGGCATGTTTGCCTTGTTGGCATTTATTCGGGTTGCGTTTGGTCGTTATTTCACTAACCTGTTCGCCTTACTTTTTCAAGCATCTTTCAGACAAAAGCAAACAAGGGAGCAGATGGCTCAGGATAATTTAGCCTCACTGTTTTTGAATGTTTTGTTTTTTGCCTCAGGGGGTTTGTATATCACTTTATTGGTGCAGTATTATCATTGGGCCGATGCAGGTTTTTGGTGGCTTTTCATGCTTTGTGCACTCACACTCATGGTTGTGTATAGCATCAAGTTCCTCTTCCTGCGGTTTACCGGTTGGGCTTTTCAAGCGAGTCAGGCCGCCTCAACTTATGCGTTTGTGGTTTTTCTGATCAATAAAATTGCCGGTGTTTTATTGCTGCCGATTGTACTGATCATGAGCTTTTCATCGCCCGCGATACAGGATATTGCGCTGGGGCTTGCTAGCGGGTTACTCATCTTATTGTTTCTCTACCGCTACTTCATATCTGCTGGAAATCTTCGTAACATATTGAAAGTGAATTTCCTGCATTTTTCTTTATACCTTTGCGCCGTGGAAATTTTGCCATTACTGCTTATCTACAAAGTGCTGGTAAGCTATGTGGCTGGAACTCTTTAATTTTGCGAAACTTTTTGTAAAAACTGCATGGCTAAGATCGGGGCAAAAAACACAGCAGCTGCCAGAAATAGTAAAACAATTCTCATTTCTCAGCCAAGACCGGAAAGTGATAAATCTCCTTATTTCGATCTGGAACGCAAGTATCCGGTAAAATTGGTTTTTCATCCTTTCATTAAGTTAGAAGGCATTGCTGCTAAGGAGTTCAGAAAGCAGAAAATTGATATCGCCTTATACACGGGAGTCATCTTTACTAGTAGAAACGCAATTGATCATTTCTTCCGCACCTGCGAGGAAATGAAAGTGAGTATCAGCCAGGATACCAAATATTTCTGCATTACTGAGGCTGTTGCTTTGTATCTCCAAAAATTCATTCTCTACAGAAAGCGTAAAGTGTTCTATGGCGCAGATGGCACCAACAAAAGCATGTTTGATGTGATCAATAAGCATAGAGAGAACGAGAAGTTCTTGTATGTATGCAGCGAGAATCAGCAGGATAATGAAATCGTGAACTGGCTCAAGTCGCACAATTGCGAATATCAAATGGCTTTCATGTACAGAAGCATCAGCAATGATATCAAGACTGTGATGGATGCTCAACCAATTGATGTGATCTGTTTCTTTACGCCAAGTGGTGTAAGGAGTCTTTTCGATAATTATCCAGATTTCAAGCAAAATGGAACTGTCATTGGTGCATTTGGTAATAACACTTCTAAAGCCGTAGAAGAAGCAGGTTTGGAATTGGCCATAAAGGCACCGGCTCCACAGGCGCCAAGCATGATTTCGGCTTTGGATATTTTCCTTTCTTCGACAACCGGTAAAAAGAAATAACCGCAACTATTCTCGACATTTGACAACCCCTGCAAACATGCAGGGGTTTTTATATTAAACTACCTGATCATGGCTGTATATACCAACAAGCTGATCCACGAGACTAGTCCTTATTTACTGCAACATGCGCATAATCCTGTTGACTGGTATCCATGGGGTGAAGAAGCTTTGCAAAAAGCGAAGAAAGAAGACAAGCCAATCCTAGTCAGCATTGGTTATGCAGCTTGCCACTGGTGTCATGTAATGGAGCGCGAGAGTTTTGAAAATCCAGATACGGCTGCGATCATGAACGAGCATTTTATCAATATCAAAATTGATAGAGAAGAACGCCCCGATTTGGATCATATCTACATGGATGCAGTGCAGGCCATGACGGGAAGCGGTGGCTGGCCCTTGAATGTTTTCTTATTACCGGATGGAAGGCCCTTTTATGGAGGCACCTACTTTCCACCGGTAAAAGCTTTCAACAGAAGTAGCTGGCGAGAAGTCTTGCAGGGTGTGCATCAGGCTTATGTGCAAAAGAAAGATGAGTTAGAATCACAAGCAACCAATTTAACTGATCACTTAAAGCAGTCGAATGGTTTCGGCATGGTGAAGAAAGGAGCAGGTGATGGGTTCATCAGCCGTGAGACTTTAGCAACTATTGCAGAAAATATTCTTCGTAATGCAGATACACAATGGGGTGGATTCGGTCGCGCGCCAAAGTTTCCGCAAACATTCTCCATCACGTATTTGCTTAGGCATTATCATTTTACAGGCGATCAAGCCGCTTTGGATCAGGCATTGCTGAGTTTGGATAAAATGAATGCCGGTGGGCTTTATGACCAGGTTGGTGGGGGCTTTGCCCGATATAGTACCGACAACGAATGGCTGGCTCCGCATTTTGAAAAAATGCTCTATGACAATGCTTTGTTATTGAGCACATTGGCTGAAGCATATCAACTTACAAAGCGCGTTGATTATGCGCGTGTGATGCGTCAGACTATTGATTTTCTTGAGCGTGAAATGAAGGATGCAGCTGGTGGTTTTTGGAGTGCATTGGATGCCGATAGCGAAGGAGAGGAGGGTAAATATTATACTTGGCAATACGAAGAAATACAAGATTTACTCGGAGCTGACGCTCCGGTTTTCTGTGCATTTTTTGATGTAAAACCTGAAGGAAACTGGCAACATGATGCAGCCCATCCTGCTGTTACCATTTTGTTTGCGCAAAAGGGGCTGGAAGCATTTGCCCTGGAGCAAGAGATGGATACTTTGGCGCTGAGGAAACTGTTGGATCGGTGCTTAGAAATATTGTTGGCACATCGCCAAACCAGAATAAGACCTCAGACCGATGATAAAGTCCTTCTTGGTTGGAATGCACTGTTAATCAAAGCTTTTTGTAAAGTATATGCCGCCCTTGGCGATGAACACTATCGAAAGCTGGCCATTGACACCCTGAGCTTTGTGGAATCGGCATTTACCGATGGTGAAGGTGGCTGGCACCATACTTGGAAGCAAGATCAGGCCAAGATTCCCGCTTTCCTAGATGACCTCGCTTATCTGGTGGATGCGTACATCCATGTGCAGGAAATCACAGGCAATACTGCCTACTTAAACAAAGCACATGCACTAGCAACACAAATAGTTGCCTTGTTTGAGGATACAGACACGCCATTTTTCTTTTATACAGCTGAAAATCAATCAGATGTGATTATCAGAAAGAAAGAGGTCTATGATGGCGCAACCCCTAGTGCGAATGCAGTAATGGCACAAAATCTTTTGTATTTGGCTTTGGTATTCGATCAGCAAGCCTGGAGAGAGCGGGCAATGGCGATGTTAGACCAACTTTCACAAGCCATTGTAAAGCATCCAGGAAGCTTTGGCGTTTGGGCGATGGCAGTTCAATGGGTAGTGGAAGAACCATTGGAACTGGTAGTAGTTGGAAAAGAGGCGTTTATGGCAATACATCCTGTTTTAGAACGTTATATACCCTGTAAGGTGTTTCAGTTGGCCAGTGAAACGCCTAAACATGGTTTTCCCCTGTTGGATGGCAGGTGGCAGGAGGGTAAAACAAGCTATTTCCTGTGCAGACAATACAGCTGTCAGGCGCCTGTTAATACCCTGGAGGCTTTTTTAGCAATTGTGTAACATTGGAGCACGTAATTTGCATTCAATCCCTCCCTGCGGCGAAAGCCATGAATGACAAATAAAACAGTATCGTATAGACGATTTTTACCTGGTCAAACATTATTGGAAACTAACCGTTAAAGTTGGCTCAACAGCCATTGAAAACTATATATTTGTCACTATTCGAAAATGACTTTGTAGCATGAAAGGTATCCTGAGAAATATCCTATTGATCACCCTTGTAGTGGCTATTGCATCGTGCAACGCCTTCAAGAAGAACAAACCTGGTAAAGGTTTACCAGACAATGGTCAGCTGATGGGAATTGCGCCTGTTGCAAAGCCCAACATGGAACGTCCGAACGGTATGGTTTATGTACCACCCGGCACCTTCCACCTAGGCCCCAGCGATGAAGACATCAGCTTCAGCTATGTTACCCGTAACAGACAGGTATCTATTCCAGGTTTCTGGATGGATGCAACAGAAATTACCAACAACGAGTATCGTCAGTTTGTAACATGGGTAAGAGACTCATTGGCCTACAAAATTTTGTTTGGTCAGGGTATCAACAAGCCTGATGATACAACGGCAGTTGATTGGAAAAAAGTAAGAACCATCAAGTGGGATAAAGCAACCATTGAAAAATTAAATGAGTTGAATCTCGCTCCAGATAACCGCTTATTTGGTAAGGTGGAAATTGATCCTGATAAATTGGTGTACCGCGTTGAATTCTTCGACTTGAATAACGCTGCGAAGCGTGAGAACATGGGACTTCCCAGAAAGAACTTTATTGTACGTAGAGATCAGAAAGTGTATCCTGATACATTGGTTTGGATGCGCGACTTCACGTACTCTTACAACGAACCAATGACCAGAAGATATTTTGCACACCCTTCTTTCGGTAACTATCCTGTTGTGGGTATTACTTGGAAGCAGGCTGAAGCATTTGCTAACTGGCGTACGCGTTATATGAACAACTATCTGGAGCGTAAGAAATTTGCAACAGATGGTGAGTACAGATTGCCAACAGAAGCTGAGTGGGAATATGCTGCTCGTGGTAATAGAACCGGTTCTATGTTTGGTTGGGGTAACTATTATCTAAGAAATAAGAAAGGTTGTTTACTTGCCAACTTCAAGCCTGGAAGAGGTAACTATGCTGAGGATGGCGGTTTCTATACTGTACGTGCTGATGCATATTGGCCTAATGAGTATGGATTGTATAACATGTCTGGTAATGTTGCCGAGTGGACAAGCAGTCTGTACTATGAAGGTGCTTATAACTTCATGAATGATTTGAGTCCTGATATACGCTATGATGCATCTGATAATGATAAGCCTAGAGATAAGCGTAAAGTAGTACGTGGTGGTAGCTGGAAGGATATTCAATATTTCCTGCAGGCCAGTACCAGAACTTACGAATACCAAGACACAGCTAAATCTTATATCGGATTCCGTTGTGTTGTAGACCTTACCCCCCGAACCAAGCGATAAACCAAAACTAACTTTCCATCATCAAAATCAAACAACATGTCAGCAGGTGTTAATCCTACAGTAAACAGACTTGTGAATGTTTTCGTGTGCGTGGGTGCCGCGGTTGTAATCTTCGGCGCAATGGCTAAAATTCTTCACCTTTCATGGGCCGACTGGGCGCTGAAAATTGGTCTTACTACAGAAGCATTGATCTTCTTGATCTATGCGATCCTGCCTCCTCCTGACTCGGGTCCTTCTCATGTGGAAGTAGTGGATAAGGGAAATCCTGCTTTGAAATCAATGGAAAAAATGTTGGAAGAAGCAGATATCACACCTGCTAATCTTTCTAAGCTGAGTGCCGGTTTTCAAAAGCTGGGCACTACAGTTGATAAAATGGGTGAAGTTGGCGATGTAGTAAAATCTACCGGTGATTTCTCTAACAAAGCAAAAGAAGCTACAGCTGCACTGGGTAATATTGCCGGTGTAGTTACACAAGCTTCTAATTCTCTGAGTGCATTCAACCAAGCTTCAGAAAGCACCCGTACATTCCACGATCAGGTACAGGTGTTAACAAAGAACTTAACTTCTTTAAATACGATTTACGAACTCGAATTGCAGGAAAGCAATAATCACCTGAAGGCATTGAATCAGTTCTATGGTAAGTTGGCGCAGGCTTCTGCTGCCATGCAAACCAGTGCTGAGGATGCTATCAGAGCAAAAGAGCAGATTGCTGCACTTGCCAACAATCTTGGTAAGCTGAACCAAGTATATGGTAACATGCTCACTGCAATGCAGGGCAGATAATCAACCTGCGGAAACCAAAACGAATCGCTAAGTATTTAAACGAAAACGATTATGTCTCTACCCAAAGAACCGCGGCAGAAAATGATCAACATGATGTACTTGGTGCTGACAGCCCTGTTGGCACTGAACGTATCATCGGAGATTCTGCATGCGTTCAAAACGGTAAATGAAAGCTTGATCACAGCTAGCAATACTGTTGAGAAAAAAAATGTTGAAATATTCAAATCATTCGAGCGCAAATTACAGGATCCAAAGACAGCCGAGAAAGCTGCAATCTGGAAACCTTTAGCCGATAAGGCAAAAGCGCTGTCGGATGATATGTATAAGTATCTTGAAAACTTAAAAGAGGAATTGATTCAGGAAGCAGGTGGTTATATCACCGATGAGGAAACAGGTTTAAAGAAGATCAAAGCAGAAGACAACCTGGATGCTGCAACAAGACTGTTTATTTCTAATCCACCTGATGGTAAAGGAAAAGGTAAGGAGTTATACGAAAAATTGAAAGCGTATAAAGAACAGATTTCGAATATCAGTCCTGAGATTCTGAAAGAAGTTGCGCCTAATCTGCCTTTAGATCTGTCTATCCCTAATCCAGACAAAAAGAAGAATATTCAAGAATCTGAATGGGCATACTCTTATTTCCACATGACACCAACCATTGCAGGCATCACCATCCTGAGCAAGTTTCAGAATGATGTGAAAAATGCAGAGTCTCAAGTGATTGAGTTTTGTCACAAAGAGATAGGTGAAGTGGAAATTGTGTACGATGAGTTTCAGGCCTTGGCGGGAACTAATGCTACTTACCTGATGCCCGGTGATGAACTGGTGATTACAGCAGGTATTGGTGCATTCTCTAAGAGCGCTAAGCCTTCTGTATCAGTAGATGGTGCTTCTGCCTCTTTGAATGCTGATGGCATGGCTGAGTACAAAACAACTGTGGGTAATCCCGGTGAATATACCAAGCGTGTCAACATTAACTACGTTAAACAAGATGGTACAACAGCCAGTGTGGTTAAAGAGATTAAGTATAGGGTGGGTGTTCCCTCTGGTTTAGTAGTTTCTACTGATAAAACAAGGGTGTTCTATCAGGATCTGGAAAACCCATTGAGTGTAATTGGTGGCGGTGGTGCTGGTGCTGAAAAAGTTAGTGTGAATGTCACTGGTCCGGAAGTTAGTTTCCGTAATGCAGGTGCTGGTACCTATATCGTAACACCTAAGCGTTTGGGAATAGCTACTGTTACAGCTAGTGATGGTAAGGGGAAGCCCGTTACTTTACAAATTCCAATTAAGCCAGTACCTGCTCCATTAGCAACAGTTGGTGGAAGAGCTGGCGGTGAAATGGCAGCTGGCATTTTTAAGATACAAAAAGGAGTAGCTGCGGAATTACGTGATTTTGTTTTCGAAGGCGTTAAGTGGAGTGTTACTTCATATATTGTATACTTCACGGGTAAGGGTTTTGAAGAAGGAGAACAATTATTTGAAGTAAATGGTCCCTATTTTAGTGACGAAGTGAAAACTTTTTTGAAGCGCGTGCAGCCTGGCACAACAGTAGTAATTGATGAAATCTATGTTACAGGTCCAGGTGGTCGCAAAAAGCTCGAACAGAATATATCCTTTACGTTAAACTGATATCTATGAAATTGAACAGATGGATGGTTGCAGGGTTTGTGGGTTTGTCTATGATGTCTATCATTGACGCCGATGCACAATATCGTCGTCGTACCAATCCGCCTGCTCAGCAGCAACAGCAGCCCGCTCAACAACAAGCAGGTAAACCAGATACAACTGGTAAGGGTAATTTGCGTGATCTGAATTTTAATCCGCCTGCGGCACAACAGATGCAGCAGCAATCTGCACCCCCAAAGTATGAGTATCGAGATACGGCATTGAGTCTTCAAACGCAAGTGGCTCAATCCATGAGAAATAACTATGCTGTTGATAGAAATCTGATTAAGGATAGAAAGCCACTTGCGTATGAGCATATACGTGAGGATGACGCTTTCTTCAGTGAGTTTATATGGAGGGAAATAGATGCACGAGAAAAAGCAAATCTATCTTTTAGATATCCAGCAATAGATGACAATGGAGATCAGCGGTTCATAGCTGTTTTGATATCAGCTATTACTAAAGATAGCGTTCTAGCTTTTGGGGATGAGAGATTTACAACGCCAATTTCTACTGACAAGATTATTAATCAACTAGCGGGTAAACTTGATACTGTTCCAGTAAGCGATCCAGAAACGGGCGAGGTGACGTTTAGTATAACAAGAGCATCTTCTGTTAATTTCGATTCTATTTATACGTTTAGGTTGAAAGAACAGGTGATTTTTGATAAAGAATCAAGCAGATTGTATTTTAGAATTATTGGAGTATGCCCTGTTTTGAAAAGAAAAGTGGGAAACAAAGTTTCAAGTTTTGATCTTTTCTGGTTGTACTACCCTGACTTGCGTCCAACACTGGCTAAATATGAAGTATATAATTCAAGAAATTTTTCCGGACGTATGACTTGGGAAGAATTGTTTGAAAGTCGTTTCTTCTCTAGTTATA
>DALYHN010000014.1:0-21231 GCA_031970875.1 Chitinophagaceae bacterium
ACAGCCATGCACCAAATGTTTACGGCGGCAGCAATAGTGTGATTGTATTGTAATAGCATCACCAAAGGTTAAACTGCATCATGGCGCGCGGGGGCAAGCCAGATGCAGTTTTTTATTGCCCATTGCCAAACAGGTATTAAGGCTTAATTTTCTGTATCAATCATTTGCCATGAGATACCTGCTTCTTTGCTTTTTCAGCACTTTGCTGCTGAGCGCTTCTGCACAATTGTTTCGTGTACCCTATCCTGCCAAACACTACAAAGAAAATTTAGATGGCAGACTCTTACTGCTCTTATCAAAGAAAACAAGTGGTGAACCACGTTTTCAAATTGCAGACGGACCAGAAACCCAAATGGTCTTTGGTATGGATGTAGAAAACTGGGCACCAGGCACTACCCTTTCCATTCAGGGTAAAGATGTGTTTGGTTACCCTATTGAGCAATTATCCGCAATCCCATCAGGGAATTATACTGTACAAGTTGTCTTTCACAAATACGAAACCTTTCACCTCAAGAATGGCAAAGTTGTAAAGCTGCCCATGGATCGTGGAGAGGGACAACACTGGAATCTTGCTCCGGGCAATCCCTACTCTACACCCAAGCGCATGGCAGTGAACCCGCGTTTTAAAAGTATTGCCATAGTTGAATTGGATAAGATCATTCCACCGATTGA
Organism: Chitinophagaceae bacterium; assembly: GCA_031970875.1. Taxonomy (GTDB): domain Bacteria; phylum Bacteroidota; class Bacteroidia; order Chitinophagales; family Chitinophagaceae; genus JAFLBI01. The sequence goes on from DALYHN010000014.1 coordinate 673, forward strand.
AGCACCTAAAGACACGAAGTATATCAAACACATCAAAATTCAAAGCAAACTGCTTACGGAATTCTGGGGCAGGCCGATGTATTTAGGTGCACATATTTTGTTGCCCGAAGGTTTTGATGAACATCCGGATGTACGTTATCCACTTGCCATTTTTCACGGACATTTTCCGGAAGACTTTGGCGGCTTTCGCACTACACCACCTGATGCCAACCTCAAGCCTGATACGGTAAAACGTTTTAACCTGATTGGTTACAACAAGATTGTACAACAGGAAGCCTATGATTTTTACAAACAGTGGACGGGTCCGAATTTTCCCAGAGTAATTGCGATTGAAATACAGCACGCCACTCCTTATTATGATGATTCCTATGCGGTGAATTCTGCAAACATGGGGCCTTACGGCGATGCGATTACCTATGAACTGATTCCGGAAATTGAAAAAAGATTTCGTGGTATTGGCCAGGGCTGGGCAAGATTTTTATACGGTGGCAGTACAGGTGGATGGGAAGCATTGGCCGCACAGGTCTTCTACCCTGATGCGTATAATGGCTGCTATGCTGCTTGTCCCGACCCCATTGATTTCAATCACTACGTCACCATGAATATTTACAAGGATAAAAATGCTTATTACCTGGAAAGTGATTTCAAAAAAACATTACGCCCCGGACACAGAAATTATTTAGGTCATGTAAGTGCAACAGTGAAAGACATGAACCATCGTGAGTTGGCATTAGGCACCAAGAGCCGTAGTGGCGATCAGTTTGATATCTGGGAAGCAGTGTTCTCGCCTAATGGTGCAGATGGTTATCCGAAAAGAATTTATGATAAGTATACTGGTGTGATTGATCCTGAAGTTGCGCAATATTGGCGCGACAATTATGACCTCACCCATATCATTCAGCGCGACTGGCCGAAGATTGGTGAAAAGCTCAAAGGCAAGATCCATATTTATGTGGGCGATATGGATAATTTTTACCTCAACAATGCCGTGTACACAGCTGAGGATATGCTGAAGCAGTTGAAGAATCCTTCCTGCAATTGTGAAGTAGATTATGGCGACCGTGCAGAACATTGCTGGAATGGGGATCATACACAACCCAATTATATCAGCAGGTTGCGTTACCACAGCATGTTTATCAACAAGTGGACGAAAGAATTATTGGCCAACCCGCCTGCTGGTGCTGATATCAAAAGCTGGCGTTACTAAACCATTGGTGTAAAAATCCATCAGAAAGCAAGTAAACAGATTACCTTACTCAAAACTGCTGCTATGAATCAGGAAATTATCAATCTCTACGACGAGTACACCCATAAGCCGCTCTCCAGAAATGAATTCTTAAAGCGACTAACCCTGCTAACAGGAAGTGTGACAGCTGCAATGGCTGTATTACCGCTGATTGAAGTGAATGCGGCCGGTGCCAATCAAACACCTACAGATGGTTTGATGACGGAGTACATCACCTATGCCGGTGTTCAAGGAGAAATGAAAGCCTATGTTGCCCGACCTGAAAAGAAAGGCAAATACGCGGCGGTGGTTATCATTCACGAGAACAGAGGATTAAATGCCCATATTGAGGATGTGGCGCGCAGAGCAGCCAAAGCAGGCTTTCTGGCTATTGCGCCCAATGCATTGGCGCCATTGGGTGGTACACCTGCCAATGAAGATGAAGCCCGACAAAAGTTTCAACAATTAAAAGCAGAAGATAGCTTACTGAATTTCATTCGTGTATTTGATTACCTCAATACACGTAAAGATGTGACCGGCAAATATGGTTGTGTTGGTTTCTGTTGGGGAGGTGCCATGGCCAATTCATTGGCTGTTGAAGTGCCTTCACTGAAAGCTGCGGTTGCGTTTTATGGTCGCCAGCCGGATACAGCAAAAGTGCCCAATATCAAAGCAGCGGTACAATTGCATTATGCAGGTTTGGATGAAAGAGTGAATGCAGGTGCTGTAGCCTATGAGGCAGCGCTGAAGGAAAATAAAATCAACTACGAGTTATACATGTACGATGGTGTGAATCATGCATTCCATAATGATTCCGCGCCTACCCGCTACAATGAAGCAGCAGCCAAATTGGCTTGGCAAAGGAGTATGGATTTTTTTAAGAAGTATTTGGGGTAAATCCCGTACAAACTATTTCTACCGTGGACTTAAGTCCACGGTAATGACCTAAACTGCTAGTAATAGATTTCTGTTACCATGCTTTAAGTAGTCAATCAACATTAACATCACTATAAAACAAAACCGCGAACTTTCGTTCGCGGTAAAATTATTTCCGCAGACTTTAGTCTGCGGTATAACTGATGTCAAATACATTTTATCACGCTCTGCTTTTCCTTCACTCGCCTTGATGTAAAACGACATTTTTCTGAGGCCAACTTTATAGTTCCGTTTTACTTCCGTAGTCTTTAATCAAACGATCGCTTACTTAGTTTCTGCTTCAAGAGAAATCGCGGGGACATTATCACTTAAAAACTACTCAACTCCCCTCTCCTTTGGAGAGGTTCACAAACCGTAGCTCTAGCGAAGGTCTTGGGTTGGGGCCTGCCTTCCGTAGCTGTATCGATTTACCATCCGAAACCTTAGTGCAGGATGGAGGGGCGTGAGGTCAAAAAGTACTCAAAATACTTTCATTACTTAAAACATGCTCGTATAAACAATCCCGCAGGGTCAATTTCATGAGACCCTGCGGGGACGTTAAGTTCGCGGCAATATCATTTCCGCAGACTTCAGTCTGCGGTATAACTGATGTCAAATACATTTCATCACTCCCACACCACTGCTTCTGCTGTATGGAACCATTGCGGATAAAACTGCTGGTGCAATTTTTCTACGTAGTTGCGTTTCACCTTCATGGTAGGTGTGAGATAGCCATTATCAATTAACCATGGTTCACGCATTACCACCGCTTTTTCCAAATGCTCATAATGCTCCAATGTTGGATTGATTGCAGCAATAGATTCCAATAAGCTGGCTTCTAATTCAGCCTTTGACTTGGCTTTACCTATTTCGGATAAAGTAACCAACACAATAGGCTGCGGAATACCCATGCCCACTACACAAGCTTGTTCTACATCAGGGTTGGCCAGCATTTTCACTTCAATAGGCGCTGGAGAAATATACTTACCCTTATCCGTTTTAAACTGATCTTTCAATCTGCCTGTAATGAATAAGAAACCATCATGATCGTATTCGCACAAATCGCCGGTACGCAGATAACCTTCTTCATCGAACAATTCTTTCGTGAGTTCAGGCTCTTTGTAATAGCCCTTAGTATTACTTATACTTTTTACGCGCAACTCTCCTTCTGGAGAAATTTTCACGTGCAGACCTTTGAATGGTTTTCCTACTGAACCCATTCTTCTATCAAAAGGTCTCTCAAAATGCGCATACACACAATCTTCTGTCATGCCCAATGCCTGCGTAATTTTCACACCCAGTTTATCGAACCACTTAATCATGTCAACAGAAATGGGTGCTGCAGCACTATAGATATGCGAAGCTTTAGATAAGCCAAGTTTATGCCTGATCTTTTTCTTCACCACATTACCCAGTAGTGGAATAGAAATGAGGAAACTGAGTTTGCTTTGTGGCATTTTGCTGAGAATACCTTCCCGGAATTTGCCCCATAGTCTAGGTACTGCAAAAAAGATATCGGGCTGTACAGCCGCAACATCATGTGTAAATGTGGTCAGTGATTCTGCAAATGAAATTACCCCACCACTGTAATAAGCATTGGTTGCAATACCGATGCGCTCTGCAATATGGCTCAAGGGCAGATAAGAAAATAAACGTGGCCTGTGTGGTAAACGCAACTCGCTGATGGCTGCGTGCATGGTTGCATCAAAGTTTCCTGCTGTATGCATCACCCCCTTGGGTGCACCAGTGGTACCTGATGTATAGATAATGGTCATCAGGTCATCATGCTGCCAATAGTATAAATCTTCTGCGGGCGCATGATGACTTATTAATTCAGTCCAGGCTTTTCCATCCGACATATCATACATATCAAACCCAATCTTCTGAATATGCGCAGGAATACCATCTTTCTGAGCAGCATAATCATCCAGCTTACCTACAAAAATGGCAGCAGTATCGCTATGGGTGAGAATGGGTTCAATAGAAGATGCAGATAGTGTTGGGTAGATGGGAACAGAAATATATCCTGCCATCATGATGGCAATGTCTGCCATAATCCAATGTGCACAATTCTTAGACAGAATAGCCACATGTGCACGCTCGGGTAAAGCCATTGCACGAAGTGCATTGACAATTTTTCGGCACTCCTGACCGGCTTCTGCCCAGGTCCAGGTAGTCCACTGACCATTGAATGGCTGTCGAAGAAAAATATCATTTGGCGTTGCAGCTTCCCAATGCAGGAACTGACCAAGTGGTGAAGTTGGGGGCATAACAATCGTTTGCTCCAAAATACAGAAAATTATGGTGTACGCAAGGAGAAGGACTGTCCGGATATGTATAAAGACACTTGCAGACTATCCCAATACACGCGTTTTGGGTCTGTGGTATTGAGTCCTTGGATATCCCGCATCACCACTACCTGACTTTCGCCACAAACTGTAGCAGTATTGCCTTCTACCAGAATTGCAGTAGCCTCATCTATACCAATTCCCAGCAGGTTTGGATACTTAGCAATCGCACTGAATAGGCGGTTGTAACGACTACGCACAATAAAATGCTGGTCAATGATGGCCGAGCGAATCAAACCCAATCCGCGCGACAATTCAATATTGTTGTGCCAAACCTTTCTAAATGTGGGTCTGTAAACGGTATCTGTTAATTCATTACCCGTAATCATGTGTTCACTCATCACGGCAGCGCCGGCACTAGTGCCAGCAATCATGGCGCCTTTGGCATGAGCTTGATGAATGGCTCTTTCAATCTGTGTATTGGCTACCACCCGCATGAATCTTTCCTGATCGCCACCCGTGATAAAAATGAGTTTTGCTTGCAATAACTGTTGTAGTTTCTCTTGATTGGCTGTATCTGCTTTAGTAAAGTGCAGTTGTACAATTTTACCCTTGTATACCTGCTTCAAGTCTTCAGTAAAATAATGAAAAGCAGTATCGGGTTCTGCACTCGACATAGGCAATACAGCCACATAATCTTTGTCCTGCATACCAGCAGCCTGCACCATGCATTGCATCAAGCCTGTAGTACGATCTCCACCGCCAATGATGAAGAGTTTTCCTTTTGCTTGCGCATTAGCTTGTGTTACCATCAATACTACAAACAAGTATACAGCAATGATTTGTCCAATTCTACTCATAGCAGAGGTTGACAGATTACCCATTGATAAATGAAACCACCATATACACCGCACCTACCAATACCCAAAGCAGCGACCATATGAGCACATTAACTAAGGATACACCATACACTTTCCATTTTTGGACTTTGCCTTGTGCAGCCAGAAATGGACAATAGGCCCACCCAAAATAAATTACCTGAAAGACTAAGGGCAATAGACTCACATTAAGGTATACAGCAGACCCCTTCAGCATAGCCATAACAGGCGTCATCAGGGTATTGAATATGGTAAAAAAGCCTGTGAGAAACAATGCCGCCACCAAATGCTCCGCATAATACAACCCTTTTTTTCGGAAGAATAACCAGAAAATAAAAGCCGTCATTGGCACAGAAATCAGCGATATGATTTTCGTATTCTGTTCCATAAATTCAGCAAATCTTTTCTGCCTTTCCATGATCTTCTGTGCCTGAGGCATCTGGGCATAATACTGTTTTGCATCAGCTTTTGTCATGCCCATCGTATCTGTATCATAAGGCTTAAAAACAATGGTAAAAAACAGCAGCAGACCAGACATCAGCAACATGAATGTGAAGGGATTGAAATAACGCTTTCGCTTCCCTTCAATGATATATTCTTTGAGCACAATACCTGGCTTTATTGCCAACTCTTTAATCAGAAAGAATATGCCCTTATCTGCATGTGTAAAAGCGTGACTTGCTTCATGCAGAAAATGCGGCATGGTAAATCGATGCGTATCTGCAGTTTGTCCGCAGTTTGGACAAAACCGATAGCCTGCTTCCAAATGCGTACCACAGTTCTCACAAGTGCTTGCGTGCATATGATTGACTTTAGTTTTTTGCTGCTTTTTGCTCAGGTAAAAGTTTAAAATAAGTGGCTTTGAAACGACCGTTTACAACCGTTCCTTGTACTTCCGCTTTGCGGATGGCTTCACAAAAACCATCTGCTGCATGTGCATCGCCATGATCATCGATCTTAGTGCCATCAACGAAGTAAGCTTTTCCATCAATGCGCACAGCCAAATCGCATGACTTACCAGGCAATTTGAATTTGCATTGCCCACAGGAAGCTTCTACCACCTGTACTGGCTTTTTTGAATTCTTTTGATGTATGGACTTTGGCTTTTCGGTTTGTGCCAATACTGCGCAGCTAAGTAAGAGTGCGGTTGTCAATAGTCTCAGGTGCAGTTGCATAAAATAATTTGCAACAAAATACCAATTTTCTGAAATGGGAATACCTAATTTTAGCCAATGCGAAAAAGATTGTTACCCATTGTATTGTTGGCCCTGTTTGGATTGACAAAAGTAAGCGCGCAGACCAGCAAAACACCCGAACAACTAGCTCAGGCACAATTGGATGCATATAATGCCAGAAACATTGATGCTTTTCTGGAGCCGTATAGCGACAGTGTAGAGATTTACATGTTTCCGGGAAAATTGATGTCCAAAGGCAAGGAAGCCATGCGCAAGGAATATGGTTCCATGTTTCAGCAAGTGCCTAATCTGCACTGCACATTGGTCAACAGAATTGTAGAAGGTAACACAGTAATTGATCATGAAAGCGTAAGTGGCTTTGGTCCTCAACCCTTGAAAGCTATTGCTATTTATACGATTCAGAAAGGGAAGATCAGTAAAGTGTACTTTATTCAATAAGTACAGGATGTTTCCCTCGACAACGCAAGAATTTGTTTTTGGCGATCAAACCATCAAGCTACAGCTTCCTGTTGAAGCTGCTGTGCAAGAATGGTATAAAACACAAGACCAGAAAACACCCTTCCCCTTCTGGGCAAGAATATGGCCTTCTGCAAAAGCACTCACACAATTCTTAGCAACTAGTAAAGAAGTTTACGAAAACAAATCCGTTGTGGAATTTGGCGCAGGCATTGGCTTACCTGCTTTCTTTACAGCATCAGCAGCAGCTTCAGTATTAATTACGGATCACGCAAGAGATGCAATGGAATGGTTTATACAACATCATGCATCACTATACCAACATGTTGCTCAACAGCATTTCGATTGGGCCACCAATCATGCATGGCCTGAAGCGGATTGTGTATTGATGAGTGATGTAAACTACAGAGATGGCGACTTTAAAGACTTAATGTGTTTGATACAACACTATGCTTCCCTACAAACAACCATCATACTTGCAACACCCCAAAGAATCATCGCCAGAGATTTTGTACAACATATTGCACCCTATGTCCAATCCACAACTATCATTGAAGTAGATGAGCATCCCATATCTGTATATGTCCTAGTTTAATTAGTGGCCAAGTACTTTAGCCCTTGCTTCATCGGAACTGATGATGGGGATTACTTCAAAATCGGCAAGATCATCCCAATTAGCAATCCAGAGATTCAAGTCTTCCAAGGAATCTGCTTCCATCAATTGATAACAAATAGAAACATCCTTGCTAATCCAGCTATTGATGTACTTCACACCCTCAGGTAACATTCTACCCGTTTCTGCAAAACGCTGGTACAGATCCTTTACCCTACCCGGCATAAATTTTTCTATGACCATGTATTGCATAGCTATTCGAATATGTAGTAAAGTCCAACAAAAATAAATGTAACACCCAAGCCTGTGAAACCATACAAAGTAAAACTACTTAACTCCGGCCAGGGATTTAGGAGAGTAAGTACACAACTGAGAAAACCCAGAAAGGCGCCAATACCTAAAAAGATAAATCCATTGAATTGCTTTTGTGCATAACAATGTTTTTTATAGGCTTGAATATGTGCTTGTATCGACTCTATATCCAATCCTCTTTGCTGCAATCGCTCTTCAATTGCCTCAACAGAAAGGCGCTCACGCACCCATTCTTTCAGCAATACAGCATCAATCACCATTGTTTGGCTCATAGCAATCGTTTTAGATGTTGGCAAATCATCCGCACTACGCGTACCAGTAAATTAGGATTTTTTGTACAACCACTAACGATTTTGCTCAGAAATCCAATGAAACTGCTTTTCTGCCAGAGGAAATCCTTTTAACCGCCTTTTCAATAACAGCTTTCTGGCAGTAGAATCAGGATAAGACGTAAGTAACAGATATACAGAGTCTTTGTACTGATAACGGAATTGCATCAAAGGCAGACTATCTGTACCAGCTTTTCGCAAAGCGATGGTATTTGAGGCACTATCCAGCTTGTAATGAAAATAACTCCTTCCATAGCGCTGACGGAAACGAGTATCTGCAGTTTTGATGCTACCTCCAGAGGATACATCGAAAACAATATTCTGCCAGTACACAGAATCAGGTTGATCTGGTGTAATGGCTTGTGCATTTATTTGATGCTCCAACACTTCATATATCCCTTGCTTGATCGGTGTGTCTTTTGCTTGCGATTTATTTGCACCATTCATATCCATCATAAGATTGATGCCTAGTACATACAAGACCAAAGTCCACTTAGCAATACGTGCAATTCTTCTACCCTTTTTGGTTTCAAATGGGAAAATAAATATCTGACTAGGCCATGCTTCCTGCTTGAAAAAGAAAGCAATCAACCTAGGTAATTCATGCGCGAGCAAATACAAACAGAATATCACTAGCATGATGGAATTGGCCTTCACCGGAATATCATAACCGAGATTCAGCATCATCACATTGATGAATACGCCACCCGACACAAGCGCTCCCAGTGTGGCTGTAGGTCGGAACAATAAAAGCAAAGCAGCAAACAACTCAATAGCGCCTGAGAAAAACTGGTATGGATAAGAATAGCCGAGAAACATCCATGACAAACGCATCGGTAGAAAATCGCCCAAGGGCGTTGCAAGCTGACTAAGACTAGGGAAAGTAAATTGCAATCCGAATACTTTCACCAGACCGTAAGAGAATCCGTTGAAGATGATGAAATAGCGCACCATCTGTACAACCCAATATTCCAATCGTTGGTAGTCGCTTCGCTTTCTATCAATTACACTCCATATCAAGGCAGCGATAAAAGAGAGCAATAAAAAAGTAAACGCACTCATCCACATTTCCGGAAAATCACCATTACCATTTGGTGGCAGCTTAGCTGGCTCGATATGCCATAACCATTTATTGAACAAACCAGATACAGCGTCTATTGCCTGATAGATATATCCCATCAGCATATTGATGCCGGGTAAAATTTCCAGCGATATGGGTATAATCCATAAAGCAAAAAAAATGGCATAGAAGCGGAAGCAAAATTTCCGCAGCTGGCTCCACGGCTGTGCTGTCATGTGCTAGGTTTTACTCAATTTACAAAGTCCCGCTGTTTTGAAAAAGCATTTCAGCCGAAATAATATCTTTATCAAAATTTGTATATGCGCCTATTAGCAAGCATCGTTATTGTCCTTTTCTCTTTTAGCCTCTTTTCCTGCAAGAAAAATGAAACACCAGCCGCAGGTACAGCTTTTGTACGAGTAATTCATGGAGTACCTGACTTGGGTGCAATGGAGGTTAAGTTCAATGGAGCGACAGTATCCACCATTACTAGTTACGCTTTATCTAGCACTTATATCAGCACTAAATCAGGTACTGTTACAATTGAAGTAAAAGGCAGCAGTGCTAGTAGCGCTTTATCTACAGTGAGCATTACTGCTGCTGTAAATTCATATAACACTGTTGTCTTTGCAGATCTAAGTGCCAGCGTAAAAGCTTCACAAACTATTGATGATCCCACACCTGCTTCTGGTAAAGCCAAGATCAATGTATTGCATCTGGCCAATACCCAAGGCAATGCAGGTTTTTCTTTAAGTAGTGGTACAAGCATTGCCGGCAGCAGGTCGTTCAATGATCAACAAAATGTCGCTGGCGTTGCCGCTTACACCAATGTAGATCCGGGTTCTGTAACCTTAGAAGCACGTGCACCTTTTACTACAGGCAGTGTAGGCGTCATAACCACCAACACACAAACACTTCAAGCAGGCAAAAGCTATACCTATATTTTTAGAAACCCTATTGCACCTAGCACAACACCTTCATTTACTTTCATCGCCAATTAATCTTTAGCTGATTTATTTACAGGAAGTAAAAGAATGTCGTTTTTTTACCACTAGTGAATAGGCGCTGGCTTTCAATTTTATGGTACAAACACTGACCATGAAAAGAAAGCAATTCATCCGTCAATCATTATTGACCTTACCCGCTTTAACCTTCTTAAAAACTGTTGAAGCACAAGCACAGCAATCGAACCCCAAACCTTTTGTGGTAGATGCAGGTAAATCTAGATTTGGTGATACCATCAAGTTTCTGGGCGTACACCCGAATGACCTGAAGATATCTTCAAAAGATACTGGAGGTCAATTATCTGTTTTTGATTACACAGGGTTTGATAAAGTAGGCCCTACATTGCATATTCATTTTAAGCAAGATGAGATATTCACCGTTATCGAAGGTAGCTACCGCTTTGTCGTAGGCGATGAGACACATCAGCTGCAAGCCGGACAAACCATCTTTCTGCCCCGCGGTATTCCACACACCTGGATTCAATTATCCGATAAAGGCAGACTCATTTATATGTTGCAACCGGCAGGTAAGATGGAGGAATTTTTTGTGCTAATGAATAGTCTAAAAGAAAGACCCAGTGAGGCAGAAATGAATAAGATTCATGCTGCACATGATATGAAAGTGGTTGGCCCGCCATTGAGCTTATAGAAATAAGTGTATATTAACTGCACATTTCTGCTGCTTGTTACTAAAAGACTTTACACCTGCTGCCGATATTTCGGATTATGTGCAATTACTGCGCATTGTACACTTGCAGTTTGATGCCAACCAGCCACTGCCTTTCAAGGCCTACCCGCCAAGGCCGGAACATTGTTTGGCATTTTATCCCTACGACACAGAAAGTATAACCTATGCTTCTGATGGAAGAGAGGTGAAAGATGTGCCGGTTGTTTTATATGGACAGTTTTCAGAGGTCACTAACCGGTTTATTGGAGCGAATTTTCTGGTAGTACAAGTGATCTTCTGGCCAGGTGCTATCTATCGGCTTACCGGTATTCCAGCCGATGAGCTCACCAATACCTATGCTGACGCAAGCTATTTTATTCAAGGTGATCTGCAACAAGTGAATGAATTACTTCGTGCAGCTAAGGATTACACCACTATGTTATCCATTGTGCAAGATTTTGTTCGAAGTTTAATACGAAAGGAAAAAAAATCTCGCCTGCCAATCGATGATGCGTTTGCAATTTTATTGTCTTCGCCTCATCAAATGAGCATGGATAACATTGCCAGAGAAGCCTGCCTAAGTGTAAGGCAGTTGGAAAGAAGATTCAAGGAGAGAACGGGTATCAATCCGAAACTGTATCAAAGGATCATTCGCTTCGACCGAGCATTCAGATTGAAAAACACCTATCCTCATCTTGACTGGCTGCGTATTGCTATGGAATGCGGCTATCATGATCACCAACATCTTGCCAAAGAATACAAAGACTTAACGGGCTTATCTCCAAACGCTTTTCACGAAATTGAAGAACGTGCACCAGAAAGACATTTTGGTTTGAATGAAGGTTATTATCAAGCTGATTAAGCCGACTTATACATCCATTCCTAAACCGTGGGCTTTTGCAGTAGCTTTTGCAATTTCGTAACCAGCATCTGCATGTCTGATGACACCCATACCTGGATCATTTCGCAGCACACGTGCTAATCTGGCTGCAGCTGCATCCGTACCATCAGCAACAATCACCATACCCGCATGAATGGAATAACCCATACCTACCCCGCCTCCATGATGCAGTGATACCCAGCTGGCACCACCGGCCGTATTCACCAGTGCATTTAGGATGGGCCAATCGGCAACAGCATCACTACCATCCAGCATGGCTTCTGTTTCTCTATTGGGAGAAGCAACAGAACCTGTATCTAAGTGGTCGCGACCAATCACGATTGGTGCTTTTACTTTTCCTGTGCGTACCAATTCGTTGAATGCCAAACCTGCTTTTTCTCTTTCTCCTTGTCCCAACCAACAAATACGCGCAGGCAAACCTTGAAACGCAATTTTTTCTTTGGCCATTTTCATCCAGCGCAACATGCCTTTGTTCTCAGGGAACATTTCCATAATGAGCTGATCCGTTACAGCAATATCAGCTGGGTCACCACTCAAAGCTGCCCAACGGAAAGGACCTTTACCCTCACAGAAAAGAGGACGGATATACGCTGGTACAAATCCGGGGAAATCAAAATTTCTACCAGCAATAGTTGCTGTAATACCTGCCTTAACCCCATGTTCTTTTTCATACTCCGCGGCGCGTGCGCGGATATTGTTGCCATAATCAAATGTAATAGCCCCATTATCCATCAATGCCACCATGAGTTGCACGTGGTGATACATAGATGCATAACTCATACGCGTATATGTCTCCGGATCTTTTGCGCGTAGCTCATTGGCAGCCTCATTACCCAACTGATGAGGAATATAACCAATCAATGGATCATGCGCAGAAGTTTGATCCGTTAAAGTATCAGGAATGATATTGCGTTCTAACAATCTTTGCAATAGCTGAACAGCATTGCACAATACAGCAATACTCTTGGCTACACCCTGCTGTTTGTATTGCAGGGCCTGATCAATCGCCGCATCAATATCCGTGAATTTTTCATCGAGGTATTTTGTCTCCAATCTTTTATCAATACGCCACTCTTCTACTTCTGCAATCAAAGCCACGCCTTCATTCATGGTGATGGCCAGAGGTTGTGCGCCACCCATACCACCCAAGCCTGCAGTTACATTCAACGTGCATTTGAGTGTACCGCCAAAATGTTTGTCGGCAGCAGCTGCATAGGTTTCATATGTGCCCTGTACGATACCTTGTGAGCCAATATAGATCCATGAACCCGCAGTCATTTGTCCGTACATCATCAAACCTTTTTTCTCCAGCTCAGTGAAATGCTGCCAATTAGCCCAATTAGGCACCAATTGCGAATTGCTAATGAGCACACGCGGTGCATCAGCATGTGTTTTCAAGATGCCTACGGGTTTACCACTTTGTATCAAGAGTGATTCGTCGTTCTCTAAGATTTTCAAGCCGCCAATAATCTTATCCAGCGCCTCAAAATTCCTGGCGGCCTTCCCTCTGCCACCATACACGATCAAATCATCTGGTCTTTCTGCAACAGCAGGATCGAGATTGTTCAGCAACATGCGCAATGCAGCTTCTTGCACCCAGCCTTTACAGTTGAGTGTATTGCCTTTAGGTGTAGCGTATTTGATAGGATCGTATTTCATAGCAAGGAATTAAAATTGATAAGATTGAATGAATTGAACAGCCTGCTGCATATCCTTGTGCAGGATTCTGTCTTTCTCGTTAAAGCTGACTTGCTCGCGAAAAGCTTGGTGCAATTGTTCCAACACAGGTGAGCTTTGCAACGGTCTTCTGAAATCCAAAGCTTGCGCAGCACTGAGTAATTCAATTGCCAACACACGCTCTACATTTTGTAAAACACGCCAGCACTTGGTAGCCGCATTGGCACCCATGCTTACATGATCTTCCTGATTATTGGAAGATGAAATACTGTCTACTGATGCAGGTGTACACAATTGTTTGTTTTCGCTCACGATACCTGCAGCGGTGTATTGCGGAATCATAAACCCACTATTCAATCCAGCTTCTTTCACCAAGAATAAAGGCAGTCCTCTTTGTCCGCTAATAAGCTGATAAGTTCTGCGCTCACTGATATTGGCAAGCTCACTCATGGCAATGCTCAGAAAGTCGAGATGCAATGCCAATGGTTGTCCGTGGAAATTGCCACCACTCACAATCATATTTTCCTCAGGAAATACATTCGGGTTATCTGTTACAGAATTGATCTCACGCATGAAGACATTGAGTACTGTTTCAAATACATCCTGCGAAGCACCATGCACTTGCGGTGCACAGCGGAATGAGTAAGGATCCTGTACTTGTGATTTGGCTTGTGTAGCAATGGTACTTCCCTTGAGGTAATACGCAATTTGCTGTGCTGCTTTTACCTGCCCTTTATGCGCACGTATCTGATGAATCAATGGATGTAAAGGCTCCTGCACACAATCAAATGCATCGAAAGATAGTGCAGCTATCAAGTCGGCTAAAGCCAATAAACGTTCTGCTTTTTTCAAACAATACAAACCATAGGCGCTCATGAACTGGGTACCGTTGATGAGTGCTAGTCCTTCCTTGCTTTGCAAGTGAATAGGTTCCCAGCCCAATTCTTTCCATACAGATGCCGTGTCTCTTTTCACACCTTGATAATACACTTCACCTAGACCCAATAAAGGTAAACTAAGGTGACTGAGTGGTGCCAAATCACCAGATGCGCCTAAAGAACCTTGGGTATAAATAACAGGTAGCACTTCATGATTGTACATATCCATCAATCGCTTCACGGTATCAATCTGCACGCCACTGTGGCCATAACTTAGGCTTTTGATTTTAAGCATGAGCATCAGCTTCACTATATCTTTAGGCACTTCATCGCCCATACCACAGGCATGGGATACAATCAGGTTATACTGCAACTGCTCAATAGAATCTGCATCAATACGCACATGCTGTAAATAGCCAAAGCCTGTATTGATACCATAATAGGTTTGGTCGGCTTCCGTCATTTTCCCATCGAGGTATTCGCGACAACTCAGAATTTTCTCATGCGCATCATAGGTAATAGATACCTGTTGCTGAAAGTCGAGCAAATTTTTCACCTGCTCAAAGTGCAGCCACTTACTGTCCAAGGGTAAATAGTTATAACTCATACTAAATCGTTAGGGTAATGCTTGTGTAATTCTGTTCACCAAAGATTCCTGCTCCAATGCTTTCTCTATCTGCGTGAGTGCTTGCAATATTTTGGCGCTCTCTTTTCCTGATGCTGTTAACCCAGCCATCGCAGCTTCCAATGCGCGCCATACAGGTTGAATTTGCTCGAGCAGTTTTTTTCCTTTCGCAGTAAGCGTAATCACTTTCTTTCTGGCGTCTGCAGCAGAAACAACCGACTTCACCAATCCTTTTTTTTGTAGCGCACTCACCAACTGGCTCATCGCCGAATGCGATACATTCAATGCATCGGCAATATCCTTGATAGACACTTCGTCTTGCTGTGATAAGAAATAGAAAACCGGAAACCAAGACGCATCGAAAGCAATTCCGCGCTGCGCATAGGCTTGGTTCACCTCTTGAATAAAGGTTTCACTCAGTCGCCGGAGTCGGCTACCCATCACCAGAAATCCGAGATCACGATAGAATTGCATAAATTATATAAGTACTTATACATTTCGAAAGTACAAATACTCCCCACTTCAAGAACTTAAAAAATGCAATGTGGATAAACCCTAATAAGCGAGGTCTTCATAAGCGGCCTGCAGCTCATTGTAAGCATGCTGGTCTTTGGCTGTTTTGGCTGCTGCCATTCCCTTCTCATACCACTCGATAGCGGCATTGGTTTCACCGAGTTTTTCCAGCAATTTGCCGAGATGGTAATAAGAGCCCACATAATCAGGGCTTTCGGTGAGGATGTCCAGAAAAAGGGCTTTGGCCTCTGCGTCCCGGCCCAGCTTGGTATACTCCAGCGCCAGTGCATGGCGGAGAAAATTATCCTTTGGCTGCTTGTCCAAAAACTCGAGGATGCGGGCGATTCTGTCCATGTCGCAAAAATAAGCCGGATGGCTATCTGGCGGTGGAAAACTCCATTTTCACAGTTTTTTTAGGGTTGCAACTTTGCCGCAAACTTTTTGCTGCTATATTTGTAAATAGTTGCATAAACAACTATCCTAAATTTCTTCATATGAAAATCTTAGTCTGCGTTAGCAAAACACCAGACACTACTTCCAAAATTGCCTTTAAAGATGGCAATACGAAGTTTGATGAGAATGGTGTTCAGTGGATCATCAACCCGTATGATGAGTGGTATGCATTGGTGCGTGCCATTGAATTGAAAGAAAAAGATGCATCTGTTACCCTGCATATTGTAACCGTTGGCGGCGCAGATGCAGAACCCATCATCCGTAAGGCATTGGCTCTGGGTGGTGATGAAGCCATTCGTGTGAATGCAGATAGCAGCGATAGCTACTACATTGCTGCGCAGATTGCAGAGATTGCTAAGCAAGGTGGTTATGACTTGGTGCTAACCGGTAAAGAAACCATCGACTACAATGGCTCTGCTATTGGCGCTTTGGTAGCTGAAATGTTAGATATGCCTTATGTAAGCTTGGCGACTAAGTTTGATCTGGAAGGCAATAACGCAACAGTTACCCGCGAGATCGAAGGTGGTGAAGAAGTATGCGAAGTGGCATTGCCATTGGTTGTAAGCTGCCAGAAAGGTGTAGCTGAGCAACGCATCCCGAATATGCGTGGTATCATGGCAGCCAGAACCAAACCATTGAAAGTGGTGGAGCCTGCTGCAGTAGAGGCATTGACAAGTGTGGTAAGTTTTGAACTGCCACCAGCAAAAGCCGGTGTGAAGCTGGTACCTGCAGACAATGTAGCTGAACTGGTACGTCTGTTACACGAAGAAGCAAAAGCCATTTAATCAACTCATTAAAACGAAACTTATGTCAGTACTGATTTTTGCAGACCAGACTGAAGGACATATCAAGAAAGCTTCTTACGAAGCATTGTCTTACGGTAGCCAGTTGGCGAAACAACTCGGTGTTGCGGCTGAAGCGATTGTATTGGGTAATGTGCAGGATGATCTGAGCGCATTGGGTAAATACGGCGTGAGCAAAGTACACCATGCTGCCAATGATGTATTCAATCATTTTGATGCACAAACATACGCCAAGGGTATTGCCGATGCAGCTACTGCTGCTGGTGCTACTGTGGTGGTATTATCACAAACACAATCCGGTAAAGCTATCGCAGGCCGTGTAGCAGCACGTTTGAAAGCAGGTTTGGTTTCCGGCGCTATTGCATTACCTGATATCTCTAACGGATTTGTGGTAAAGAAATCTTGCTTTTCGGGTAAAGCTTTTGCGCATGTTAGCGTGAATTCACCAGTAAAAGTAATTTCACTGAACCCTAACAGCGTTAGTGTAGTAACAACAGATACCAATGCTGCTGTATCAGCGCTGAGTCTGGAAGCCAGCTCCCGCGTGAAAGTAACTGCAGTGAATAAAGTAAGTGGTGAAGTGCCATTGACAGAAGCGGATATCGTGGTAAGTGGTGGTCGCGGTTTAAAAGGACCAGAAAACTGGGGTATTCTTCTGGATCTGGCGAAAACATTGGGTGCTGCTACTGCTTGTAGTCGCCCGGTAGGTGATGCCCATTGGAGACCTCACCATGAGCACGTTGGTCAGACAGGTGTGCAGGTTGCACCAAATCTGTATATCGCTATCGGTATCTCTGGTGCCATCCAACATTTGGCCGGTGTGAACAGAAGTAAAGTAATTGTTGTTATCAACAAAGATCCTGAAGCACCATTCTTCAAAGCAGCAGATTACGGTATTGTAGGAGATGCATTTGAAGTGGTACCTCAGCTCACAGCTGCAATCAAACAGCTCAAAGGCATCGCTTAATTCGGTTTTGTTACATAGATCAATCCCACCCTCGTGGTGGGATTTTTATATCATTGACTTTATGATTAAGACAGCTGATAATTTAGGTAAACTGCGCATCACCGGAATGGCAGAAGCCATTTCCTGGATATTCTTACTATTTCTGGCCATGCCACTAAAATACATTTGGGGCGAGCCACTAGCTGTAAAGATTGTAGGTTGGATACATGGTATCCTCTTCATCGCTTATATGCTGCTATCCCTGATTGTGGTACAGGAAAAACGCTGGCCATTCAAAAGATTGGTTTACGCAGGTTTAGCTGCATTCTTACCTTTTGGCACTTGGTTCTACGATAAGCAGTTGAAGAAATTCGCGCAAGCTTAACCAGGTTTCTTGGTGCTCACTATATCAATATCAAATACCAATATGCTATTGGGTGGAATGGCTTTGCTTCTACTACGAATAGAATAAGCCAGTGTGGATGGTATGAAAATGCGGATACTACCACCTACTCTGGCTTTGGGCACAGCCAGCTGCCAACCCTTGATTAATCGCGCCAAAGGAAAAGTTGCAGGCTTATCTTTCGTTTGATCGAATACGCTGCCATCTTTCATTAGATAGCCTTTATAAAAAAGCGTGACAGTATCTGTTAACTGTACTTGCTCGCCATTACCCTCTTTCAACATTTGATAAAATACACCATCCACGGAACCTGTTGTATCAATCTTTCCTGCAGCAGCCTGTGATTTAATAAAAGCAATATCTGCTTCGTGCTGATACGCACTATCTACTTGCTTGGTTACATCAACCACAGGCTTATTACCCTTCTCCTTAATTTTTAAATCTGGTGCAATACCTGAATTCTCAGCGATATAAAATACATCTTGCTCCACGCTGCCATTCATTACACTCGCTCTATTCAACTCAATCCATTGACCGCGATTTTGCTGCAGCCAAGCTGTATTGCCTTGTACCAAGAGGTTACCAAATTTCTTTCCATCTAATGCCAAATATGGTTGAGGTAAATAATTACCATCATTCAACACTTTAGCACTACCCAATAATTTCCATTGCTGCTGCTCCGGCAGATAGCAATAGCCTGTATAGATCGTGTATTTATCTGCAGAGTCCTGAATACTACTAATCAGTATGCGGTAATTGGTTTCATCATTCCAAGCATAAGGCCAACGAAATACCAATTCCTCCTTGCTTTGTTCTGGTAAGATATTATGCCCGTTTGCCAATACCTGCGCCTGCTTTTTCTCAGCCAATACCACCATAGCTATGGCACGATCCTTCTTATCACGCTCGAAACGAATCGATACCTTATTTGACAAGCCAGAAACAGCAGCAAACTTTTTTGCGTCCTCAGTCTGACGGATTCTAATCTCCGTATAATACTGCACGCCCTTCACAGTATCAGCTACCAAATAGCGAAGAATAGAGGGGTATAACTGGGCATCTGCCTGCGACATCCATACAACACTCAAAACAAACAGCAGTCTTTTCATGAAAAATTTTTTGTGGTGCAAAACTAATCCTCAACGAGATTCAAACCATGTTTCTCCTGCATGATCCGGTTCGCCAAGATAATTGATAAATAACTCTTCTCCTGCTGAAATATCTCGCACGGTGGTTATGGTAATGGTTTCAAAATCGGCATCCATGGTATAATGACAATTTGCTGGCGCATGATGATTGTACATAGAAACATAGCCCCATGCCACAGCAGCGCCATCACCAGCATCACCCCATTCAAAAATATAATTGTAAAGGGCTGTTGCCTCTGCCGCTTTTCTTTCCTCAGCAGAAAGGACCAATACTGGTGAAACTTCAATTACGGTTTCAGCGGGAATGGCTTCGCTAGTAAAAACACCACGACCGCCTTTCTCTGATGGTGCTATATAAATGAATGGGAGTATCATGCTGCAGCAAGTTAATGCAGAAAGCCCGTTTACATAAGGATTTGATTAACTTGCGGCCATGAGCTTGGAACTGGAACAACCCACATTGCAGGAACAGTTTGAGCAGTTAATTGCAACTGAAGACAAACTGCAGATTCGCGATTTTCTGAATGATCAGAATATCAGCGATGTGGCATTGCTCATCAATGAATATCCAGACC
The DNA here is from genome assembly GCA_031970875.1 of Chitinophagaceae bacterium. GTDB lineage: Bacteria > Bacteroidota > Bacteroidia > Chitinophagales > Chitinophagaceae > JAFLBI01. The sequence continues at coordinate 20,538 of DALYHN010000014.1, forward strand.
ATGAAAGCCAGATCATCGCCAATATGAGCATGCACCGGGCTGCAATGGTGTTCAAGATTCTGGATTTCCCAACGCAAAAACACATTATTCGCGAATTACCCTCTTTTAAGCAGGCTGAATTATTGAATGAATTACCAGCGGATGATCGTACAGACTTTCTGGAAGAACTGCCTAAAGAAGCGATTCGCGACTTGATCAAACTCTTAGATCCAGAAGAAAGAAAAATTACTTTATCGCTCCTAGGTTATCCTGAAGATAGTGTTGGGCGATTGATGACGCCCGACTATGTATATGTGTACGCACACGATACAGTACAAGATGTTTTCGCAACCATTCGCAAGTATGCGAAGAACAGCGAAACAGTAGACGTGATCTATGTAATCAATGAACAGGGCGAACTGATTGATGACATTCGTATTCGCGATGTCATCCTTGCCGCACCGGATAAAGAAGTACATGAATTGATTGATGGCCGCGTAGTTGCATTGAATGTAACCGATGATCAGGAGCATGCCAACCAGGTATTCAAAATGAATAACCGTGTGGCATTGCCTGTAACAGACGACAACAATATTCTTTTAGGTATCGTCACCATTGATGATATCCTATGGGTTGCCAATGAAGAGTTCAGTGAAGACATGCAGAAAATGGGTGGTACCGAAGCCTTGGATGAACCCTATTTGGATATTCCCAT
>DALYHN010000015.1:0-20862 GCA_031970875.1 Chitinophagaceae bacterium
CCTGGGGCACAACTGTATCAAGACCTATTCGTCTAGTTTCACATAGTTATGTGATTGTACAAGCTTCTTGCTGAACATAGGTTTGCACGAAACAAGCAACTATGTTTAGAAACTTTGTATTGGCCACATTGGCGCTCCTGCTTTTCTCTTGCAAGAAGGATGTTATCAGAGGAAGTGGGAATACCATTGAGCAAACAAGAACGATTCCTGCTTTTGATGCTGTTGAAGCGCATTATGATATCAAAGCAGTTATCAGCTATGGTACTACACAGTCCGTTCGTGTTCGAGGCTATGAAAACTTATTGGGTATTCTGGAAACAGAAGTGGTGAATGGTGTATTAAAACTCAAATACAATCACCAGTACAACACCATTCGCAATAGTAATGTTGTGGCTTATATACAACTACCTGCGCTTAAGAAAGCAACCACACATGGTAGTGGTGATATTAGTATCTCCGGCTTTCAGCAAGGACAAGAAATTGAAGCACGTATTCATGGCAGCGCAGACATCAATATATCCAACTCAACCTATAATAAAGCCTATCTAAACATTTACGGTAGCGGTGATATTGATGCACAATCTTTATGGGCTAGAGAGGCAGAAGTGAATGTGCATGGAAGTGGTTACTCGTACATCACAGCTGGTGATAAACTAAAGGCAAGTATCTACGGCAGTGGTAATATTTATTACTGGGGAAGTCCGGTTACAGATATCAGTATCAACGGAAGTGGAAGAGTCATTAAACGTTAGCAGAAGCACCTTCGGGTGCTTTTCTTTTTTGTGGATGCATGGCATGTTGCAAATGGGTACATTCGTACTCCAGAATTGTCAACCATGAGAAAACTTGTACTGATTTGTTTTACCCTTGGTTTGCTCACACAAGCAAACGCACAGAAGAAGAAAGCCGAGATCAATCCGGCCGAGAAAATGAAAACAGCTGCTAGCACTTCGCTGGATGCTGCTTATCCCCGTTACAAAGACATCGCCCTGAAGATTTGGGACTTTGCTGAAGTAGGTTATAAAGAAGTGAAGAGTTCAGCCTTGCATCAGGAAACATTGAAAGCAGCAGGCTTTCAGGTGGAAGCGGGTGTTGCTGGCATACCTACAGCATTTGTAGCTACTTATGGTTCAGGTAAACCAGTTATTGGCATACTCGCTGAATTTGATGCTTTGCCGGGTATCTCTCAGCAAGCAATTCCTGAAAGAGCCAGTGCTGGGAAAGATGCGGGCCATGCTTGTGGACACCATTTGTTTGGTACCGCCTCTGTTGCGGCGGGTATCGCCATTAAAGAATTGATTGAGAGCAAACAGTTTACAGGCACCATTAAAGTATACGGTACACCAGCGGAAGAAGGTGGTAGTGGCAAAGTATATATGGTGCGCGAAGGTTTGTTCAATGATGTGGATGCTGTCATCCACTGGCACCCAGGCGCAGACAATAGCATCACTATGACGAGTGCACTGGCCAACAAATCTGCCAAGTTTCGTTTCCGCGGTATCTCTGCACACGCGGCAGCATCTCCAGAACGTGGCCGCTCTGCATTAGATGCAGTTGAGTCTATGAACTATATGGTGAATATGATGCGGGAACATATTCCGCAGGAAACCAGGATTCACTATGTGATTACCAATGGTGGCAAAGCACCCAATGTGATTCCTGATTTTGCAGAAGTATATTACTATGTACGTCATCCAAAACGCGATGTCGTAAAATCTATTTTCGATCGCGTAGCCAAAGCCGCAGAAGGTGCAGCCATGGGCACTGATACCAAAATGGAATTTGAAATCATTGGTGGCACACATGATTTGCTCTTGAACAGAACGCTAGCTGAAGCTATGCAAGTGAATTTGGAGAAAGTAGGTGGCTTTGCTTATACAGAAGCAGAGAAAGCGTTCGCACAAAAGATTCAGTCTAGCTTTGATACCAAAGCACCTGCTATTGAATCTGCTGGAACCATCAAGCCATTGAAATTAGACATGGATGCTGGTGGTGGCAGCACCGACGTAGGTGATGTAAGCTATGCAGTACCTACTGTTGGTTTACGCACTGCAACATGGGTACCAGGCACTGCTGCACACAGCTGGCAGGCTGTTGCTGCAGGTGGAACAGAAATTGGTACCAAGGGTATGCTGGTTGCTGCAAAGACCATGGCACTCACAGCGATTGATCTTTTCACCAACAAGGAACTGATTCAAAAAGCGACTGAAGAACTCAAGAAGGCCAAGGGAGATTATCAGTACGAAGCATTGCTGGGCAATAGAAAGCCAGCTTTGAATTATCGTGACTAATGAAAGGGTATATTAGATATCTCTTCGAGCTGCTTTCGTGTTAGTAAGTTGTCTACTGAATTCATAAGGAATTCGTCTACTTTGATCTTGATTTTCTCATAGTAGGGCATACAGCTAAGAAATGTTTTATACTGATAAGATTCATATGCCTTTTTTAATCTTGAATACTTCTCATCATATTTAAAAATAAATTCTGCGTAGGCAAAGTATTCATATTCCTTCAATGCTGAAAACCCCTTAAAAAGGGGTTTTCTTTTATCGATGAAAAACTTCGATTCTTCATCTAATCTTGAATAGCTATCTTCCATTATAAGGAAGGCGTCAAGTGTATTAATTACTTTTTCTGATACCTGAGTGTTAATTCCTTCAACTAACAGATTTTGATTTAGTGAAGCATACTCGGACTCAATACCAAGAGTTAAAATTTCGATTGCTTTCTTATAGTTTGATGAATTATTGCTATCAAGATGCATTTTAATGCTGTAAAGCTCAATAAGCAATATCCTTTGACTAATTGAAAACATATTCCTAGCTATTTATAAACATTTTAAACCTATTTGATAATTCATCAATATCTGAAAACTGTGATTTCGATATTTTCCAGTTACTTCTTTTTTCATTTTCAAAAATGAAATCAACATCAAACAAGTTGACTTCTTCATTAAGTAAATTAATCTTTTCAAAGTTATCATTTATTGACATGCTAGCCCGTTTATCAAAACTGTTAGAATCAACGTCAAAAACTATAAAATCTAATTCCTCTTTATTTCTGACCACAAAAGAAAAGGTTTTAGGGCCTTTTGTTAGGAAAAATACTTTATTGTATTTACTTGAAATATTTATTTCATAATCAAATACTGTTTTTCTTTTTTCAGTAAAAGTCTCTGGGCGCATCTGCGGGAAGAGCAATACATCCTGAATAGATACTTGGTTCAGCATCATCATACACAAACGATCAATACCAATACCAATACCCGATGTTGGGGGCATACCATATTCCAGCGCACGCAGGAAATCATGGTCAATAAACATGGCTTCATCATCGCCACGCTCCATGAGTTTCACCTGCTCTTCAAAACGTTCGCGCTGATCTACAGGATCATTCAACTCACTATAGGCATTCGCTACTTCCTTACCATTCACCATCAGCTCAAAACGCTCTACCAATCCGGCTTTGCTGCGGTGCTTCTTCGTAAGCGGACTCATCTCCACCGGATAATCAATGATGAACGTAGGCTGTATATAATTGTGTTCGCTGGTAGCGCCGAAGATTTCGTCAATCAGCTTACCCTTACCAATATTACCGGGCACATCAATATGCAATTGCTTACACACATCACGCAGTCCGGCTTCATCCATAGCAGAAATATCGATGCCGGTGTTTTCCTTAATCGCATCAAAAATGCTGATACGCTTGAATGGTGCTTTATAGCTGATCATCTTATCACCCAACTGCACATCGGTAGTACCATGTAAGGCAATCGCTACACGCTCCAACAGTTGCTCGGTGATTTCCATCATCCAGAAATAATCTTTGTAAGCGGTATACCATTCCAGAATGGTGAACTCAGGATTATGGGTTCTATCCATACCCTCGTTGCGGAAATTGCGGCTGAACTCATATACCCAATCAAAACCACCCACGATCAAACGCTTCAGGTACAACTCATTCGCAATACGCAGGTAGAAAGGCACATCCAATGCATTGTGGTGCGTAATGAATGGGCGGGCAGCAGCACCACCTGGTATAGATTGCAACACAGGCGTATCTACTTCCAATGCGCCCTTCTCATTCAAGAACTGGCGAATGGTATTCACCAGTAATGTGCGCTTGGCAAATACTTCTTTTACTTCAGGGTTAATGATCAGATCAGCATAGCGTTGACGATAACGAAACTCAGGGTCTGTTACTGCATCAAACACATTACCTTCTTCATCACGCTTCACCACAGGCAGTGGCTTTAGTGATTTGGTGAGCAAGGTTAATGTTTGTGCATGTACAGATGTTTCGCCTGTCTTCGTAATAAATACAAAACCGGTAACACCGATGATATCACCCAGATCCAATCCATGCTTCACCAGGTTATCCCAGTATGATTTATCTTCTTCTGGGCAGATATCATCTCTACGTACGTAAAGTTGTATAATACCCTTGCTATCCTGAATCTTGATGAAGAATACTTTTCCTTTATCGTTGATGCTCATGATACGGCCTGCAACGCAGACATTGGCATAAGCGTCTTTGGTTTCCTCTGTAAAGCCTGCTTTTATATCAGCAGAATATTGGTTTACCGGATATAATGGTGCGGGATAGGGCTCGATGCCAGCCTCACGCAATTTGGCCAGCTTCTCCCTGCGGATAATCTCTTGTTCACTCAGATGTTGACTCATAATGATGTTTTCAAGGCGGCAAAATTAGCGGATTTCGCCTATGAAGGGGGGTAAAGGGTTTAGGACTTACCAAAGAGGCTGTGGTACAGGGCTTTTTCCTCCATTTCTATGCAATCGCCGGGCTGCATGCCCTCGATGGTGAGGCTGCCAATACGATAACGCACCAAACGCAATGTTGGAAAACCTACTGCTGCAGTCATGCGCCTCACCTGTCTGTTCTTCCCTTCGCGAATAGTGACACTGATCCATGGTGCGGGAATGGATTTACGAAAACGAATGGGTGGATGACGATCGGGTAACGCAGGATCGGTTGTAAATTTTTTTACCGTCGCGGGTAATGTGCGATGTTGTTTTCCATTCACTTGTATCTGCACACCTTTTTGTAATTGTAGAATCGCATCATCTGTAATAGCACCATCTACCTGTACCCAATATTCTTTTTCCTGATGTTGTTTGGGATGCAACAATCGTTGATTCAATGCTGCATCATTACTCAAAATCAATAAGCCTTCACTATCATGATCGAGTCTTCCAACAGGATACACATCTTTCGGTACAGACAAAATATCACGCAATGTGCGCAGTTCACCTTCCGGTGAAAATTGCGACAACACGAGATAAGGTTTGTATATGATGAAGTAACGATGCATGACAATTTGCTGTAAAACAAAAGTCCCGCAGAAGCGGGACTTTGTATATGGATGGGTTAGTAAGTACCGGGAAATAAATTTCCCTACACAATATTAAATATTGTTTTATCCAAAGCAAAAAATTTTTCAAACAATTTTATTCACATTTTTTGGCGCTTTGTGAATTAACCCCTTTATCCAATCATCAATAAAACATGTTACAACACTTCATGAAAGATGATGATACACATCGCATAAAAAATCACATCGCCGCAAACACTGATGCAGCAAGTGTTTCAGCATATACAGATTTTATCTTCTTCATTAAACTATACATAGAAGATATAATCATTACTTAGAAAGACAGGCTTGTTTTCAGTTGGAAAAAGGGCGTAAAAAAAATTTCTGCAGCAGGCCGTCTACCTACCTTTGAACGGTCAAAAAACACGCTTATGCAATTTCCCACACCTGTTACCACTTCCTGGCTTGCTTCATTGATTGGTGCTGAACTCATCGGCAATCCAGATCAAGAAGTAACTGGATTGAATGAAATCAATCGCGTTGAAAATGGTGATGTGGTGTTTGTAGATCATCCAAAGTATTACGACAAGTGCTTGCAAAGTGTTGCAACTTGTATCATCATCAACAGTAAAGAAGTACAAGTTCCTGAAGGCAAAACGATTTTGGTGGTTGACCAACCTTTTGAATCTTATCTCACCATCGCAACACATTTTCGTCCCTTCACACCTTCAGCAACACCAATTAGTAGTTCTGCTATTATTGGTGAAGGAACTGTTGTAATGCCCAATGTTTTTATCGGTCATCATGTAGTGATTGGAAAGCATTGTGTGATTCATCCTAACGTAGTGATTCATGATCATACCATCATTGGTGATCATGTAGTGATTCAATCAGGTACAGTGATCGGTAGTGATGCGTTTTATTATAACAGCAAGAAAAATCGTGAGGTATGGTTTCGCAGGATGAAAAGTTGCGGCCATGTAGAGATTGCCAACAATGTAGAAATTGGTGCCAATTGTACCATTGATCGTGGCGTTACCGCTGTGACCAAAATTGGCCAGGGTACCATCATGGATAACCTCGTACATATCGGCCACGATGTACATATTGGCAAAAATTGCCTGTTTGCTGCCCAGGTTGGGGTAGCCGGCGCTACCAATATTGAGGATGGCGTTACCCTTTGGGGACAGGTAGGCGTGAGCAAGACCCTAACAATCGGTGCTAATGCAGTGGTTTTGGCACAAAGTGGGGTTCCATCCTCCCTTGCAGGCGGCAAAACCTATTTTGGCTATCCGGCAGAAGATGCTGCCCAGAAAAGAAGGGAGTTGGTATGGATCAAACGCATACCTGCACTCTGGAAAAAAGTGATGGAATAATTATAGGCCGTGTTTAACGGTCAGCTCGCCGCAAATTCTTTTGATGCTATCTTCTAAAGGCGTGTACTGAAAATCAGGAAACTGTTTTAATAACTTACTATTGTCAAAACGGACCACCGCTTGCGCAGTACGTGCAGTTTCTTTGGTCAGCAATGGATCTTTACCCGTAATCCACCCTTTGATCGCTTCCAAACGCCAAACGATTTCAGCCAATAGCGGTGTTACTTTTCTGTGTGGTGGTTTTTTACCAAAGCCCTGCGCAATCATGCTGAAGATATCACGATAATACCTGTTCTCTCCGCTAATGATGAATCGTTGCGCAGTAACAGATGATTCCATCAAAACCATCGCTGCTTGTACAACATCTACCACATCCACAAAACCACTCATGCCGCTAGTATACCAAGGAAATTCATTGTAAGCTGATTGGAAAATTTCTGAAGAACCTTTATTCCAATCGCCGGCACCTAGAATGATCACAGGATTGATCATCACTGCCTGCAAGCCTTCTCCGATACCACGCCACACTTCCATCTCGGCGAGAAATTTGGTCTTACCATATTCACTATTGCTGGTTTCTTCACTCCAGTTCATGCTTTCATCTACCATACCCGATTCTCTGATACGGCCTAATGCTGCAACCGAACTCACGTACAATAATTTTTGTACCCCTGCTTGTAAGCAAGCATTCACCACATTCGCTGTGCCTTCAATATTGGTTTGATGTAATGCGGCTTTTTGTTTGGGACTAAAAGAAACAATGGCAGCGCAATGATACACATGGGTTATACCTTCCATAGCAGCTTCCAAAGCCACCACGTCCAAAATATCTGCCTGTACCCACTGCACTTGTTCTGCGCCTACTATTTGTGGTATGGATTTTCTGTAGAGCGCTTTTACCGGCTTACCGGCACTCACTAAAGCTTGTATTAAGTGAGATCCCACAAGGCCTGTAGCACCGGTAACAAGTATCATGTAAGGTTTAGTTTAAAGGTAGATTATGACTGGCAGTTCTTGCAAATACCACTTACCACCACGTCTGTTTGCTTGGTTTCAAAGCCATTCGGCATCTTGAGTGAAGGAACTGATACATGATCTAAGCAATAGGTAGTATCACATTGATCGCAGATAAAGTGCACATGATTATCATGATGATGACCAGCAGAACACTCATCCTTACACAAGGCATAACGCACCGAATTATCTGAAGTAGGAATAGTATGGATAATGCCTTTGTCAACAAAAGTCTGTAGTGTACGATAAATCGTAACACGATCGAAATGCTCTGCAGAACTCTGTTCAATATCCGCATGTGCCAAAGCCCCTTTCGATTGATGAAAGAGCTCTAATATTTTTCTTCTGCTCTCAGTAACACTGAGCTGATTGCGTTTGAGTATATCGGTAATCAGTTCCTGCATGCTTCAAATTTACTGGGGATTGTTATTGAAAATACCATTCACAAATCCACTCTTACCTGCTTTTTCTTTCAATAACTCACGAACCGTATTTTTCATTTCGTCCAGTTCTTTTTGTTTCAATCCATCATAAATCTGGCCACGCACCTGACCATTCTTATCTACTACTGCAAAAAACTGGGTATGGATGAACTGGTCTTCAATTTTCTCAACGCTATTCTTAGGATCATCCAAGAGATAGCTATTGCGCGCCATATTATAGAGACTATCTTTTCTACCCGTAACCAATATCCATTTCTTGGTATCAATCTGCATGGAGTCTGCATAACGCTTCAATCGTGGTACTGAATCTGTCTCGGGCATACAAGTATGTGCCAGAATTTGAAAGTCCGGCTCATCTTTGAAATCTGCATATACCCCTTTCATATTGCTGTTCATGCGCGGACAAATACCCTTACAAGTCGTAAAGAAATACTCTACTACTGTTACTTTTCCCAACAACTGTTGGTCTGTTACGGGCTGGCCATCCTGGTTAATGAACTGGAATGGCTTTACATAACTGATCACAGGTTTCTTGGCCTTCCACATATCGGTTCCTTGGAACAGGAAATACCAGAATGCCAATACCAACACTAGGAAAAACAATACGTATCCAATCAATTTCTTTGACATGGTGCAAATGTACTGCTCAAATGCGGCGAGCAGTGAGCCTGTTCAAGCGAATTACAATTTTTTTGCAACAAAGTTGCGAAATAGTGTATATTTGCGGTCCACTATGGGTTTTAAAATCAATTGGGACGCTTTAGGTATTAGTGCTTCTTTGGCCTGTGCTATTCACTGTGCGGTTTTGCCGCTGGTGATGAGCAGCCTACCCATTTTTGGTATGAACATCATCGACAATATTCGCTTTGAATATTTCATGATTTTTCTGGCCCTAGGTGTTGGCGTGTATTCGCTGTATCATGGCTGGAGAAAACACCACCACAGTTTTGTACCTATCGCCTTGTTTGTAACCGGTATTGCTTTATTGTTTGCCAAGCAAGTTTGGCACCAGTGGCAATTATGGTTTTTATTACCTGCTGTAGTATTAATCGTATTAGCACACTACATCAACTATCAAGCATGTCGCGTGCATGACCATGCGCATGCTGACGATTGCAACCACTAAGCTTAGTATCCCTTCAATTGTGCCTTGTATGCAGAATCTTTTTGCGTGTTGTTTAAGCCGCGCTTGTATTGAATCAATGCATTTTCCCATTCACCATAAATCGCGTTGGGTAATACAATGAATTTCTTGCCCCACTCTGCCTGAACAGCATCTGTTTCTGCAAAGCGATCGGCAATACTTTTCTTCTCAAAAGCTTTAGCAAAGTCATTAAGGTTATCACCTAGCAACATGACGATATCATACTGCTCAGCCACTTTCTGTCTGCGTGCTTCTTTAGAAGATTCGTTCGATAAGAATAAGAGATGCTCAGCTGTTGCATCAGGAAATTGATAGGCTTGTAAGTTTTTCAGCGTGGTATTAACTTCTGATGTATCTCTATTAGAGATATAAAACACATGAAAACCCATTTGCTTGGCTTTCTGAAAAAAAGCAACAGCACCGGGTAAGGGTGTTGCGGCAGCTTTGCTGGTCCAGTTTTTCCAATTTGCAGGATTGTATTCTGCATTGGTTTTGATGGATTGTGCTTCGCTGTAGCTATTGTCCAACACTGTTTCATCAATATCTGTGATGATGGCTAATGGACGTTGATGCCTTTTTACTTTGATGGAGGCCAGACGCAGTTCTGCCAGATTGAATGCCTGATAACACAGTGCGCGATATTCAGCTGCATGCTGATGCCACAAAACAGGCAAGAGCTTATTTGGAGATACAACATGCTGGGCCTGCATGTTTTGAGCAAGCAGGACATTAGCACATAGTAAATTGATTATCAATAACAAGAGAAATGACGCCTGCTTTATTTTGCAACTTTGTTGCATCTGTGGAAGGGTTTTCATATTTTGCATCATTGTTTCAAAATTAACTTATTTCACCGCTCACGCCGCTTTCAACATCCAAACTTTTTGTGCAAATGAAGATAAATCAGATACTGATTACTTGCTGCTTTCTACTCCTTGCTTGTCAATCTCAAAAGTCATTAACTGGTAATTACAAAAAACTTTCATCCGCAGAAAAGCTAATGGCCGATTCACTACTTCGCTGGGCTTTAGATCATGAGGCTTTATATACTTTGTGCGATACATTAAAACCCATGAGCAGTGTACGAATGTACAGGCTCCCTTTACTGAGTCCACAGCAAACAACGAGAGACTCTGCCCAGCAGATACTCAATCAACTAAATCGAGTTGCGCAGGCTTTGCGTTCAACAGAGCTGTCGTTTATTGTTAATCCCTTTGAAAGAAGTGATAGTATCTATAAGAATATAGAGCTCTATGCAATCAGGAATCATCGTTTAAAGCAGCTAATTCAGGAAAAAGAAATTTTTTATGGTAAGCTGGGTATTGCCCCAAACACTACACCCGATGCTGTATTAGCCATAACAGAATATGAACAGAAATATACCCGTTGGCAGAGTTACGGTTATTTGTTTGGCTATCCGGAACATGCAGTACAATTCTTTGTGCAGGCCGGAAAGCAGCAAGACAGTACGGGAAAATTTGTTCAAAGAGATTTTATACATATTCCTGTTGCCGTTGCCAATAGTGGATATTTCACCTATGCAGTACCAAAAGGGTATGCTCCAACCGCTATAGACTCCAGCATACAGCAGTCTGCAAGGCTTACGCTGAGCAGATATCAGTTATTGAAAAAACAATATAGAGCACGCTCCAATAGTGTGTGGCGTATCCTACGTAAAATGAATTCATCAAATCAATAATATGCAAAAACTTCCCGTTACCGTTTTATCCGGATTCTTAGGTGCAGGAAAGACTACCCTGCTCAATCATGTCTTACACAATAAAGAAGGTCTGAAAGTTGCTGTGATTGTGAATGATATGAGTGAGGTGAATGTTGACGCCAGACTTGTTCAGCAAGAAAATACACTCAGCAGAACTGAGGAGAAACTGGTAGAAATGAGCAATGGTTGTATCTGCTGTACCCTTAGAGAAGACTTACTGAAAGAAGTTGAAAGACTGGCCAATGAAAATCGTTTTGACTATCTGCTAATCGAAAGCACGGGTATCAGTGAACCACTTCCGGTTGCACAAACATTCACTTATCAGGATACCAACAACAATATTGACCTGAGCAGCATATCAAAACTGGATACCCTGGTTACTGTGGTAGACTGCTTCAACTTTATCAAAGATTACAGCAGTATTGATACACTGAAAGACCGGTCCATGACGGATATGGCAGATGATTACAGAACCATTGTAAACCTGTTAACCGACCAGATAGAATTTGCCAATGTCATCATTCTCAACAAAACAGACCTTGTCAGCAAGGAACAAGTAGGCATGCTGAAATCCATGATCCGAAAACTCAATAGCGAAGCCACCATACTTGAATCATCATTCGGTAAAGTACCATTGCATAATATCCTCCATACGGGTCTATTTGATTTTGATAAAACCTCACAAAGTGCCGGTTGGATTGCAGAACTGGAAAAGGGTTATCATACCCCTGAAACAGAAGAATACGGCATCAGTAGTTTTGTATTCAGAGATAAAAGACCTTTTCATCCGATGCGCTTCTGGAATTACCTCAATGATCAATGGCATGCCAATATCATTAGAAGCAAGGGCTTATTCTGGTTGGCTTCAAGACCCAAAATAGCGATGAACTGGAGTCAGGCTGGTGGTTCACTTAAAGCAGACCAGGCAGGCGTTTGGTGGTGCAGCATGCCCTATCAAGAAAGAATTCGATATGCTGCTTTTGTAGACAATAAAGACCTGATTGAGCAAAAATGGGATAAACGTTTTGGTGACAGAGAAAATGAGCTCGTGATTATTGGTCAGGAGCTGGATATCAAGACGATTACAGACGAATTAACTGGCTGCTTGTGTACAGAATCTGAAATAAAAGATATGGAAGCCGGCCTTCGGTTTAAAGATCCTTTTCCGGGACTATCTTCATAGACCTGTCTAGGTGAATGTGAAAAGCTCCGGCATATGCCGGAGCTTATTAACTTATTGCTCTTTATTTTCTTTTTCAATCTGCGTAACCATCTCATCCGCATGAGCAAGAAAATCTTGCTTACAACCCTCGGCACAGAATCCATACACTTTTCCTTTATAGTGTGCAGTATCGCTGATACCTGCAGTAACAGGCATGCCGCAAGAAGGATCTTTTTTGTTATACACCATTGCGGGTGTAAACCTAGCAGTTTCAGCAGCAGCACTATCTGTTGTAGCCGGACTCATGGTTTCAGCTGATGTAGGCTTCTCTTCTCCAGCACAACCACTCAAAATCAAGAGACAGGTTGATGCCAGTACCAATAGCTTTTTCATACAATCAATTTAAGAAATACGTAAAATGTACTGCAAGATTAGGCTTTTCCTGCAAATTGCCTCCGCCCAGATGTTGCTTTAATGGCAAACCAGCTCTGCAACCAAGGGCCAGTTGTCCTGATTGCCACTCCAAACCACCCAACATACCTACTTGATAGCCGCCGGTAACATCCACTTGCTGCTTTTGTCTGCTGTCTTTTTCCACCCATTCAGCCCTAATGCCTGCTAATGGCACGAAACTTTGTTTTCGCTTTCTTGTATAAAAAACCGCTGACTGCCAAGATGCTCTTGAACCAAATCGATACTGATTAGGGTTACTGCTGTTGTATCTAAGCTGCAAATCATTCTGCAATCCCCATGCATTTAACTGTATGGTATGCGTTGCCGTAAGTAAATAATCGAAAGATCCCGTTCCTAATTGAAAATTAGGATTCGCTACTTCCGCATCTGTATTAGTGAACCGATATTTGCCAGTTGGCAGTTTTACACCACCACCCAACCAAATGGTCTGTTTCAATACAGAAAAATCACCGGCTTTACTTTGTTGATCGTACAGTTTATACGCCGCAGTTAGAAATACATCCCCAAGTCCATTGATGGTTTTCTCAGGTAGCCCATTGTAAAACCTTTGTCGGTTATGCTGATAAGGTAGAAACAACATTGCCTGTATGCGATTGCCGATTTGTCTTCTATACCAGAGCTCATATGTTTGAAAGGTTTCACTGGTTTTAAAAAGCGGACCATTTTGAATATGCGAATTGAAGGCTGCTATTCGGTAACGAATACCCAAAAATGAACGCTTCATGGATGGCATAATACCATTAACATAATTACCAACACCGCAACCACAAACCTCACAGGCATTCGCAGGGATGAAGTACAGCAGCAACAAATATGTAATCAATATGAATCGACGCATTACTGTGTTATTTGAAAAGGAATATTCCACTGAAGACGCTCCCACCTAAAATGAATCACACCTTTACTCGACCCTGACTGCTTCACTTCATAGGTTAATCTCGGCGTGAAAGCAACTTTTGAGGGCTGCATTGGTATACGAAGGATATCTTCTGCCGCATTGTACTGATCTGTTAGATGTTGGTCATACCGTTTATTGAGAATAAACTGCCAGATTTTGGTTCCTGGTATTGTAAACAAAGCATAGGTACCCGACTTTATCTTTCTCCCTTCAATAAATATATCCTTATTGAAACTGATGGAAGTTGCTTTGTGTGCACCGGTTACCCAAACCTCATCATAAGGTACCAATCCGCCCCAGACAACCCTATTTCTCACTCCGGGGGAACTATATGCAATATGCACATGCGTTTTGCCAATAGTATACATGGCAGTTCTACCCACACTTTTCTTTAAAGTGTCTGATTTAATGATACCATTGTTAACACTATCTGCATATCCACGCTTTGTCGATGGATGCATATGTTGCGCGGATAAGCACAATACACTAGTAGAAAGCAAGAAGCTTAAGATGTATCTGTACATATTGTTCAATTTTTGTTTACTCTCTACATTTTTCCATCAACTCATGAAAAATATCATGGGCTTCTGTAATCATGGTTTTCAAGGAGTCGTTTGATTTATTCGCTTTTACTGCTGCTTCAATGGCCGTACATTTTGTAACCAGTCTTTTCAAAATCTCTTTTGATTTTGACGCGTTAAAACCTACAGGCACAGTTGAAGATTGCCATGATTTAGCTTTTGCAACAAGCTCTTTTGCATTATCCTTGACAGGCTGAAGATTTCCTTCCTCTGCAGGGTGAAATGTTTTACTCATCACACTATGAAACGCATGCATTTCTTTCCAATCGGCTTTTTGTGCTTGAATATGTCCACTCACACATACGAATAATGCTGCGAACAGAAGGGTCATGATTTGTTTTGTTTTCATTGTTTTTGTTTTTATTGCTCAGAAAATCTTGGATTCTTGATAAAGAAGGAGTCAGTTAACGTGGACAGAAATGCTTTCAGATTGGTACGCTCCTGTGCTGAAAGCTGAATACCCATTTGTCCTGATTGCTGCAGCAATGGATCCAAGTTGGGCGTAGCTTTCACACCGTTTGCATAGTGATCCAGTACACCATCTATATTCAGGATTCTGCCGTCGTGCATGTAAGGCGCCGTTAACATGATGTTCCGAAGGGAGGGCACTTTGAATTTATACCTGTCGGCCGGATTCAGGGTGATATCAAATCTGCCCTCATCATTTGCAGAAGAAACCGGCAAGCCATTGTTGCGGAAAGACTGATCCGTAAAAAGCGGTTCCTGATGACAGGTGGCACATTTCTCTTTGAAGATTGCATAACCATTTTCTTCAGCAGCCGTAAACGCAGGGCCTTCCTTGCGCATCACTTTGTCGTATTTACTATCTGCACTAACCAGCATCACCATAAACTGACTAAGGGCTTTCATCAGCAAATCAGTAGTAATCACATTACTGCCAAATGCTTTTTGAAATAAGCCGGGATATGTTCTGTCCGCATTAAGCTTCTTCAAAACATTAGGAATGGTTTCATCCATTTCCACCGGATTGGTAATTGGAGCTATGGGTTGTAAATCAAGATCAAAAATACCTCCATCCCACATAAACGTTTTATACCATGCCATATTCTGAATAGCAGGTGCATTGCGTTTACCCAATAAATCATGAATACCATGACTCAGGTCATGGCCGTGGTGGGTGAAAGCAGCTGTCTGAATATGACAATTACCACAACTGATGGTATTATCTGCCGAGAGCAATGCATCATAAAACAGTTTTCTGCCTAACTCAAATCCTGCTTGTGTCACAGGGTTTCTGTTAACAGGATATACTGTCTCAGGAAAATTAGTAGGCCTGGTAAATGGCACAAATAAATCAGCAATGTCAGCAGATTTCGAACAAGCAATTGCAAACAATACCACGCCCACCAATACAATAAATTTCTTTCGCATAAGAAAAGTTTATAACTGGTGTTGCTAGCAACACCAGTTAGGATGACTAGTTTTCTGTATGATCATGCGTGAACATGTTCTGATAGTTATTGGCAACAACTGCACTGAAAGGTGTAACCATAACAGTACTGTTAGTAGTAATGCTCACATTAGTGCCACCATTAAACATCTTCAGGATATCAACCAGCAAATGCACATTGGGTGTTTTCCCGGTCTTTACTTTAGGCATACCCTTATCCATCAATGAAAGAGAGATGTTTTTAATATTGTTAATGGTAGGTGCTGTCATGCCACCAAAGAGACCGATATGATATCTGAACTTACGGTTACCCGCACCATCTGCAGGTGCTGCAGGTGAATTACCTTCCATCTTATAGAAGATATAGCCGCTATTCCAGCTCCAATACATGCTTTCTTCACCAGAATAACTAGCCGGATCCAGAACACCTTTGCGCTCGGCCAAGGGTTTTGTATTACGCAGGCTATCCACGCCCAATACAAAACTGAGGGAATGATACTCGCCTTCGGGCACTTTTAGTCTGATTTTATGCGTTGCCGCATCACGCTCACGGATAAGAAAATAAGCACTGTCCTGAGGAACTACATACTCTGTCCCATCCATTTTCTTCAGCTTTACATTACTGATAAAATACTGTAACAAGGAAACAGTGAATTGCTCATTATTGGCATTGGTATATGTTCCTGTATTTAGCTGCAACTGTTGATTGCCAACAACATTATCAAATTCGATTGTCAGTTCACTTTTTACATTAGGATCATAAGCAGCTGGAATGGTTTTTTTGCTGCAACTATATAGTACAATAGATGCAATAACTGTTGTAAGCAGAAAAGAATACTTCATTGGTAATTAGTTTAAAAATTGCTCAATTAATTGAATAAGCCAGGCGTAATTCAGGTAAACCATCAGCGCTAATACCAGCCATAGCATGAGCCGGATACGCATACGAATACCGCGAATTACCCCAGGGTTATACCAGTCTTTCTGGCGAACCATAGGATGATGTTTAATGAATAATCAATAAGGGAGTGCAACCTGATATAGGCTGACAAATAAAATCATACACTGATCAGCAAATGCTGCCGGGAGGATGAAATACGAATGTTGGGCGATCAATAGTTCTGCAATCTGAAAAATCCAGATAACGCTTTTGTATAGTAGTACTATTAAAAACAATAGTTGCGAAGAAGGATTTGGAAGAAATTACTTCCAATTTATTATCCAGCTTGAGTTCAGGCTGCTGTTGCTCTTTCTGCTCCTCTTTTTTCAGTTGTTTTCCTAACTGACACTTACCGTTACACTTGAGTTTGGGCTTATTCTTGTTTTCGCAAAGTGTTTTAGCAATCTGCTCCTGATTCAGGTAAAAGCGTACCACAATAAGGCCTTTGTGGAAAGTGCTGATAAAGAATGCACAGAATAGTATAGCAGAAAAAAGAAGTTTCACCTTGAAAGCAAAATTAACCGCACAAAGAAGAAAAAAGCTGATTTTCATCAGCTTTTTAAAAAAATTCATCAAACAATTGACCAACTCACACTTCCGTCTTTCTCATCTTTGAGTTGTATACCCAAAGTTGCTAATTCATTGCGGATTTTATCACTGGTTACATAATCCTTTCTGCTCTTGGCATCTTTTCGGATATCAATGAGTAGTTGTAATACACCGCCGAGCTTATTGTCATCATTCGCCTGTTCTGCTTTTAATCCGAAAACCTCTTCCAGAAACAGGTGAAAGTATTGTTGCATTTTGGCAATCGTACTTCCAGCTAAAGCATTTGCAGCTGTTTGTCCATGACGAATACTATTGATAATCGGTGCCAGTTCAAACAAGTTGGCCAAGACCTTCGCTGTATTCAAGTCATCATTCATGAACTCGTATAACTCAGCGAGTAATTGCTGTACTTTCTGATCCAGTGCCGTATCGGCTGCACTAGCATTATCCGTACTCAACTTCTGCAGGTTCTCATACGCTTCCCACAAACGCCTCATCCCTTTTTCTGCAGATTGCAGCGCTTCATTGCTGAAATCTAACGTGCTTCTGTAATGAGATTGCAGAATAAAGAAGCGAATCGTCATAGGATGATAAGCCTGTTCTAATATTGGGTGCGTACCTGCAAACAACTCACTCAGCTTGATCACATTATTATAACTCTTACCCATCTTCTTACCGTTGATGGTAATCATGTTATTGTGCAACCAATAGCGCGCAGGTGTTTTGTGGTTGCACACCGTACTCTGTGCAATCTCACATTCATGGTGCGGAAACTGCAAATCCATACCCCCACCATGGATATCAAATTCTTCGCCCAAATATTTTGTACTCATCGCAGAGCACTCAATATGCCAGCCGGGGAAACCTTCGCCCCAAGGACTAGCCCAACGCATGATATGCTCAGGCGGCGCTTTTTTCCATAAAGCGAAATCGCTTTTGTTACGCTTCTCATCTTGATTGTCAAGCTCACGTGTGGTATCCAATTGCTCATCCAGATTACGGCCACTCAGCATACCATAAGGCATGCCTTTAGCACTATAATCGCGGTGGTATTTCTCTACATCAAAATACACAGAGCCGTTGGCTTCATATGCATAACCATCTTCGATGATCCTTTTGATCATCTCAATCTGCTCCACAATATGTCCGGTTGCAGTAGGCTCAATGCTAGGTGGCAGGTTATTGAACTGTGCCATGGCCCAATGATAAAGATTGGTGTATTTCTGCACCAGCTCCATTGGTTCTAATCTTTCTACTGCTGCTTTCTTACTGATTTTATCTTCTGCTTCACGACCTTCTTCTTCAAAGTGACCAGCATCCGTAATGTTTCTTACATAGCGCACTTTGTAGCCAAGGTGCATGAGGTAACGATACACCACATCGAATGTAATAAAGGGACGTGCATGACCCAGATGACTTTCGCCACTTACTGTTGGACCGCAGACATACATGCCCACATGGCCTTCGATGATTGGCGTAAATACTTCTTTCTGACGGGTAAGTGAATTATAGACTTTTAATGACATGATGTACTAATTGAACGTTGATGCAATAGAATAATACAGCGGGTTGCGGGAATCAGCAACAACAACAACGAACTATGGACAACTGTATTGGCATCGAGGCTCGAAATTACATCATTTTCGCACACGCAGATCGGCAATCAGCATCTGGTGATCGCTGAGGCCTTCATCTACCAGATCACATTGCAGTACTTCCAGCTGCTGATCGGGCAGGATATAGTCGATACGCAGGGTTGGCGCCAAAGAATTATAGGTTCTGCCGATGCCAAAATCCTTTTTCAGAAATACATCCTGCCTATCTCCCTTAACACGGAAATACGTGTAAGATCCGGGCACATCGTTAAAGTCGCCGCAAATAAAGGAAGGCAGCTGATTTTGTGCTAAAGCTTGTGCAATCATATCTGCTTGCGTGCCTCGGTAACGGAAAGCTTCGCGCATTTTGCGCAGGATAGGACGTGATGAGCTAAGCGGATTGGCTTCGCCTTCTTTTAAATCGTACATGTTTGCATAATCTTCCATACCAAAATTGAAAGACTGTAAGTGGGTGGTATACACACGAATGGTATCTTTCCCTTTTACCACATCAGCCCAAATGAGGTGTTCTCCGTTGGCGTAACGAATTTTACCTGTATCAACAATGGGCAGCTTGGAGAAAAGTATGGTTCCTGCTTGGTAATGATCGCTGAAAGCATAGTCGTGTGAAAAATAGTAATAGGGAAATGCTTTTTGGAACAGACCAATATTGTCTGAACGCACTTCCATCTTGGTACTGTGGTTGAATTCTTGCAGACAGATTACATCAGCGCCAGACTCATCGATGGTTTTGAATATTTCTTCGCGAATCAGGCGCAATGTTGATTTGGTACCACTCAATCCATTAAATCCATGGATATTCCAAGTAATGACACGGATAGCACCGGGTGCTTTTGCTATCTGAAATCGCTCAGTATATTGAAAAGCAAAAATGGATGAAACCTGCTGATAACCCGCTAATAATACCACTACAGGAAAAATGGCAATAATGGGGCGCATGATGAGCCAGAACAACACAAAGAACAACAACGTAATGATTAGGTAAGGCATCAAGAGCGACACAAAACCTGATGGCCAAAAATGAACCGGATTTAACAGCGGAGAGAAACAGCCTAGTGCAAAAAAAAGCGCTACAACTAAATTGATGATCAGAAAGAAAAGCCTGAAATAATATTTAAAGCCCGAAGCCTTGGTTGCCATGCACTAAAAGTACTAAATCAGCCGTATTCTTATAGCTCTTCTTCAGATGCTCTTTTCAAAAAAGCTTTCTCTTCTTCGGTGAGCATTTCAT
Source organism: Chitinophagaceae bacterium (assembly GCA_031970875.1). Lineage (GTDB taxonomy): Bacteria > Bacteroidota > Bacteroidia > Chitinophagales > Chitinophagaceae > JAFLBI01. The sequence goes on from DALYHN010000015.1 coordinate 19,892, forward strand.
AGCCATGCTGATTGATCTTATCCAGAATAGCATCCAATTTTTGCTGTGTGAGCAAAGGGGTTTTGGTATATGGCTTCTTAGTAGAACGATAATACAATTGCTCTTTACGCTTATCGGCACGATGCTTTTTCTCTGGATTGAATAAATCGTCTACCCAATGCACAAAGCTCGTCATCCACGCACCAAGGTCTCTGCCTTTGCGCAATTGATGAATGTAGATAAAGCCTATCACTGCACCTGTTAAGTGTGCCAAAGCAATACCCCCGTTGGCACTGGCGATAAATGCAAAGTCGATTGCAACAAAAATCAGTGTCAACACCCACAAAGGAATACCGCCATTCAGTAAAGGGAAGATTCTATAGTCAGGTGTCAATGTCGTAGTTGCAACAGCGATAGCCATTACCGCTGCACCCGCGCCCATCAAGTTGGGCATAAACTCGAGGTTGCGCTGAAAAGCAGGAACCAAGTTTACACTCAATAAGAAAACCAAACCGCCAATAAACCCACCATATAGATAAACTGGAATCAGCTTATTGTTTCCTGAAAGATCTTGCAGGATATAGCCAAAAGCCCAGAGCCAGAGCATATTGGAGAGGAAGGCCCAGATCTGCATATGCGTGAACATATAAGTCAGCAATGTCCAGGGTCTGGTGAAAAACATATCCGGATCAGAAGGCAGTACAAACCAATTCAGTATCTGCTTACGGAAGAATAATTCCGCCGTAGCATTATCATCATAAGAAAGAAAATAAGTGATCTTCAGAAAGTTCAACAGGATGAACATGATGCCATTGATGGCAAAAAGCAATACAAGGCCGTTGTTATCCTGCCCCAGCAATAATTGTCTGCCCGATCTTGAATAAGCACTTGTTTGCACGGCTGTTTTTTTAATAAAACGTTTTTTTATTCTTTTTGTTCCAAGTGAGTACGATGAGGAAGCCTACGATTGCTCCACCAATATGCGCCCAACG
>DALYHN010000016.1:5000-20531 GCA_031970875.1 Chitinophagaceae bacterium
AATATGCACCACGATGGTATCTGACTGCTTGCCTGTCTTATCTACGAAAACCAAATCCAAGCCCTTTGCTGTGGCTAAAGCATAGGTACGAGATATCTTTCCAGGCAAAGCTGGTGCAATCATTGGACTAGGCACCATTGCACTACTATCTACAGTCTTGACCACAGCTGGTGCTTTTTCCTGCACCAAGGCTGGCAGTAATTGCCCGAAAGGCTGATCCATCTCAGCATTTCCTGTTGCAGCTTTATCCGCATCAATGGTTTTTCCACTCACCAAATCTTTCAAGACCCAATTGCCTTGCCCTGATTCTATCAATTCATAACCTAAATCCGTATCCTTTACTTCTACCACAAAGCGAATTGGCAGGCTCTTCCCTCTCTCAACAAACTTAATTTCCATCAAATACCTACCCCAACCCAATTGAGACACAGCCGCATAACCATGTTGAGAGGAATTGAAATCACGATCATCAATACTAACAGTAAAGGGCTTTTGATTGGCCGACTGTAAAAAGAGAAACTGCTTGGATTGTGCCAATACACTGCATGCCAACAATAGCCAGCACACCACTAAACAAACATATTTGCCGAAAGGCGCTTTCATTAGGTCTTTAGTAAAATTATAACACGCTCCGCTGCGATAGCAACTATCTTTACGACTTAACCATTCTTTCGCATTATGAAGAAAACGCTTTTAGCGCTCGGATTATTTTCCCTGCTGGCCGCACAGGCCCAAAACACAGCAACTGAAGACTCATGGAAAGCTGTGTATCGTGCAACACCTGAAAAAGTCAACGACCTTGTACACACCAAGCTGCAAGCTGCTTTTGATTACGACAAAAGTCAGCTCAATGGTAAAGTGTGGCTAACACTCAGACCACATTTCTACGGAACAGACAGTCTGCACCTTGACGCCAAGGGCATGGATATACAATCTGTAGCCATCGTAAACAACAACAGCAATCAGCCACTGAAGTATAGTTACAAGAATGATGTACTGCACATCAACCTGAATAAAACCTATAGCAGAGCTGAATCTTACACGGTGTATATTGAATATACTGCCAAGCCAAATGACTACAAGGCTAAGGGCAGTGCCGCGATTACAGATGCCAAGGGTATGTATTTCATTAACCCTAAGGGCACTGAAAAAGATAAGCCAACACAGATCTGGACACAGGGCGAAACAGAAGCCACCAGTGTTTGGGTACCTACCATCGATAAACCCAATCAAAAAACCACACAGGAATTTTACCTCACTGTTCCTGCCAAATATGTAACCTTGTCTAACGGATTGCTGATTTCTCAAAAGCAGAACGGCAACGGTACACGCACTGATTATTGGAAAATGGATCAACCACATGCACCCTATTTGTTCTTTATTGGTATAGGCGATTATGCAGTTGTGAAGGATAGCTACAAGGGCAAGGAAGTGAGTTACTATGTAGAAAGACCTTACGAGAAAGTAGCACGCAAAATTTTTGGTTACACCCCAGAGATGATGAAACTCTTCTCTGACAAACTAGGCGTTGAATACCCTTGGGCTAAGTATGCACAAATTACCGGTGTTGATTATGTAAGCGGTGCGATGGAAAACACCACTGCTACACTTCACGGTTCTGGTGCGCAACAGGATGCACGCGAACTGCTTGATGGTAACAATTGGGAAGAAACTATCGCCCATGAATTGTTTCACCAGTGGTTTGGCGATTTAGTTACTGCAGAAAGCTGGAGCAACCTCACTGTGAATGAAAGCTTTGCCAACTACAGCGAAGTGATTTGGGCAGAACACAAGCATGGCAAGGACGAAGCTGATTTCATCAACATGCGCGACATGAATGGTTATATCCAAAGCGGTAGCGAAGAAAAACACTTGGTACGCTTTCATTATGCTGATAAGGAAGACATGTTTGATGCAGTGAGTTACAACAAAGGCGGTCGCATCTTACATATGCTGCGCAACTATGTTAGTGATGATGCGTTTTTCAAATCATTGAACAATTACCTTACCACTAATAAATTCAAAACAGGGGAAGCACATCAACTGCGTCTGGCATTTGAAGAAACTACCGGTAAAGACCTCAACTGGTTCTTTAACCAGTGGTATTTCAGCAACGGACATCCCAAGCTGGATATCAAGTATAGCTACAATGCAGAAAGTAAGCAAGCATTGATTGTAGTGAAGCAAACACAAGCGAATAAAGTATATACACTGCCTACAAGCATTGATGTGTATTATGGCAATAAGCGTGAGCGTCACCAAGTTTGGGTTGATAGCAAAGAAGACACATTTTATATCAACGCCAACACTAAGCCTGATTTGATTCAATTTGATGGCGACCGTGTATTGCTGGCAGAGCGAAAAGACAATAAGTCTTTGCAGGAACACTTACACGCTTTCAGAAACACCGGAAAATATCTGGACAGAAGAGAGGCACTGGATGCAGCAGCTAAGAACCTGAGCAAGCCTGAAGCACTAGCATTTATTGTAAATGAAGGACTGAAAGATCCATTCTTCCGCATTCGCTTGCGTGCCATCACCAGTCTAGGCATGGGCAAGCCTGATGCAAGCGCGGTAGCTGTTTTAGAGAAACTCGCGCTACAAGATCCACAGCGTATTGTACGTGCACAAGCAATTGACGCATTGGCCAAATTAAAGAACCCAGCTTACGCTGATATGTTCAAGAAAGCCGCGCAGGATTCTTCTTACTCAGTAGCCGGCGCAGGTCTGGTAGCATTACTGGATGTTGACAGCGCCGCTGCAGTGAATCTGGCCAAGCAATTAGGCAAATCTCCTGCTAAAGGCCGATTGGCTTCAGCTATTACCGATATTAGCATCAAGTCTGGCGATGAATCTGCATTTGAATCTATTGCTGCAGGTTATGAGAATATGGGTATGAGCCAGGAGAAATTCCAGCAGACTGCTTCTTTTGCACAGTTCCTTGGGAAAGTGAATGATGCAGCCAAATTCAAGAAGGGTGTTGACCTGATTGTTGGCTTCAAAGAAAGCATCCCTGAATCTTTCCGCGCACAAACCAACGCCTACTTCAACAATATCCTTAACGGATTAATCAATGCGAAGAAAGCTGCCGGTGCGAATGATCTCGCAGACTATATCAAGAGTAAGATGGGCCAATAACCCAATTCAATAGCTTAAACGAAAAGCCCCTGCAATGTTGCAGGGGCTTTTTATTTCGATTCATTTCATTAACTCCTTACCATCCACCGGAAGCACCACCACCTCCGCTGCTACCGCCACCAAATCCACCGAATCCACCACCACCGAAGCCGCCTCCGCCCCAGCCTCCACCGCCACCACCGCGGCGTCCGCCACCGAGTACTGAAGACCAGAAAATTGCTTCAGCGATATCGCCATAACCTCTGCGGCTAATCATTCCACCACCGCCACCACCTTTGCGTATACTAGCTATAATCACAAGGATAATGATGACAATGATGATGAAAATAAACTTGCCACCACCTTCACCCTCACCCTTGATTTTATTGCGTTTTACTTTATACTCACCAATTGCCGCTTTTGCAAGCGCATCAGTTGCACGATCAATACCACGATAATAATTACCTTCTTTGAAAGACGGACCTAATTCATAACGAATGATATTATTGGCAACGATATCAGGAATAGCGCCCTCTAATCCATACCCAACTTCAATACGCACTTTACGATCATCAATAGCCGCAATCAGTAATACACCGTTATTGGTTTTCTTATTGCCGATACCCCATTCGCGGAAGAGCTTGTTGGCATATTCCTCAATCGGATAATCTTCCAATGAGCGAATCAAGACAACAGCAATCTGGTTTGAAGTACTATCGTCCAAAGCCACCAGTTTCTGCTCCAGAATTTCCACTTGCTCTTTGGAGAGCACACCAGCCGCATCATTCACCAGTTTTGGCGGATTGGGCTTGGGCAGAATATTCTGCGCAGACAGGAGCTGAACTGTCAGCAGCGAAAAAATGAACAGTAACTTTTTCATGGATTAAGCACCAAAGACGATATCGTCTGGTAATTCGTTTTTATCGGTTGCTCCGTCGTACGGAAAATGCTGATGCAACACTTCACCAATATCTTTCACAACTGCAGCCAATCCACTTGCATAATCTTTATTGCGAAAATGCTGCAGCATCTTTTGCACTTCTCCCTGCCAGAAAGCTTCACCTACACGTTCGTGAATACCACTATCACCAAAAACCGCTACCTGCCTGTCTTTCACCGCTACATAAACAAGCACACCGTTTTTTTCTTTGGTACGCTCCATTTGCAAGCCGTGAAACAATTCAACAGCGCGACGCAGTGGATCCACATAACTGCATTTGCTTTCTATATACACACGCACTTCTCCGCTGGTGCGTTGTTCTGCTTCGCGAACAGCTGCTACCACTTGCTCCTGTTCATCAGCAGTCAAGAAGCGGTTGGAAGTGCGTGGGAAGAGTGAAAACATAAATAGATAGATTAGAATTTCACTTCTGGCGCTTTTTCAGCACCTGCTTCAGCCTTGAATCCTTCTTTGGTTTTGAAACCAAACATACCTGCAAAGATGTTCATAGGAAATGAACGAACTTTTACGTTATAGTCTTTTACCGCAGCGTTGAAGTCGTTACGAGATACCTTAATACGATTCTCTGTGCCTTCCAACTGGGCTTGCAGACCACGGAATGCATCATTGGCGCGCAGGTTAGGATAGTTTTCCGTTACCATTAATAAGCGACCTAAAGCCTGACTTAATTGGCCTTGTGCAGCCTGGTATTCCTGCAACTTCTCAGGTGTTAAGTCCTTGGCATCTACTTTAATCTGTGTAGCGCTGGCACGGGCAGCAATCACATTCTGCAAAGTGGTTTGTTCAAAATTGGCTTCACCTTTTACGGTATTCACCAGATTAGGAATCAGGTCTGCACGACGCTGGTAATCGCTCTGTACGTTTGCCCAGGCGTTGTTGACTACTTCATCCTGCTTTACCAATCCGTTATAACCATTACAACCGCTGAATCCTACAAAAAGAACCAGAACGGCAATGACGATCAAAACAATGTTACGAGTGCTCATGATATGATTGTGTTTTAACTAAGTTACTTGTTTGTATTTGGATGCATCAAAAGATTACAATAAAAATGCCACTTCTTTCAAAGTGGCATTTTGTCTCTTGTTAAAAGCTTGTTATCAACCTTTTACCGCAGCAATACCGGGTAATACTTTTCCTTCAAAGTATTCCAACATCGCGCCACCGCCAGTACTCACATAGCTTACCTTATCAGCAAAGCCAAACTGGTTTACTGCAGCCACACTATCGCCACCGCCTACCAGCGAAAATGCGCCACCCTGGGTTGCTTCAGCTACAGCAGTAGCAATTACTTTGGTACCATGTTGAAACTTCTCCATTTCAAACACACCCATGGGGCCATTCCACAAAATGGTTTTAGAACTTTTGATCACATTGGCAAACTGCTCGCATGCTGCAGGACCGATATCCAGACCCATCCAACCATCAGGAATGGTATTAGAAGGTGCAGTAGATGTATTGGCATCAGCAGCAAATTTGTCGGCCAAAATAGAATCTGAGGGCAGGTGAATATTTACGCCCTTGGCTGATGCTTTTTGTAACAGACTAGTTGCAGTATCCAAACGATCTTCTTCACACAATGAGTTACCAATCGTACCACCTTGTGCTTTCATAAATGTATATGCCATACCGCCACCAATGATGATATCGGTTGCACGCTCTAATAAGTTTTCAATGATGAGGATTTTATCGCTCACTTTCGCACCGCCGATGATGGCTGTAAATGGTTTTTCAGCTTTATGCAATACACGCTCTGCACTTTCTACCTCACCTTCCATCAACAAACCAAACATACGCTTGTCTGCTGCAAAGTATTGCGCAATGATCGCTGTAGAAGCATGCGCACGGTGCGCAGTACCAAAAGCATCATTCACATATACATCGCCCAACTTGCTGAGCTTTTCAGCAAAAGCCGCATCACCTTTTTCTTCTTCTTTGTAGAAACGCAGGTTTTCTAGCAGCAATACTTCACCAGCTTTTAATGCAGCAGCTTTATCAGTTGCTTGCTGACCAATACAATCATCTGCAAAATGTACCGGTGCGCCACCGAGTAATTTCCCTAGATGTGCAACGATGTGGTTCAAAGAGTATTTGGCTTCAGGGCCTTCTTTTGGGCGACCGAGGTGACTCATCAGAATCACACTACCGCCGTCGGCCAAAATCTTCTGAATGGTTGGCACAGCCGCACGCATACGCGTATCATCTGTAATGGCTTGTGTCTGCTTGTCGAGAGGCACATTGAAATCGACGCGGATCAATGCTTTTTGTCCCGAAAAATCGTAGTTGCTAAACTTGCTCATAGAATGGTTTGAATAAAAAACCGCAAAGTCTATTCAGATCATCGTAGCGAGGCAATCCTTCGCACAATATCCAACAGCCTTTGCGGTGATTATGAAATAGTGTCTAAAACGAATTACTTGCTGATCAGTCCGGCAAAATACTTCACCGTACGAACCAACTGAGATACATAGCTCATTTCGTTGTCGTACCAGCTTACAGTACGAACCAGTTGGGTATCGCCAACGGTCTGTACTTTGGTCTGTGTAGCATCGAACAATGAACCGTATGTAATACCAACGATATCGCTGCTCACGATTTCATCTTCAGTATAACCGAAGCTCTCGTTAGCGGCAGCTTTCATGGCAGCATTAATTTCTTCTGCAGTGGTTTTCTTACCCAATACCACAGTCAGTTCAGTTAATGAACCTGTAAGTGTTGGTACACGCTGTGCAGAACCATCCAGTTTGCCTTTCAGGCTTGGCAGAACCAGACCGATTGCTTTAGCAGCACCGGTGCTGTTAGGCACGATGTTTTGAGCAGCTGCACGAGCACGACGCAAATCACCTTTAGGGTGTGGCGCATCCTGTGTATTCTGGTCGTTGGTGTATGCGTGTACAGTTGTCATCAAACCATTCACAATGCCAAACTGCTTTTCCAATACATCTGCCATTGGGGCAAGACAGTTGGTAGTACAAGAAGCACAGCTGATGATGGTTTCGCTACCGTCCAGGTTCTGGTGGTTTACATTGAATACGATGGTCTTCAAATCACCAGTTGCTGGCGCTGAGATCACCACGCGCTTAGCACCTGCAGTCAGGTGGGCAGCAGCTTTGTCTTTGTCGGTAAAGAAGCCAGTACATTCCAGTACCACATCTACATCGTGCTGACCCCAAGGAATATCCGCAGGGTTTTTCTGTGCGTAGATTTTTACTTCATGACCGTTAACAATGATAGAATTATCGGTGGCAGACACTTCCTGACCGAAACGGCCCTGGGCGCTGTCATATTTCAGCAAATGTGCCAGTACTTTAGGGCTGGTTAAATCGTTGATGGCTACTACATCGATTCCCTGCATGTTGAAGATCTGGCGGAAAACCAGACGGCCGATACGGCCGAAACCATTGATCGCTACTTTTACGTTGCTCATGGATGCTTTTTTAATTAATGAAAATTTGCGCCGCTAAGGTACAGTTTTCAGGGTGAATGCCGGGGGCCGACAGTGTTGTTTTACGATAATTTGACCTGTTGGCGGGATAAGTTTCAAAATTTTTTGGCAGGAAAGGGGGGCGACCCTATTTTTGCAGCCCATTGAACGAACGCCCGGTTCGTCTATCGGCTAGGACATCTCCCTTTCACGGAGGAAAGACGGGTTCGATTCCCGTACCGGGTACTACGCAACTAATTAATAATCAATTAGTTGCGTTTTTTTTGATATCTATCCGGACAAAAAGCCGGACAAATCTGCGTAAAAGTATTCGAGAGTGATGACGAGTGGAGGCGCATTAAACCTAGCAACTTATCTGTATAAGAAAGTTTCATTAAAAACTACACATCATTTTTTCGCTTTTACAACTTGCTACAATGGACATGGTTACGTGCTATGTCATAAACAATTCGAAGTCATATAGAATAAATGAAATTTTATTCGTCAAAATATTCGATATAATTTTAAAAGACTATGACGCAATCAAGAAACTTAACCAACTCAAAAGTCTTACAAAGCTCTTTTGACAAAGCCTTTGTGCAAATTGTTGAATTCTTATATTCAAATTGGCAACTACATCGAAAATTCCGGTTTAAAAGCGAACTCTTTTTACAGTTTAACTGGAAAGGGAATCAATATGCCAATATTAAGTCCGGAAAGGTGAACGTTCCTAAACATCTCGTAGCAAAAATCAGTGCTGTATTAATTAGAGAATACGGAGTCTCTCCCATTTTCTTAAGTACAGCCACTGGACCTATGTTCAGTGAAAATGCAAATGAATGGTTATCTAAGGCTCCCGATGAGGTTTTTGGAGCAACTTCTGAAAATATTGATTTTTTACAAAAGCAAATAATAGCCCTTAAAACAAGAATAAGAAATTTGCAATCTGAAAATGAAAGGCTAAAAGCACAATTAGAGGATAAAAAATCTCAGCGGTAGGCCGTTAATAAACACTAATTAGCCTTACTAATAACTCTTAAACCTACTTGCTTGACGATCGACGGGCAATGACTACACCTCAAAGCCTAACACTTCCTTCGACTCTTTTGCCGCCGTTGGTCGCTGACCAACAGCGATTCTCCTAAGCATAATTTATCTATTTCAACTTACTGGTCGGGCGACCAGCAAAGGCTAGACCTCAAAACCAAGCACTTCTTTGGACTCTACCAGAAAAGCCTCTAATTGTCTGTGTCTGCTGTGGCCGGCTTCAATTTTATAAATCACGGTAATCCCTCCGCCGCTGTTGGTCGCTGACCAACAGCCATTTAGAAATGACATCCCTTTTGCTTTCTAGTCAGGCGACCAGCAAGGGCTAAACCTCAAAACCCAGCACTTCTTTAGACTCTACCAGAAAAGCTTCCAATTGTCTGTGTCTACTGTGGCCGGCTTCAATTTTATAAATCACGGTAATCCCTGAATTATCCTTCAGCAATTTTACCCGCTCAAAAGCAATATGCTTTCTTGTACAGAAGCCTTCAATACTCTCTTTAGCATCTACATCCCGTACAAAACTCACTTTATAAAACTTCTCTTCATTCCAGCGGTGCACACGCTTTTCTATACGCGTGAGAAAAATCAATACCAATAAAGCCAGAATAGTGACAATAAATGCCAGTTCAAAATGCTGAAAGCCGATAGCCATACCAATGGCCGCAGCCAACCAAATAGCTGAAGCAGAAGTAATACCACGTGCGTTCAGTCCCTCTTTGAAAATAACGCCTCCACCAATAAAGCCAACACCTGTTACAATGTTAGACGCAATACGGTCGCCACTGGTACTCATGCCTACAGACAACATGGTAAACAAAGCAGAACCAACTGTAATCAGAATCATGGTTCTGAAACCTGCAGGCTTGCTGTGGTACTCGCGCTCAAGTCCCAATAAACTGCCTGCTAGAAAAGCAGCCAGCACCATATAGAAATCATTCCAGTTAGGATGAATCATACTCGATTAAATTGAAAATGATTGATGCATCTCCGGTATCAGCACTTCATAACCTTTTCTGGTTAGGCGATGACTAAAATCGGCCATCACATCAGGCTCTCCATGCACCAAGAATAATTGCTTGATCTGTTGCTTATTCTGACAAGACAGCCATTGCAGAAGATCATCATAATCGCCATGGGCACTCATGCTGCGCATGCTACCAACCTCAGCTTTTACTTTAAATTCCTCTCCAAAAATCCTCACTTCTTTGGCGCCTGCCATCAACCTACCACCCAAAGACCTTGGTTCACAATAACCCACCATGAGAATGGTGTTATTGGGATTATCAATATTGTTCATGATGTGGTGCTTGATGCGGCCCGCATCTGCCATTCCACTAGCAGAAATGATGATGCAAGGATCTTTCAACTCATTCAGTCGCTTACTCTCTTCTGCATTTTCAATAAAATGCAATCCTTTAAAATCAAAAGGATCCGCATCACTCAACATGACTTTTTGTAAGCGCTTATTGAAATACTGGGGATAAGATTTGATCACTGCTGTAGCTTCCCTACTCAGCGGACTATCCACATAAATATTCACTTTAGGTAGTCTACGTTCCAACTCTAGCTGATTCAAGAGCAAGAGCAGCGTTTGCGTTCTACCTACACTGAATGCAGGAATCAGGAGCTTGCCTTTTTTCTGCAAACAAGTATGATCAATCCAGTTCAGCAATGTGTCTACTGAATTATTGACTTCATCATGCAAACTATTGCCATAAGTACTCTCCATGATGATATAATCTGCCTGCGGAAACACATCCGGCGAGCGTAAAATATCATCGCGATAGCGACCAATATCTCCGCTGAATGTTAAAGCGGTGATTTTACCATCTTCCTTTACTTTCAAATGCACACAGGCACTGCCGATTATATGGCCAGCATCGGTAAACAATGCTTCTACGCCATCGCAAACCTGAAACCACTCGCCATACTCCACTGCCACGAACAAAGACACAACCGCTTGTGCATCCTCTACAGCATACATAGGCTCAAAAGGCGGCAATCCTTGCTTGGCTCTTTTCTTATTCGTAAAGCGTGTATCATCACGCTGAATCTCAGCGCTATCTTCCAACAAAATAGTCGCCAATCTTTTGGTAGCAGGCGTACAATAGATAGGACCGCGGTATCCGTCTTTGTAGAGTTTGGGAATTAATCCGGAATGATCGATATGCGCATGCGATAAAATCAAATAACTGATTGTGGTTGGATCGAAGCCCCAATGCATATTCATTTCAAAGGTTTGTTTACCCATGCCCTGAAACATGCCACAATCCAAAAGAATTTGTGTACCATTCTTCAACTGCAACAAATGCTTACTGCCTGTCACTGTTTGTGCCGCACCATGAAAACTAATCCGCATACTATTTCCCTTTTGCTTTAAATGACCAAGTAATTTGAAATACTGCTGCTAATTCGCCCTTATCATTGATGCCTTCCGTACGCATCACAATGGTTTGTGGTTCACCAGTGGTAATGGCTTTGTCGATAGCCGCTTGTGCCATAGCGCCATCTGGACAAGTAAAGTGCACATGACCTGTTACACGTTTTTGAAACTGCGCATCCATTTGCACCACCAACATACTGCAACCAGGTTTTCTGCCGTGAATATTTGCCAAGCATAGAACGCCCGTACTCATTTCTGCTGCCATCGCTTGTACAGCAAAATACATACTGGCAAATGGGTTGGTGTTCAACCAACGGTACTTGACATAAATCGTACACTTGGATTCGTCTAATTCTGTAATACGTAAGCCAGCCAGAAATGCCATGGGCAGTTTGCTGAATAAGAACAGACGGTATTTGATAGGGTGCATGAGCAGTGACCTCACGCGTGCAAATTGTGGACTCACATCAATCGTTTGATGGAAAGTTACTCAATGCAGCGCAAGAAGCATCATAATAAAAACGAAAAATCAGAGCAACAAAGCAGCCAATGCGTAATCGGCAAATAGAATAAGGATACAACTCACTACAACAGCGCTGGTACTGGCGCGACCAATTTCCAAAGCACCACCTTTTACGTGATAGCCATAATAAGCAGGCACACTGCTGATGATAAAGGCAAATGTATAGGCCTTATACATGGCGAAATTGATGTTGTAGAAAACAATATTCTGACGCAGACCTGCATCAAAAATATCTGTAGCCAAAATACCTGCGGCACTACCTGCAATACGTCCGCCCCATATAGCGAGTACAGCTGAAAGTACAATCAAACAAGGCACAACAATTAAAGCACCAAGGATTTTAGGCAGAATCAAGTAAGTATGTGTGTTGATGCCCATAATTTCTAAGGCATCAATTTGTTCTGTAGTGCGCATATTACCCAACTCGCTGGCAATCTTACTACCCACTACACCGGCCAATACAATGCTGACAACGGTGGGTGATAATTCCAAGATCACACTATCACGCACAATCTGTGCAATGGTTTGCTTAGGCACGAGTGGGCTCACCAGCTGATACGCTGTCTGCACCGTTGTTACCGCACCAAGAAACACGGAAATGATGATAACGATTGGTAATGAACCGATACCAATCTCCACACATTGGTGCATCAGTTCTTTCCAATACATGCGCCAGTTCTCCGGTTTGGTGAACATAGCTTTGAGCATGATGAGAAAAGCACCGAAATGTGTGAAGAATTTCATGTGGCGAATTTACCGTTTTCTTTTCTTTAAACGCTGCCACCATTTGCTGCGCTGGATAACATCATCTGTATCTACCCTGCTCTTCAACTGCGCATCTACTACAGCTACTAGCGCCATATTCACAATATTGCGCACGGTGCTACCCAGCTGCAATACGTGTACGGGCTTTTTCAAGCCCAACAAGATAGGACCAATGGCATCGGCGCCACCAATCTCTCGTAAGAGATTATACGCAACGTTACCGGCAGTTAGGTTAGGGAAGATAAGCACGTTCACATCTTCATCTACCAGTTCGCTGAACGGATAGTTGTCGCGCATGATTTCCTTATTGAAAGCAAGACTAGCTTGTATTTCACCATCCACTATCAAAGAAGGGTTGCGCTGCTTGAGGATATGTGTTGCTTCTGCTACCAATTTGGCCTCAGGCGATTGACTGCTACCAAAATTGCTATAGCTGAGCATGGCAATACGCGGCGTGATATTGAAGTGACGCACTTCTTTGGCTACAAGCATAGCAATATCGGCCAGCTCTTCCGCTGTTGGATTGAAGTTAACCGTAGTATCTGCCAGAAACAAAGGCCCTTTCTTGGTCAGCAGCAAGTACATACCGGCGATTTTCTTCACGCCTTCTTCTGTACCAATAATCTGCAAAGCAGGGCGAATGGCCTGATCGTAGTTTCTTGTTAAACCAGAAATCATCGCATCAGCATCACCAGTCTCCACCATCATACAACCAAAGTGGTTACGATCCTTCATGATCTTCATGCTCTCGTAATGGTTATAACCTTTACGCTGACGCTTTTTGAAGAAAAGTTCACCATAGAAATGGCGCTTCTCTTCCATTTCCTTACTACGTGGATCAATAATGGGCAGTTCAGTGATATCAATATCATGTTCGTCGGCAATGCGGCGAATCTTCTCCTGCTCACCTAATAAAATTGGATAAGCAATGCCTTCATCATAAATGATGCTGGCCGCTTTAATTACTTTCAAGTTATCTGCTTCTGCAAACACCACACGCTTAGGATCTCTGCGTGCTTTGTTACTAATAACACGCAGTAATTGGTTATCCAAGCCCAAACGTCTGTTCAGTTCAACCACATAAGCATCCCAATTGTCAATTTTCTTTTGCGCCACACCAGACTCAATAGCGGCTTTCGCCACCGCAGGTGCAACAGTTGACAACAAACGAGGGTCGAGTGGTTTAGGGATAATGTATTCAGGACCAAAAGACATGTTCTTTTGGTTGTACGCCATGTTCACGATATCAGGTACCTGTGTTCTAGCCAACTCAGCCAGTGCGCGCACAGCGGCGAGTTTCATCGCCTCATTGATCTGACGCGCACGCACATCCAATGCGCCGCGGAAAATATATGGAAAGCCTAATACGTTGTTCACTTGATTGGGGAAATCGGTACGGCCTGTAGCCATGATCAAGTCTTCGCGTACTGCAGCAGCCAAATCGTAAGTGATCTCAGGATTTGGGTTCGCCAATGCAAATACGATTGGGCGCTTAGCCATGGATTTGATCATATCCTGTGTTACCACATTTCCCACGCTTAAGCCAACAAATACATCTGCATCTTTCATGGCTTTGGACAAATCCCAATCAGATTTTTTCACCGCGAATTTTTGGCGGATATCATCCAGATCAGTACGTCCTTCATGGAGCACACCATCCTTATCGAACATGATAAAATTGTCGTGCTTGGCACCCAGTGCCACATACATCTGCGCACAAGCCATGGCCGCAGCACCTGCACCATTCATCACGATGCGCACTTTATCAATCTTTTTCTTTTGCAATTCCAATGCATTCAACAAAGCAGCACCACTAATGATGGCTGTACCGTGCTGATCATCATGCATCACTGGAATATTCAGCTCATCGCGCAGCTTACGCTCGATATAAAAACATTCCGGTGCTTTGATATCTTCTAGGTTGATACCTCCAAAAGTGGGTTCCAATGATTTCACGATCTGGCAGAATTTCTCCGGATCTTTTTCATTGATTTCAATATCAAACACATCAATATCTGCGAAGATTTTGAACAATACACCTTTTCCTTCCATCACTGGTTTGCTGGCTTCAGGACCGATATCACCCAAACCCAATACTGCGGTACCGTTGGTGATTACTGCCACCAGATTACCCTTTGCAGTATATTTATATACCTCTTCTTTATTCTGATGAATTTCTTTACATGGTTCGGCAACACCGGGACTGTAAGCCAGTGATAAGTCGCGCTGCGTCTTTGCCTCTTTGGTAGGGATTACCTCAATCTTACCAGGTCTTCCTGAAGCATGATACTCCAGTGCCTGTTCTCTACGCAGATCGTGCTTTTGTTTTGTCATACATGCTAATTAAGTACGCGCCTGCTCAGGATAACCTAAACAGGCGCGCAAAATACGATAATCTATGTTAGTGCCTAGGGAAACAGCGCAACAGATATCGATACAGTAGTACCCTCCCCTTCCTCACTACTGATTGTAATGGTTTCACCAAGTGCAGCAATCATATCCAGTACGAGTCGCATACCAATACCCGTACCCTTTTCATTATCTGTACCTCGGGTACTTTCGGCCATTTTATGGTTCAGCTGATCTACTTTTTCCTGGCTCATACCCACACCCTCATCCACAATCTGAATCAAGAGCTTATTATCATTCACAAACTCCTGAATGTGTATCATCTTACCGTGTGGTGTGAATTTGATAGCATTCGATAAGATGTTCCGAACAATCATCTTCAACATATCTGCATCCGTAAAGACAGATCTGTCTTTTACGTGATTCTCAATCATGATATCCTTGGCTCTGGCTAATGATTGTAAAGTCTGTATCACTTCATCAATCACCGGCTGCACTTTAAACTCACGCTGATAGGGCACAATACCATTCAATAAGGTCTTAGACCAGTTTAATAAGTTTTCGGTAAGAATCAATGTGTTCAATACATCATTCTGTAACTGCTTAGAGAAAGGCGCAAACTCTTCGTGCGAAATCAATCCCTGATTGAGCAAGTCTAATAAATTATGCGTGGAAGTAAGTGGGGAACGAAGATCGTGAGAGATGATGGCGAAGATTTTATCTTTTACCTTATTCAATTTTTGGATTTCCTCATTAGACCGCATGATTTGATCCTGCTGTTCTAATAAAACGGCAGCATCTTTTTTATGCTGACTGATTTGACGAGCCAAGAATGTGATGTAAACACCAGCAGCAACCAAGAGCAGTGCTAGAATGATGATGATCCAGTTTAGCCGACTTGTCACATCCGTACCTGTGTTGTGACCAAAAGCCATTACAGGAGATAATAGGATAATAAA
>DALYHN010000017.1:0-20339 GCA_031970875.1 Chitinophagaceae bacterium
AATAGGGTGCAGGGTTCAGATCCGCTTGCGGCAAACCTCACCGCTGTTTTTGCTTTTTATGTCTATGCAATTCTTGGATTAGATTATGATTCATTCTCACCCAAGGGTGGTGATGTCTATTTTCAGAAAGCACAGAATATAGTTAACAATGCACCCGAAGGTAGAAATATCAGTGGCTGGCGTGTATTCGATGGGTTGCGTAACCGTTATTGGTTAAGTGAGAATATGTTGAACAGTCGGTACAACATTATCCATGATATCATTTATTCTTATTACAGATCTGGCTTAGATAAGTTGTACAATAATGAGAAAGATGCGCGCACCAATGTATTGCAATCCTTAGTGCAGTTACAGGCCTTCAATAGAGAGAATCCCAATACCATGTTTTTGCAGGTGTTTATGCAGGGTAAGACTACTGAATTGGTGGGTATTTTTAAAAAAGCACCAGCGCAGGAAAAAGCACGTGCATTGGATGTGTTGAGTACGATTGATATTGTGAATGCAGGTATCTATAAACAAGAATTGAAATGAGTAAGTTCGTATGGCTATTGGGTAGCGTAATGATGCTGGCAGCCTGTGGAATTTCTGATAAAGCACCTATTCCAGTAGATTCCATGAAAGTAATTGTTTGGGAAATGTCTGTGGCCGACGAATGGTTTAATGAAGTCATGTTTAAAGACAGTGTGGCTCGTCAGCAAAAGCTCAATACGCAGTTGTATCAGAAAATTTTAGCGTCACATCGCTTAAGCCGAAAGGACTTTGATGCTGCTATGCGTTGGTACGAGGCGAGACCCAAACAATACCTAGAATTGATGGACTCTACGGTTGCTTTTGCCGTTCGCGCTAAAGAAATACCCCCTTCGCAAGTAAAACCACGCAAGTAAGGCCTAGCTGCCTATTTTTGCTTCCAAATTTTGCCATATGAATAAACTCGTTGCATCTGCTGATGCGGCTGTTGCCGATATTCGCGACGGTGCTACCCTGATGTTGGGTGGTTTTGGCCTGAATGGTATTCCGGAAAATTGTATTGCAGCATTAGTGAAAAGTGGCGTAAAAGAGCTTACCTGTATTTCGAATAATGCTGGGGTAGATGATTTTGGTCTTGGGCTCTTATTGAAGACTCGCCAGATCAAAAAAATGATAAGCAGTTATGTAGGTGAGAATGCTGAATTTGAGCGACAATTATTACAAGGTGAGTTAGAAGTAGATTTGATTCCACAAGGAACGCTGGCTACTAGAATTCAAATGGCAGGTATGGGTATCCCCGCATTTTTTACACCTGCAGGCTACGGTACGGAGATTGCAATTGGAAAAGAAGTGCGTGAGTTTAACGGTAAGAAATATTTGATGGAGCATGCATTGCATGCAGATTTTGCCATTGTAAAAGCATGGAAGGGAGATACCATGGGTAATCTGGTATTCAGAAAAAGTACCAGAAACTTTTCTACTTCTATGGCGAAAGTAGGCAGGATCACAATTGCAGAAGTAGAAGAGTTGGTACAGCCTGGTGAGATTGATCCTGATCATGTAGATGTAGCAGGTGTATATGTACATCGCATCTTCCAGGGTAGTAATTATGAAAAGCGTATTGAGCGTAAAACAGTGCGCATTCAATCACACAACTAAAAGCGAATAAGATGGCATTGGATAAATATGGTATTGCTAAGCGTATTGCAAAAGAATTGCGTGAAGGCATGTATGTGAATCTGGGTATTGGTATCCCAACACTGGTTGCCAATTTCATTCCTGAAGGCATGACTGTTGTACTGCAGAGTGAGAATGGCATCTTAGGTATGGGACCATATCCTGATGAAGCAGATATTGATGCTGATCTGATTAATGCAGGTAAGGAAACAGTTACTGTGATTCCTGGTGGTGCTTTTTTCGATAGCGCTGAAAGCTTTGGTATGATCCGCGCCGGTAAAATTGACCTGACTGTATTAGGTGCGATGGAAGTGAGTGATCAGGGCGATATTGCGAATTGGAAGATTCCTGGTAAAATGGTGAAGGGCATGGGTGGTGCCATGGATTTGGTGGCCAGTGCCAGAAATATCATCGTAGCCATGATGCATACCAATCCGAAAGGCGAGAGTAAGCTATTGCCTGCTTGTACTTTGCCTCTAACAGGTGTTGGCTGTGTGAAGAAAGTGGTTACTGAATTGGCTGTATTAGATATTACTGCCGACGGTTTTGTATTGAGAGAAAGGGCGCCTGGTGTAAGCGTGGAAGAGATTGAGGCTAAGACAGCAGGTAAGCTGGTTGTGCCAGATCATGTTCCTGAAATGGTGCTGTAAATACAAGCCTGTCAATGCTGTATATTTGCGGATTAATTTTTTTCTATGTCGCAATTGATGCAGCAATTACAGGAGACCGCAAATTTTATTCGTTCCAGATTTGATTCTTCAGCCAAGATTGGTATTATCCTTGGTAGTGGGCTTAGCAATCTTTCCGAAAAGATTGAAGTAGCGGCATCCATTCCTTATGCAGAAATTCCGCATTTTCCGGTAAGTACAGTAGAAGGCCATAGTGGTAAACTCATTTTGGGTAAGTTGGGTGGGAAAGATGTTTTGGTTATGGCCGGTCGCTTCCATTTCTATGAAGGCTATACTGCGCAGCAGGTGGCATATCCTGTTCGTGTGATGCGTATGCTGGGTATTGAAACTTTATTGTTAAGTAATGCTGCGGGTGGGGTAAATCCTGTTTTCAATGTAGGTGATTTGATGGTGATCAATGACCACATTAGTTTCTTTACGCCTAATCCATTATTGGGTAAGAATGAAGAGGAGTTGGGCGTGCGATTCCCCGATATGAGTGAGCCATACAGCAAAGAACTGATTCAGCAGTTAACGGCAATAGCCGATGCTAATAATATCTCACTGCATTATGGTGTGTATACGGGTGTAACGGGCCCTACTTTTGAGACACGTGCAGAATACAAATTAATCAAGGCTGTGGGTGGTGATGCCGTTGGTATGAGTACCGTGCAGGAAGTGATTACTGCGGTGCATTGTGGGATGCGTATTGCAGCGGTGAGTGTGATTACTGATCTGGGTATTCGTGAGGAAGAAAATGTGATTACACACGAGGAAGTGCTGGAAGCGGCACGTAATGCGGAACCTAAATTAACGCTGCTCTTTACGGAGTTGATTCGTACACTATAATTGTCTTAGCTTTTTCTTAAGTGCTTAAGCAGTACATTACAGCTGAATGTTCTTGAACCGTCTCATATCAGGCTTATTGATTTTGGTGATGCTTTTCATGAGCCAATCGCTCTATGCACAGGTTCGCCCTAGAATGATTACAGACAGGCCAGCGGGTTCCACTGGTAACAGCAATCTTGCCTACGATCGTAATGGAAGGCCTGTGCGTGCACAAAAAGGAAATGATTCACTGGCCCGAAGGGATCGTTATGCTGATTCTATTACCATCTTTTTTAAATATTACGATTCATCAGCAAACAGAACCTTGGATTCTTCCATTAATGATTATTACAAACGTTTCCCATTTGATTGGACATATAATCACTTAGGTAATATGGGTACTGCAGCTCAATCATTGGTATTTCGACCATTGATGCAAGCTGGTTGGGATCCGGGTTTTCATCAGTACGATATCTATAATTTTTCCTTGCAGAATACGCGCTTCTTTCAAACAACCAGGCCTTATACGGAGTTTGGTTATGCGCTGGGTAAGAGATCAGAACAGCTGATTGATATCATTCATACACAGAATAGAAAAGATAATTTCAATTTTTCGATTGAATATAGATTCAATAATTCTCAGGGTGATTATCAGGTACAGAATGCTACGGTAAACAATCTTCGTTTAACAGCACAGTACAAATCGCGTAACCGTAAATATGGATTGCAGTTTATTTATCTATCCAACAAAAATGCTTCTTCAGAAAACGGAGGATTGATCAATCCTGCCAGATTAGATTCATTGAACAATATTGATGATCCTTTCACGCAACCAACGAGAATTGGTAATCCTGCCGTGAGAAGAGGTAATCCTTTCAATACAACTGTATTCACCGGTAATACGTATAAGTACAGCACATTACTAGTTCGTCATTATCTCGATTTTGGCAAGAAAGATTCTATGGTGGTGGACTCTGTTGTAACCAGAATTTTTTATCCAAGATTCCGCGTAGAGCATGTTGTACAAGTGTCGCAGCAAGACTATCTGTTTTCAGATATTACAGCTGATTCTGTCCGGTATAAGCAATACTTCAATTATCATGTTCGCAATCTTTCTTCTGGCGATACCATCCGCTTTAGAGATAACTGGTTGAATATTCGGAATGAGTTCAGTTTGTTGACTTTCCCGGATAAGCAAAACCAGAATCAGTTTATCAAAACAGGGATAGGTGTTCAGAACTTATTTGGAAAGTTTGGTTATACTGGAGCGCTAAAAGAGCAGTACTATAATTTATACGCTATCGGCGAATACCGAAATAGGAGTAGGAGTCAGGTTTGGGATATTGAAGCAACAGGTAAATTGTATCTGGCGGGACTAAATGCAGGAGACTATGCTGCCAATCTTCGTTTACAAAAGCTAATCAGGAATAAGCGTGATGCACTGGAATTGGCTTTTCAAAACGTGAATAGAACGCCTGCATTTGTTTTTGATAACCAATCAAGCTTCCCCAATACTGTTACAGGGGGATTGAATAAAGAAAACCTGACCAAAGTGTCTGTTGGTTATTTCAATAGTAAGTTGCAATTAAAGCTATTCGGTAATGCGTATCTCGTGAGCAATTACACATACGCAGATAGTTTCTTTAAAGCCAAACAGGAAGCAACTTTGTTTCAGGTACTACATCTTGGCCTGGAAAAGAAGATCAAGCTGGCAAAGCACCTGAATTGGTATTTGGAGGTACATGTACAGCAAACTGCAGGTAATCCGCCCATCAATCTGCCTTTGATGCTTACTCGTAATAGGGTGGCTTTTGAAGGCAACTTCTTCACAAATCTGTTTCTATCTACCGGTCTGGAACTGCGTTATTTCACCCCGTATAAAGGCAATGGCTATAGTCCATTCCTTGGGACTTTTTATTATCAGGATCAGTTTACGCTGGATAATAGACCAGATGCGCATTTCTTTTTCCATTTCCGAATCAAGAGTTTCAAAGGCTTTGTGCGTATAGAACAGCTAAATACCCTGATTGCGTCTGGTAAGCGCCCTGCCAGCAGATACAACTTTGTTGCAGAAAACTACCCAAATACCGGCTTGTGGCCGAGATTGGGTGTATGGTGGAATTTCATCAATTAGGCTTTTTACAACATTTCTCCTATTTTACTTTGGCTAATTGCCCTACTTTTGTGTTATGAAGCGCCTGCTTACAGCCATAATTGCCATACTCTACTTCGCCATTAGCAGTGGCTTTGTAGTGAACGTGCATTATTGCATGGGTAAGTTGCGCGCGCAGAAGGTTGCTGTTTCGGCCAAAAAAATGTGTGCTTGTAAAAAGGCTGAGGACAAAAAAGGCTGCTGTAAAACTACATACAAAGTTGTTAAGCTTGATGATAAGCATCAGATTAGCTCCATAGCTTTCAAAGTATTTACTCCTGTGATTTACCTGCCAATTAGGCAAATAGAACTCGCTGCAATTTTGTTTCAGGAATCAGAGAAATTGCAAGCATATGCTGCTAATGCGCCTCCTGCGCAGCAAGCACCTTTGAACCTATTGTATTGTGTTTTCAGAATTTGATACCACTTGTTGATTGCTCTTATAGCATGAACGCATGCTATTGGTTAACAAAAGTTTTATCAAATTCAATCATTTTATCATGAAAACACAAATCCTCGCACTCTTAAGTGCATTCGTATTATTCTCTTTCTCTTCTTTTGCCCAGGCTAAAAAAGTAAATAGTGCAACCCTGAAAGTTTGGGGTAACTGCGGTATGTGTAAGGCACGTATCGAAAAAGCAGCCAAAGCCGCCGGTGCAACTACCGCTGTATGGAATGAAGACAGCAAAATGCTTACATATAAGTATGCAAGTGCCTCTACTGCTAAAAAGGTAGAAGCTGCTGTTGCTCAGGTAGGTCATGATACAGAAAATCTGACAGCACCTGACGCCGTATATGAGCAATTACATGAGTGCTGCAAGTATGATAGAAAGAATGCAGCTGCAAAAACAGGCGATGCTTGTTGCACAGATAAAGAAAAATGCACCAAAGATTGTTGTAAGGCTGCTGTAGCCAGTGCAGACGCAAAGATGGATTGCTGCAAAGACAAAGAAGCTTGTGCAAAGCAAGATTGTTGCAAAAAAACTGATGCAACTGCTATGGCTTGTTGTAAAGACAAAGCTAATTGCGGTAAAGAAGGTTGTTGTAAGCCTGACATGAGTTGTTGCAAAACAGCAGCAAATGGCAAGATGGATTGTTGCAAAGACGGCAAATCCTGCTGCGCTAAATAATCGTAATTATATCAATCATCATAGCATACCGGTACTGCCGGTATGCTTCTGTTTACATCATGTATATGAAAAGAATTATTCTCATACTCGTAGTGGCAATGTATGGCTTATCCGTACAAGCACAATTTAGTTCTGCTAAGCTGCAGGCTAGTGGCTTAACATGCTCGCTTTGTTCCAAGGCTATTTTTAAATCATTAACTGCCATTCCTTTTGTAGATAAGGTAGAAGCTGATGTGGCTACATCAGGTTTTGATATAGCATTCAAAGAAGGTGACAATGTGGATGTGGATCAGTTGAAAAAGGCGGTTACAGATGCGGGCTTTTCAGTAGCTGGCTTAAAGATTCAAGCCAAACTGGATGAAGTGGCTGTTAAGAATGATGCACATCTTACCATTCAAGGCAAGACCTTTCATTTCATGAATGTGAAGACACAAACGGTGAAAGGAAATGTTGAGCTGACTGTTCTTGACAAGAACTTTGTATCTGCAAAGGACTTTAAGAAGAATGCACAGTATACCAAAATGAAATGCTACACAACTGGTGTGATGGAAGCTTGCTGTAACAAAACCGCTAGCAGCGCCGGAACACGTGTGTATCATGTAACCTTATAATACTATGGCAAAAAAAATATGGATCATTTGCCTGTGCTTATGCTTACAAAAGTTGCAGGCCCAGGAATTATACATTTTTACAGAACCTGCAAGCAATGTGCCTGCAAAGTCTACTGTGATGAGATTTAATGGCATGCATATGCCTATGCAGTTCGATAATAGCACTAGCTCTAGAATGATGCTGGAAGCCATGTTTGGCCTAAGTAGTAAATGGATGCTCAAGCTGAATACTACAGCCTCAGACATGTTTCAATCGCGCTATAAGCTAGAGGGTGCTGGTGCTTATCTGAAATATCGATTCATCAGCAATGATGGTTTGCATAGTCATTTCAGAATGGCTGCTTTTGGTAAAGTATTGCTGGTTGGTAATCCTGCCAGCATGACAAGAACCGAAGTGCACAATCTTCCCGGAGGTGGGCAACATACGGTCAAATACAAACATTATACCAATGATTTAAGTCTGGATGGTACGCAAAGTGGTTGGAGTGCTGGTGTAGTTGGTACACAACTCTTACACAAATTGGCTGTATCAAGCACCTTAGCTTATACGAGACGTATAGATAATCTGGGTGGTAATAAGTTTACAGCAATTGATGCCAGATCAGCTATGATGTATAGTTTATCAGCTGGTTATCTTGTTTTCCCTAAGTCTTATAAGAACTACAAACAGGTTAACCTGAATCTCTACACGGAGTTTTTAGGGGGTAGTTTGCTTGATCAATCAGGTAGTTTTCTGGATATGGCGCCTGCTGTTCAATTGATCTTTAATAGCACTGTGAAGCTAAATGCAGCCTATCGATTCCAGTTAAACAGTACTATCAACCGATATAATGCCAGGCAGTTCCTCATTGGTATTGATTGGTCCTTTCTGAACACCTTTTGATTTTTATCATATGATAAGTCCTCCGCATTGCCTACATTTGTAAGTAATGCGGAAATGGACGATCATATTTCTAATGGCTGTGTATGTTTTCGGTACAACCGATGCTTACCAGTTATTAAAGTTTCCCATCATGGTGCAACATTTCGTAGAGCACCGTAAAGAGGATCCCAAAATAAGCTTCACTGCTTTCCTGCGTATGCACTATGTGGACAAGGTTGTAGTGGATGATGACTTCGACCGCGACATGCAATTACCTTTTAAAACAACGGAAGCCTGTTGCATAGCTGCTACTGTCAGTATGCCTGCACAGTGGGTAAACATTGAAATGCCGCATCCTGTTGTATTACAGCAGGAGTTCTTCTTATTTGATGAACCCATGGACTACGCATTGGTTCATGGTGATATTTTTCAGCCTCCTCGTGCATAATGATTTCTTTAGAAGAAATGCATTAACTATTTCCAGCGCTTCTCAGCCGCTGCTTTAAACTTATTACATATATGTTGAACTCGATTATTCAGTTCTCCATCCGCAATAAATTGCTGGTAGGACTGATGACCTTAGGATTAATTGTCTGGGGTAGCATTGCAGTAACCAAACTGCCAATAGATGCTGTACCCGATATTACCAATAATCAGGTAATGATTATTACATCAGCGCCAAGTCTCGGCGCACCCGATGTCGAGCGTTTCATTACAGTACCTTTAGAACAGGCCACTCGTAATGTACCCGGAATCATAGAGCAAAGAAGCTTTTCTCGTTTTGGCTTAAGTCTGGTAACCATTGTTTTTGATGATAAAACGGATGTGTACTGGGCAAGGCAACAGGTTAGTGAAAGAGTGGTGCAGGCGAAGCAGCAAATTCCTGCTGGTATAGGCGCACCTGAATTAGGTCCTGTAACAACAGGTTTGGGTGAAGTATTTCAATACGTAGTTAAGACAAAGTCTGGCTATGAGGGTAAATATTCATTGACTGAGTTACGTACAATTCAGGACTGGATTGTACGCAGACAATTGTTGGGAACGCCCGGGGTGGCTGATGTTAGCAGCTTTGGTGGTTTGCTCAAGCAATTTGAAGTAGCTGTGAATACAGATAAATTACGCAGCTTCAATATTACGATCAGTGACGTATTTGATGCGGTACAGCGTAATAATCAGAATACAGGCGGTGCTTATATCGAGAAGGGCCCCAATGTCTTGTTTATTCGCAGTGAAGGTTTGGTGAAGAATCTGGATGATATAGGCGCTATTGTAGTAAAGAAATTAGATTCAGGTGTGCCAGTATTGGTGAGGGATGTGGCTATTGTACAAATTGGTAGTGCCATCAGGTATGGTGCTACTGTTTACAATGATCATGGTGAGGTAGCGGGTGCTGTGGTGATGATGCTCAAAGGTGCAAATAGTAATGCGGTGATCAAAGACATTAAAGCCAAGATTGCCAAGATCAGTGAATCACTTCCGGAAGGTGTTATTGTTGAGCCATTTTTGGATAGAACCAAAATGGTGAATAATGCTATTGGTACTGTTGAGACGAATTTGATTGAAGGCGCTTTGATCGTTGTATTTGTACTGGTGCTGTTCTTAGGTAATCTTAGAGCAGGTCTCTTAGTAGCTTCAGTGATTCCTTTGTCGATGCTCTTTGCAGTGATCATGATGAATCTCTTCGGTGTGAGTGGTAATTTGATGAGTTTGGGCGCATTAGATTTTGGTCTACTTGTGGATGGCGCAGTAATCATTGTAGAAGCAGTCATGCATAAGCTTAGCCATCACTCCGGTTTTAAAGAAGCAACCAAATTAAACCAGCATCAAATGGATGCAGAGGTAGAAACAGCTTCAAAGAAAATGATGAATGCAGCTGTATTCGGTCAGGTAATTATCCTAATTGTGTACCTGCCTATCCTTACACTTCAGGGTATTGAAGGGAAGATGTTCCGCCCAATGGCGCAGACAGTTTCTTTCGCTATTCTTGGTGCTTTCTTATTGTCGCTTACCTATATCCCAATGGTTAGTACACTGATGCTGAGCAAGAAAATCAGTCACCACCCAACCATTTCAGATAGAATGATGAAAGTCTTACAGACATGGTACAAGCCTAGTTTGCAATGGGTTTTACGTTTTCCTAAATGGGTGGTAGGTGCAAGTGCTGTTGGTTTTGTGCTGTCTTTACTTGTATTAAGCACACTGGGTGGAGAATTTATTCCTAAGTTGGAAGAAGGCGATTTTGCTGTTGATACCAGATTGCTAACAGGTTCGTCTTTAAGTACCACTGTTGCTACAACACAAAAAACCGCCAAGGTTTTGTTGCAACGTTTTCCTGAAGTTGAGAAGGTGGTAACGAAAATTGGTGCAGGTGAAATTCCAACAGATCCAATGCCGGTAGAAGCAGCAGATATGATGGTGATTCTGAAAGACAAAAAGCAATGGACAAGTGCGAAAACCTTCGATGAGTTGGCTGAGAAAATGAGTGAAGCATTACAAGATGTACCCGGTATAGCAACAGGTTTTCAGTTTCCTGTACAAATGCGGTTTAATGAATTAATGACTGGCGCAAGGCAGGATGTGGTATGCAAAATATTTGGAGATGATCTGGATAGTTTGGCGAGACATGCTGCAGAATTAGGCGAGTTGATTAAAAAGATAGATGGAGCTAAGGATTTGTATATCGAGACTGTTACAGGCGTACCTCAGATGGTGATTACGTATAATCGAGAAGCGATTGCACGATATGGCGCAGATGTAGAGGAAATCAATCGTATTGTTCGAGCAGCATACGCAGGCGCCGAAGCAGGATTGGTTTTTGAAGGTGATCGCCGTTTTGCTTTGTCTGTTAGACTAGATAAGGGCATACGTCAGGACTTAGACAATATTGGTAACCTTATGATTGGGGTAAAAGGTGGCGAACAAGTGCCGCTACATGTGCTAGCTAATGTGTCATTACAAGATGGTCCTTATCAGATACAAAGAGAAGATGCACAGCGTAGAATTACTGTTGGCTTTAATGTGCGCGGTAGGGACGTGCAAAGCATTGTCAACGAGCTACAACAAAAAGTGGGTGATAAGATCGATCTTCCACCTGGGTATTATATTACTTATGGTGGTGCTTATGAAAACCTCTTGCATGCTACCAAGCGTTTGAGTATTGCAGTGCCAATTGCGCTTTTGCTCATTTTAGTCCTGTTGTATTTTGCCTTTAATCAACTGAAATATAGCTTATTGATTTTCTCTGCTATTCCGCTTTCTGCCATTGGTGGTGTATTTGCTTTATGGGTTCGTGGTATGCCATTTAGTATTTCAGCAGGTGTAGGTTTTATCGCCTTATTTGGTGTAGCTGTGTTGAATGGCATTGTGTTGATTACAGAGATGAATAGGCTTAAAGCGGATGGCGTATCAGATATTAAATCAATTATTATGCAGGCAACACAGATTCGTTTAAGACCAGTACTGATGACTGCTGCAGTGGCATCTTTAGGCTTTTTGCCCATGGCAATCAGCAGTGGAGCAGGTGCTGAAGTACAAAGGCCTTTGGCAACTGTGGTGATTGGTGGGCTGATAAGTGCTACCTTATTGACCTTACTTGTATTACCATGCTTATATTTCTTGTTTGAGCATATTCGCCCTAGAAGGAAGAAACACCATATTGTTACAGCAGTTTTACTGCTTGGCATTATTGGTACTGCACAAGCGCAATCAGTGCAGCCTATACAAGAGCAAGCATTGCTGCAATTGGCTCGTGAAAAAGCGACGATAATTCAACAGCAACTTTTGCATGAGGATTTTGCCAAGACAATGGTAGGTACTGCGAGAGATATTCCTAAAGCACAAGTACTAACGGAAATTGGAAATTACAATAGCATTCATTTTGATGCACGTTTTTCTTTGGTGCAGAATTTTTCTTCACCTGTTTATTACAAGGAAAGAAAAAATGTGTTGTCGTCTTATGTTGAACGTGCAAAAAGGCAAACTGCCCTGCGTCAAGCAGATCTTGACAAGCTGATGCGTGAGTTCTATCTAGACTTGCAGTATTTACTGCTACGTAAGCAGTTGTTGCAACAAATGGATAGCGTTTATTCTAGCTATGTGCAAAAAGCTACGTTGCGCTTTGACAAAGGAGAATCCAATTTGCTGGAGAAAGTAAGTCTGGAGAATTATGCACGTCAGACAAAGCTGATATTAGCTAATCTGGAGCAAGATATTGCTGCAGCACAGCAACAGATATCTATTTTGTTGCAGACCAATGCAGCATGGTTGCCATCAGAAGCATTACAACCTGGTCGTTTGCTATTTGATACCGCCATTATCAGGCAGCATCCATTACTTGGGGTGTATCAGGCCCAAATCAATGCTGCTAAGGCAGAGACAGCCGTAGAAAAAAGCAGAATGACTCCGGACTGGTTGGTGGGGTACAATAACCAATCACTCATTGGATGGCAAATGCGGAAGGATAAAACGGAGACCTATGCTGATTTTGGTAGAAGATTCAGTTCGCTTAGCGCAGGTGTAAGTTTGCCCTTATTCAATCAAGCTGCTAAAACAAGGGTGGCTGCTGCTAAAGTGAACGAAGCAATTGCTGCCACGGATGCGAATCTTGTTTTGCAAGATCTGCAATCGAGATTAGCAGTTTACTCACAAGCATATACAAAGCATAGAACAACCTTGCAGTATTATCAGCAAACAGCTTTGCAGCAGTCAGATTTGATGATTCGTACAGCAAATCTTCAATATCAAAATGGTGCCATAAGTTATTTGGAGTGGGGTTTGTTGATTCAGCAAGCATTCGATATTCGTTCGCAATATATTGATGCGCAGCGCAGCTGTAGAATGACGGAAATAATGTTATTGTATTTATTACCAGAAAAAAAATAATCATGATAAAGCATATAGGTATTGTATTTGTTGTATTAGCCTTATTCTCTTGTAAGAGTAAGCCGGCAGAAGTAGTCAAAATAGACTCTACACCTGCCGATGAAATGGTGCAGTTAACTCCTGAGCAAGCTAAAAACGCTGCTATTGAAACTGCTAAGCCAGTCTTTCAAGCAGTGGTTACCAGTATTAAGGTGAATGGTATGGTAGATGTGCCGCCACAAAGTTTGATTTCTGTAAGCTTTCCTTTAGGTGGCTATCTAAAGCAATCTCATTTGCTACCTGGAACAAGCGTGCGTAAGGGAGAAGTGATTGCCATAATGGAGGATCAGAGTTATGTGCAGTTGCAGCAGGATTTTCTGATGGCTAAAGCTAGGATGGACTATCTACAAGTTGATGTAGAACGTCAGAAATCACTTAGTGAGCAGGATGCGACCAGTAAGAAGAGTTACCAGCAAGTACTAAGCGAGTTTAGAACGCAGCAGGTGTTGATCAAGGCTTTGGAAGAGAAATTGCGGATCATTGGAATCAATCCAGATCAGTTAAATGTGAATGCCATTTCAAGAACAGTGCCTGTTCGTTCACCCATCAATGGCTATGTTACAAAGATCAATGTGAATGTAGGTAAGTATGTAAACCCGGCAGATGTATTGTTCGAGTTGGTTGATCCAGATGATATCCATGCTGCATTAACTGTATTTGAAAAGGATTTCTCGTTTATTCGTAAGGGTATGGAAGCCAAAGTTGCTTTGGCTGATCAGCCCGAGAAGCAATATCCGGTAGAAGTGATTCTAACTACCCGTAATATCGATGCAAACAGGAGCGGATTGGTGCACTGTCATTTTGAGCAAAAAACGAACGACTTATTGCCAGGTATGTTCCTGACAGGAGAGTTCCAAATTAAGCAACCTGAAGCGGCAGTAGTAGCTGAAGATGCCGTCGTGCGTTTTGAAGGCAAGGAGTATGTTTTTGCCTTGACGGGTAAGGATCAATATCAAATATTGCCCGTGTCTACAGTGCCTGCTGCTAAAGGTAAACTTGTCTTGAAGGCGCAAGAAGGTATCGATTGGAAAAACACAGAGTTAGCAGTAAAGAATACGTATATACTTTTAGGTAAGTTGAAGAATAAAATGGAGGATTAATCATCCTTCATTTTATTCTGATTTACTTTGTTTTTTCAGTTTCGCTTCTTTTCTGAGAATACCAAAATAGGCAACGCCAAAGGAGATGATGATTCGTGCAATCCATGATCTAGGCTTAGTATTCTGAGCAATCCATTCATTGATGGCCTGCTCAAGCGAAAAGCCTTTGATTAGATCGTAAACTAGTTCAATGATTAGTCCAAAAACTGTTATACCTATAAACAACTTGATGGTTTCAATAAATAGTTCTTGGGTAGATTGTTTCAAAGGCATACTTACTTGATTTTCTAATTCAGTCTTTTTTCAGACGCAAGAGTCATCTTGCTGAATAAAATGGCTATCAAGAACATGAAAAATAAGCTTTCTGTTCTCAAATCATTATTTAGCCAGATCTGATAGTGCTTGTGAAAATCTCCTCTTCTTAAGCCTTCATAGAGTGGACCTAATACAAAGCTTGTAAATAACAGAAACAATAAATACCACAGTGAAGTAAATAAGAATCTATTATAGTAGAGGTTCTTTTTCATCTCACCAATTTAGTAAGAGGACACTGAAAAAATTAGGTATCCTTATCACTGCTGGTTTTACACTTCGAAGTAGGCTAGGCTACCACCAACCCATGTTTTGTCCTGGTTGTATCGAACACCAATCATTTTGCCCTTGCTTAGGCGAGCCAGGTTGTTAACGGGTATTGGTCGGTCTGCACCTGGTTTCCAGAAATAGAAAATGCGTATTTCTGCTTTGGCTGGAATATCGGGTGTTGGGATAATATCTGCGTATTGCACCTTTCGTTGAAGAATCCAATTCTCCGGATCTTTTACAGCAGCAATGTCTGAAGCTTGTACGTCTATTACAACGCCCTGTCCTGCAAAAGAGAATAAGGGCTTTAGTACATAGTTTTCTAAGTCAGCTGGTATTTCTTTGATTTCATTCAGAAACCTTGTCTTAGGCACATAGGGATGATCTATATAGGGCAATGTGTATTTACTGATGCGATAGAACCAGTTAGGATGTGGCACCCAAGTAACATCCAGTTCTTCCAAGAGTAGTTTTCCTTTTTCTTGAATCGCTGCTGATTGTTGTTGCAGGTCATCAAAAATGATTCGGTTATAAATTCGTTTGATTTGTACTTGTTGACCAGCAGCGTTTTTGTAATATAGTTTTTTCCCTTCTTGTATTAAATCTGTCAAGCACACAATTGGAATATTTAGATAATCTTGTGTGCAATAGAAATCAATTTTGGTTTTTTGTTCATGTGGTAGAATTTCGAGTAGTATCACTTCTTCAGGTGAGCAATCGCCAATGATGATTTCACGAAGTAAGGATAGATAGCTCTCTTTATTGAGACCGCTTAAATAAGGACTATATCCTTCCGGAATATTGAAGTGCTGCTTGGTCATTTCATCATGCCAAACCTGATAACCAAAGAGGGTTGGGAAGCCTTGCATTTCAATGAGCTGTGGTTCGTAGTCTCCGGCTGCATTCTGGCAAATGCCAAAATCAAATGCAATAAAATGGGTATGACCATCTTCGTTAGGAACACGCACATTATCTGGTATGGCGTGTGAGGTAATTGTTTTGAAATTGTATTGTGTAATTACATCTACAATCGACTCACAAGCGCTGAGTATTTTTTCCTTAAAAGCTTTGTCGATAAATATGGGTGTTTCTGCTACGCGAAACTGAATGGCTTCTGGGTGCTTGGCATGCAAAGCCTTTAGATACGCTTCGTATTGCTCGTTGCTAAATTGGCTATTGTAGGCAGCTCTGATAGAAGGAACCATGTCTGCTGTTTTATCCAAAATACACCATCCTTTTGAAAGAACAGGGTATTTGAAAAGAAAGTTTAGGCAGATACCGTTTCGCCAATAGCGTAGTTAAGAAAATTGGGGATGATGTGGCTATAGGTCCACATAATTTTTTCCGGATCTTGTAATTGTTCCACCATGCTACTCCATTTGGCTTCGCCGTGATGTTCAATCACCTGTTGTTTTTTGTCTTCTCTCTGCAAGTACATGCTCATACCAATAGCATCAGCTTCGGGATGAAACTGGGTGCCAATAAAATGGTCGTTAAAGCGAATAGCCATTACCGCGCGTTCATAAGGAACATGTGGACGCATTTTTTCAATAGCCAGAATTTTGCCACCCATCTCGCGAAGGCGATCATGATTGGGTTGAATCACCTGATAGTCGCGACTATCCACTGCGTAGAAAGGATCTCTTAAACCATCGAATAGAATCTCTTCCTGTCCATCCTCCAGCATATGAATAGGGAATACGCCGAAGGAGGTTGATTTACGTTTGCAGACCAATCCAACTTCATAATGTCTGCAGGCTAGTTGAAAGCTGTGGCAAATAAAAAGCACATGTTTCTTATCCGCTGTCTCGGCTTGATCATTCCATTGTTCAATACTTTGCAGCCATTGGAAATAAGCTTTTTCCCAATCACTGCCCACGGTATCTAAAGGAGAACCAGGACCACCGCTAGAGATATACATATCGAAGCTGGTATCGGGTGTTTCCAGTTTCTGACGTACGTCAAATTCTTCATAGCGAACATCCAGTTGCTGCATTTCGCCCCAGGTATTGATGAGTTCGCGGATACAACGCATACCCTGATTAGGTTGCCCCTCATACAAATCCAATATCGCCACGCGTATTTTTCTTGAATCCTGCCAACTCATACGGCGCAAAATTACAAATTAAAGCCCGCCTTAAAAAGACGGGCTATCCACATATCGTTAGTGTGCTGATTATCAGAGATAGCTGAGGTTGGTTTTGGGTGTCAGTGTCAGCAATGTTTCATACATCAGCTTAATCGTACCCTCGATATCTGATTTATGCAACATCTCTACAGTGGTGTGCATATAGCGCAGCGGGATAGAGATCAATACAGAGGGACAACCATCATTCGCGTAAGCAAAACTATCGGTATCGGTACCAGTGCTTCTGCTAACAGTGCGGTTCTGAACTGCAATGCCTGATTTTTCTGCAACATCTTGTACCAGACTCAGCAATTTGTTATGAACTGCAGGGCCATAAGCCAGAGATGGTCCTTTGCCACAAACCACATCGCCTTCTACCACTTTGTTGATCATTGGCGTGTGCGTGTCGTGGGTAACATCTGTAATAATAGCAACATTGGGTTTGATTCTGCGGGCAATCATTTCCGCGCCGCGTAAACCAATTTCTTCCTGTACTGCATTTACTACATATAAGCCAAAGGGTAGTTTCTTCTTGTTTTCTTTCAGCAGTCTCGCAACTTCTGCAATCATAAAGCCGCCAATGCGGTTGTCAAATGCACGACCAATTAAATAATCGAAAGCCAGTTCATCATAACCCTCTTCATAGGTAACCACAGCGCCAATATGAATGCCGAGCGATTCAACTTCTTTTCTGCTGCGTGCACCACAGTCCAACCAAAGATTGTCAACACGAGGTTGTGGTTCTTTGGTATCAGGGCTGCCCAAACGTGTATGAATGGCAGGCCAGCCGAAGACAGCTTTTACTGCACCTTTTTTACCATGAATCAATACTCGCTTTGCAGGGGCAATCTGATGATCCACACCGCCATTGCGTTTCAAGTAAATCAAGCCTTTGTCATCGATATAGTTCACAAACCAGCTGATTTCATCCGCATGGGCTTCAATCACTACTTTGAATGGGGCATCTGGATTGATTACACCAACAGCAGTTCCATAAGGATCTACAAAATGGGTATCTACATATGGCTTTACATATTCCAGCCATACTTTTTGTCCGCTACTCTCAAATCCTACCGGTGATGGTGTATTGATGTAGTTGCGCAGAAATGCCATTGATTGATCAGTAAGTAAAGCATTTTTACCTGATTTCTTTTTCGTCGTCGTCTTTGCCATGGCCAGATATTTAAATGATTGTAAATGCGATGATGCCGCAGATGGCTTTTACCAATAGCAGTCCATCAATCACTGCAAGATAATAGAGTATGGGCTTACGTTGTAGCAGGCCAAGTGCAGCAATTATCAACAATACAAAGGGGATGGCGTTGATAAGCACGCGAGATAGGGGAATGCCCAGTCTTGTAGCGGTTAGGGCAATCAACACCCAACCAATAATGGTGATGGGCAAAACGATTAGTAAAATGGTTTTGGATAAGCCAAATCTTACAACAAAGGTTTTTAGCTCAAGATTATTGTCGGCTGTAAAATCCTTGATGTCAAAAAGAATCGCCAGCACAGAAACAAACAACCAGTTTTTGAAAAACAAAAAACCATGCAGCGCAGTGAAAATATCTGTTTGTGTTGGCTGATTGAGTATTAGTGGAAAGCTTGTGACAATACCCGCCCACACATAACCAATGAGAAATGGTTTTAGCCAGCCGGTATGTCTAATGTGAATAGGAATTAGCTTGGGAAAGAAAACGCTGTAGTACAAGACTGCAATGAATGGAAATGATGAGGCAACTAATATTGTTGGTATATCTGGTACGATGAGGTGATACCAGAAATAGATGCATGCTGCTATTATGCTACATGCAATCAAGGCCCATTGGGTATATTGTATGGCTTGTTTATTTTGTTGAAACCATGCTGCCCTTGCATTATCCTGTGGATGATTGCTACTCTTGAGATAAGCATATTGATAGAATACTACAGTGCTACAGTATATGAAAGCGTACCAACTAATGGACTGTAATGGCCATTTGTACTGAATGCGTGTTTCAATAGATAACATCACTACACAAAGGCCGTAGAAGAAATTGCCGAAGAAAAAAGTATTGAAGATGTTACTTAGCACATCAGCGTCTTACGATAACTACGGTGGAAGAGCTAATGGTATCGCTCACATTCCCTGCTAGGTCTCTCGCCCAAAAACGGAATACGCAGGTATCGTTCTGACCAATGCATTGTGGTTCTCTGATAGATGGGCAGCCCAAGTTGATACCATAGCCAAAACATATTTCAAATTCACCTTCCAGATTTTTGGTGCCAGTGAAAGTGGGAATCTTATATCTACCAGAGAAATTGCTGTTGGTACAGTTGCGGGTTACTTTCTGAACCCAAATACTGTCCTGAATATCGCCTTCGGCGTCTGTAAATCGAATATTGAATTGAATGGTTGAGCCTGCAGTCAGCCTTTCCGTACTCACAGATTTAAATGTGAGTTTGGGTTTGGTCTGGAATTTATCTTTGCTGCAGGAATTGACGAGCAATCCGGTTAGCAGAAATAGAAGTATTCGATGGTATTTCATGAATCGCATTGTTTTCAAATGTACTCAAATCAGCCTGACAATCCATATTGCCCTTGATTGATGTTAACAATATTTTCTCAGTAAAGCCCGCTGGTTTTGATCAGCTGGCACTCGATATTTTCCGATACCAATACTTGCATTGTGCTGTGTATCGGGATTGGTGTAATCACATGCAAATAGATGCGCATGCGGTGGATAGTGTTGCCTCAATACCTTTTTTGCCCATCAGTTTTTTTAAGACGCATCAAGTGATTGCAGAGAACAAAAGCGAAGCAATTGTTTTCGAAAGTAGTGGAACAGGCAAAGCTGCTACCAGCAAGCACTACGTAGCTGATGTATCTGTGTATACCAAGAGCTTTACGCAACAATTTGAACGCATGTTTGGCTCGCCGAAAGATTGGTGTATTCTTTCGTTGTTGCCTGCTTATTTGGAAAGAAAGGGTTCATCCTTGGTGATGATGGCCGAAGTATTGATGCAGCAGAGCGGGCATCCGGATAATGGATTCTATCTCTATGATTTTCCTGCTTTAGCGGAGAAATTGCAGCGATTGAATGCAGCCGGACAAAAAGTTCTGCTACTGGGTGTGAGCTTTGCCTTGATGGATTTCGCAGAAGCATTCCCTATGCATTTACCACATACTATGGTGATGGAAACAGGTGGTATGAAGGGCCGTAAAGAGGAAATAACCAGACAAGCATTGCATCATTATTTGTGTAAGCAGCTAGGGTTGAAGCAGGTAGCAACCGAGTATGGCATGACGGAATTGCTCAGTCAGGCCTATGCAGAAGGAGAAGGGCTCTTGTCGCCTGCTCCATGGATGCGTGCCTTGGTGCGTGATGAATCGGACCCGTTGTTGGTGCAAAGCGCAGGAAGGGGTATTTTGAACATCATTGATCTAGCCAATATCTATAGTTGTGCCTTTATTGCCACAGAAGATGCAGGTGTCGTTTATCCGGACGGTCGTTTTGAGGTTTTGGGTAGGGTAGACAACAGTGATATCCGTGGTTGTAGCCTTTTAGCGGTCTAAAAACATT
Source organism: Chitinophagaceae bacterium (assembly GCA_031970875.1). Lineage (GTDB taxonomy): Bacteria > Bacteroidota > Bacteroidia > Chitinophagales > Chitinophagaceae > JAFLBI01. The sequence goes on from DALYHN010000017.1 coordinate 20,186, forward strand.
TTTGAAATACCGGGTCAGGTTATATATTTGCAGCCCTGAATCACAACCTGTAGCAATACTGGTTTATCTGCCCAGATGGCGAAATTGGTAGACGCACTGTGTTCAGGTCGCAGCGCCCGCAAGGGTGTGCTGGTTCGAATCCAGTTCTGGGCAC
>DALYHN010000018.1:0-19800 GCA_031970875.1 Chitinophagaceae bacterium
GGCTTGCCCGCTTCATCCCAATCCATCTTCACTGGCTCTGCTTCTGGTTCTGGCACAAAAGTCTCTTCCTTTTCAGCTGGCTTAATCCAGTTAAACTCTGGCCAATGAAATTGCGGATTGAAACGCCAGATAAAATAACTAAAGGATGCTAGGAATAACAAAGCACCAGTTCCTACCTGACCAATCCACTTAATGAACCAACTATTCACCAACTCGCCTACAGCGCCACCCCAACTAAATGCAGTATTAGGTGTAACAAATGCCATGGCCATGCTGATTACTAGCAAACCAACCAATACATATTTGATGTTGCGAGAGAGATTGAAGATTTTCTTACCAAAGAGCAGGTTGATACCCAACACGAAAAAGAAAGTGCAGAATAGATAAGCTGCAATACCAAAGCCATTGAACATGAATTGATGTGCCGCATACGCACCCAATACGCCCAAGAGATTGGTTACTTTTACATCAGCAGTAGCAAAAATGCGTACACCAAATTGATGCACTTTATCCTGATCATCCTGCCAGGTAAATAAATAAGAGGTGAATGCGATAAACAGGAAAATACCAAAGAGCAGACTCACAGAGCCGAATATCTTGGTAGTACGTTCGTCTTTCACCACTTCGGCCACATTCACTTCTGCTTCCTTGTCAGGATTCAGTTGCTCAGGATCTGGTGGCGGAGGTGTTTTTTTTCTTAATGAATTGGCCATGGGTACTCAGGTGTACAAATATAACGTTTGCCCATACCCTATTCGTGTGAATGGCCTGCTGTGGATTTCTTTTCTGAGAACTAGCTAGAAATGAGTAGAAAGTGGATAACTAGGCTTTTTTCACCCCTAATGCCAGTAAAACCCAACCGATAATAAAACAAAGTCCGCCTAAAGGCGTGATGGGACCAACCCAGGACAAGCCGCTTAAGACCAAACCAGTTTTTACGGTTAGCACATACAATGAGCCGCTAAATAGCAGGATGCCTGCAATAAAAAAGCGCCCAGCGTTGAGGATATATTTATTGGAATAGCTTGAATATAAAATACCTGCAAACAGCAAAGCCAAGACATGAAAGAATTGGTATTTCACACCAGTTTCAAAAGTAGCAACAGCCTGCTCGCTAACCAATTCTTTCAGCTTATGTGCACCAAATGCACCCAGTGCTACAGCCAGTGCACCTAGCCAAGCAGCTGTTTTGATGAATCCTTTATGCATGAGATTGTATGATTTGCTGTAATGCTTTTAAACTGATGTCTTTGCCAGATATTCTATGAGCAGCCTGCCCATAATATACTTCCCGCTCTGCACGCTTCTTTAACAAGAACGACTTTAACGCATCATCATTTAAGTCTCTGATAAGCGGACGATGAGCCTTCTCCGGCAATAAACGCTCTACTAGCGTATCTAGCTCTTCGTCTAACCAGATCGTAATACCCTGCTTATTCATCCAAGCCATATTATCATGGAAACAAGGCGTACCACCACCAGTTGCTAGCACAAAGGCTTTCTTCTCCCCAAACCAACGCAAGAGTTTGGCTTCTGTTTTGCGGAAATAATCCTCCCCATCCTCATCGAATAGCTCAGCGATGGTTTTGTCTTCCAGGTTCTCGATCAGACTATCCAAATCATAACCACCTGTCTTGAGCTTTTTCGCTAATTGCGTTGCCCAATAAGACTTCCCACTACCCATCAAACCAATCAAAAAAACCTTCATCTTATTTGAATGCGTTATAACCTGTTACATCCATACCGGTGATCAACAAGTGTACATCATGTGTACCCTCATAAGTGATCACACTTTCCAAATTCATCATGTGGCGCATGATGCTGTATTCTCCAGTAATACCCATACCGCCCAACATCTGACGTGCATCGCGGGCAATATTTGTCGCAATTTCACAGCTATTACGTTTTGCCATACTGATTTGAGCAGGCGTAGCGCGACCTTCATTCATCAATACACCCAGACGCCAAACCAATAATTGCGCTTTGGTAATTTCAGTGATCATCTCAGCCAGCTTTTTCTGTTGTAACTGAAATCCGCCAATCGGTCTGTCGAATTGCACACGCTCCATACTGTAACGCAATGCGGTATCATAACAATCCATTGCTGCGCCCAATGCGCCCCATGCAATACCATAACGCGCTTTGGACAAACAGCTCAATGGACCTTTCAATCCTTTTACGCCAGGTAAAATATTTTCTTTAGGCACTTTTACATTATCGAAAACCAACTCACCAGTTGCACTGGCACGTAAGCTCCACTTACCATGTGTGGTTGGTGTGGTAAATCCTTCCATACCACGTTCCACGATGATGCCCTGAATTTCACCAGCATCATTCTTTGCCCAAACCACAGCCACTTGTGCGAAGGGCGCATTGCTGATCCACATTTTGGCACCATTCAAAATCACATGATCACCGGCATCTTTAAAATTGGTCACCATGCCTGCAGGATTACTACCATGATCAGGTTCTGTTAAACCGAAACAACCCAACCATTCGCCGCTGCCAAGTTTGGGTAAATATTTTCTTTTTTGCTCCTCACTACCATAAGCATAGATCGGGAACATCACCAATGAACCCTGTACAGATGCTGTTGAACGAACGCCACTATCGCCACGTTCCAATTCCTGCATCATCAAACCATAGCTGATATAATCCAGACCACCACCGCCGTATTCAACCGGCACGGTTGGACCAAAGCAACCCATTTCACCCAGCTGTTGCACAATCTGCTGCGGAAACTCCGCGCGCTGCGCATAATCTTCAATAATGGGCGAAATTTCCTTCTTCACATAATTGCGTACGGATTCACGAATGAGCTTATGCTCATCGGTCAGCAATTCATCAAGCAAATAATAATCGGGCGATTGGAAATTGTCTGTTCTGGCAGCCATGATCGTTCTTTTAGTGTTGTTAAGGGCTTTGCGCTGCAAAAATAGGTGTCGAATGCCACCCGCTGACGCATTCTTCAGCTTATTTTGGGTTAAGAAGGCATTACCGTTCAACAAAGTGAGGATAGATAAAGCAGCTAGTTTCTTAAATTGGTTCAAAATCAACACATGAAACCCCTACTACTGCTGACGATGATGGGTTTTTATAGCCTATCCATTGCGCAAAAAACAACCACAGAACCCAAGCCAATTGAACAGATCAGGAAATACTACTTTGTAATGCTGACCAAGGGTCCCAAGCGCGATCAGGATTCAGCAACTGCCATGACCATTCAAAAAGGCCATATCGCTAATATCGACAGACTTTATTATGAGGGTAAGATTAAAGTAGCCGGACCATTTGGTGAAGCTGGCGATTGGCAGGGGATTTTCATTTTTGATTGTGCCACCAAGGAAGAAGTAGAAAAATTATTACAAACTGATCCTGCTGTTAGCGCCGGTAGATTGAATTATATCATCAAACCCTGGTACACGGCACCGATGGGGAGTTTTGTACCGGGTATACCAAAGAAGGAATAAAAAAATCCCCCTGCATTACTGCGGGGGGATTTTTTTATTTGACATAGGAATTACCCTCTTCTTTGTTGCTTATTGGTTTGCTCTACTTCTTTGTTAATTTCTTCCACATCTACCTGACGAGATTTGGTATCACCCATCAAGTGCTCTGTGAAATAATCTGCCATACGCCAGAAGAAGTATTCTGTCATATCGCCAAAGCCATGACGCTGTGTAGGCAATACCAGCATATCAAAACGCTTATTGGCTTTGATCAATGCATTCACTACACGCATGGTATTGGCAGGATGCACATTGTTATCAATTTCACCATGCGCCAGCATCAGTCTGCCCTTCAAGTTCTTCGCCAACTCTGGGTTTTTATCAATGTTGTATTGGAAAGTAGTGTCGCCTTTATCGCTGATGATTTCCTTCACACCATGGTGCTTCTCACTCCACCATCTATTGTAAATGGAGTTGTCGTGGTTACCTGCAGACGACACAGCTACTTTGAAGAAATCAGGATATACCAACATCGCTGCAGTACTCATAAAGCCACCGCCTGAGTGACCATGAATACCCACTTTAGTAATGTCTAAGAACTTATGGCGATCAGCCAGTTGTTCTGCAACAGCTTTCTTATCGGCCAAACCATAATCGCGCAGATTACCATAACCATAATTATGGTACCACTTGCTACGGCTTGGGTGACCACCCCTGTTTCCCAAAGTAACAACAACAAACCCTAGTTGCGCCAGACGATCTGTACGATCCATACCGCGGCTGAATGCTTTATTCACTGCTTCAGTTTGCGGACCAGGATATACATACTCAACGATGGGATATTTCTTGGTACTGTCGAAATCAAAAGGCTTATACATGACACCATAGATATCTGTAATACCATCATCTGCTTTGGCTTTGAATGGTTCAGGGAACTTATAGCCTGCTGCGAACAAGCTGCTCAGATCAGCTGTTTCTAAATCCAAAATCTTTCTGCCATCAGCAGCGAACAATACTGATTTAGGTACCGTGTTTACACGAGAAAAATTATTCACTACATAACGACTATTGTCATCCATGCTGGGTGAATGATCAAAATCACCAGGCGTTAACAATTTCAAACCTGTACCATCAAAATTGATGCGGTAAGCATGCAGGTAATAAGGATCTTCATTGGCTTCTTTACCATTAGCAGAGAAATACAATACGCGATTCTTTTCATCAATACCGAGAATATCTTCACAATGCCAAGCACCTGAAGTGATTTGATTTTTCAGTTTACCATTTTCATCGTAGAGATAGAAATGACCCCATCCATCATCTTCACTCCACTGAATCAATTCCTTACCACCATTCACTAAACCGGGGCGTTTGATTTCAACATAGGTATTCAAACGCTCTTCAATCAAAGTCTTCACATCACCAGTTTGCACATTGACCAAACAAAGATCAATACGCTTGAGATCGCGACTGGTTCTACTGAAATAAAACTGATTGCCATTACCTAACCAAATAGCAGGGCGATAATCATCATCTCTGCTGCTCATCTTGGCAGGCTCAGACCATACACTTACATCCTGATCTTTGAACATGCCTACTGAAATTTCGCGAGAAGTTTTCGCAGCAAGATCAAACACCAGCAGATGCTCTACAGGTGCATCTTTCTCACCAGGCATCCAATATTTGTAGGTCTCCAGTGTTGGACGTGGATCAGCGATGCTATTGATCACCCAAAGGTCTTTTACTTTTCTATTGTCTACACGGTTTAATGCGAAGTATTTAGAATCGGGCGACCAGAATACAAATACTGGTCTGCGCTTCATTTTATTTTTCTCTTTGTCAACATTGCTATCGCCAGAACCTGAGAGGTTACCATCATTGTAGTAGCCGAAGTTTTCAATACCATCTTTAGTTAACTGATAATCTACAATGGTACTGTCATCTTCATTCTTGACAGCTTTCTCGTAATTGGCTTTATCCATCCAGTAGAGATTGTTGTTTCTACCAAACAGAATAATGTTGCCATCAGGAGAAATATTTGCCCAGCTTGGCTTACGCTTAGGCTTTTTGAAATCATTCAGTTCTACCAGCTCACCAGTATTAATGTTATACTCGAAATAAAACACCTTCTTCTCTTTTACAGGAGGTGTACCCTTTTTGGCTGTAGAATCTTTCTTCTCGATTTCTTTGGTGCTCTTTACCTCAAACTGAATCCAGTTTTCATCGCGTACAAAACGCATACTGTCGATATTCAGGTGCTGGGCATCCATTGGATCATCCGTAATGCGCGTAAGCTTGGCAGCCAATGCAGCATTATCGAACAATACTTTCTTCTCACCTTTGGCTGCATCCACGATAAACCACTTCTTACCTTCTGTGGTTTGATACATATACCAAAAGCGGTCTGATTTCTTCAACCAATGCGGATCAACGGCCGTACTAAAGACCATCTTCTCCAGCTTTTTAGGAGAGAAACGGGCAGCCAATGCGTAATTGGCTTCTGAAACGGGGGTTTGGGCTTGTAGCGCCAATCCGAATACGAGCAATACTGCTACGAACAAGGATCTCATATGCGTTTGATTTTGGGGCAATGAAAATAGGCCTTTCGTTTGTTGAAATAGCACCATTTATCAAAAAATCAATTGCAGCACTTACTTTGCAGGAAATATTGCACGATGGCCCCATTTGAAGCAAGTCTGGACTATGCCCGCAGAGCCGATCAGGCAGATGCCTTACACCATTTTAAAGCACAGTTCCACTTTCCGCACCATAACGGTAAAGAAGTGATTTATTTCTGTGGCAATTCTTTGGGACTGCAGCCTAAATCGGCACATGCAGCCATTGAAACAGAGTTAAAGACCTGGCGCGAGCAAGCAGTGGGTGGTTATTTCAATGGCGCCAATCCTTGGTTGTACTATCAGGATTATTGCAAACCGGCTTTGGCAAAAATCATGGGCGCATCTAATGAAGAGATCACTGTAATGAATGCCCTTACAGTGAACATGCACCTGATGATGCTGAGCTTTTACAAGCCAACACCTACCCGATACAAGATCATGTTAGAAGCAGGTGCATTTCCATCTGACCAATATGCAGTAGAAACCCAGGCCAGACACCATGGATTCAATCCCGATGATGCCATTATTGAAATTGCCCCACGTGCCGGAGAAAAAACACTGCGCACAGAAGATATTTTGCAAGCAATTGAAGACAATAAAGAAAGTCTGGCCCTCACCATTTTTGGAGGCATTAATTATTACACCGGACAATTCTTCGATATTCCCACCATCACCAAAGCAGCACAAGCTGCGGGCGCTATTGCGGGTTGGGACTTGGCACACGTAGCGGGTAATATCCCATTGCAGTTGCACGATTGGCAGGTTGATTTTGCCATCTGGTGCAGTTATAAATATTTGAATGCCGGTCCGGGTGCAGTGGGCGGTGTATTCGTACACAACAAACATGCACAACAAACAGATGTAAACAGAATGGCCGGCTGGTGGGGTAATGATGAAAAGACCCGCTTTAAAATGGAGAAAGGTTTTTATGCCAAACCAGATGCCAGTGGCTGGAACATCAGTACCGCACAAGTCTTCAATACGGTTTGCTTGAAAGCATCATTGGAATTATTCGATCAAGCAGATATACATGCACTACGTGCCAAGAGCATTCAGTTAACCAACTATCTGGAGTTTCTTTTGCAGCAATTACCCAACCTGCAATTTGAAATCATCACACCAGCGGATCCGGCACAACGTGGTGCGCAATTGAGTTTGTATTTCCCCAATAACGGCAAAGCCATTCACCAGAAAATGATTGAAAGCGGCATCATTGTAGATTACCGTGAACCTGGTGTTATCCGTGTAGCGCCAGCACCGTTGTATTGTAGTTTTGAAGACGTGTATACATTCTACGATATTTTGAAAACTAACTTTTAAATAAATTCGAGGGACGAGTACAGAAAAACGAAAAGTCTTAATCAAAGAAGCTATTGAGCTGATGAACATATTTGGTGCCATTTTAAAGAAACTTGATTAGTTGATATAGATTTTCGTTTTTCTTATCTCAACGCTCGACCCTACCTTTAAGTTATGTCTAAACACATTCACTCCTACTTAGCATTGGGCGATTCTTACACCATTGGTGAATCTGTCCCCTTGCATGATAGCTTTCCCAATCAAGTAGTACAATTGCTGCGTAAGCAGGGCATTTCTTTTCATGCTCCGGAGATTGTGGCCAAGACAGGCTGGACGAGTTCAGAGTTAGCAGAACATCTGTTGCACCACAACTATGAAGAGCAATATGATTTTGTAACATTGTTGATTGGCGTGAACAATCAATACCGTCGCTGGTCGATGGATGATTACAAAAACGATTTCGAATTTCTGCTGAAGAAAGCCATTCATTTAGCGCAGGACAAAAAACACCATGTTGTGGTATTATCCATTCCAGATTGGGGTGTTACGCCTTTTGCCAAAGGAAGAGATGCAGCACAAATTGCCAAAGAAATAGATGCTTTCAATACGATCAATCACGATATCGCACAAGCTGCTGGTGTACATTATGTAGAAATCACCAAAGGTAGCAGACACGCGAAAGAAGACAATAGCTTACTTGCCGCTGACGGATTACATTATTCGGGAAAGGAGCACGCCAAATGGGCTGAACAAGTGGCTTTTATTTTTCAGAAAATGATTCAGGCAGGTAAATAGCTGCTCATCTCTACCTGATACTGCTCAGCAATCGCTTTTGCTTCAATTGCAAAGTCTTCATGCTCTGCAGCATAGATGATGGCTCTGCTTGCGTTCACCAATAAGCCGCAATCTTTATTCAAGCCATAGCGACTCACATCGGCCAAACTACCACCCTGAAAGCCTACACCGGGTACCAACAGAAAATGATCTGGAATAATTGAGCGAATATTCTCCAACTCAAAAGCCTTGGTAGCACCTACCACAAACATCAGGTTATCTGGCGTGCCCCAATTGGCTACGCGCTCCAATACTTTTTCATACAAAGCTTTGGGCCTGTTGCCGCCAATGATATTGGGTACTAAATTTTTGTCTTCTGTTTCTTCCACCAGCAATTGCTGAAAATCATTACTGCCTTTATTGGAAGTGAGACCTAAAACAATGGTCACTTTATCCGGATATTCCAAAAATGGCCTTACACTATCCTCGCCCATGTATGGTGCTACAGTAACTGCATCAAAGGGTAAGACTTCAAAAAATGTCTTGGCATATTGTGCAGAGGTGTTGCCAATATCGCCACGCTTGGCATCAGCAATCTTGAAATGCGTATCCGGAATATAGTGCAGGGTTTCTTCCATAGCTTCCCATCCCTTGATGCCCATGGACTCGTAGAAGGCTGTGTTGATTTTATAGCTCACACAAGCATCTTTGGTGGCATCAATTATGGCTTTGTTGAAAGCCACTACTGCATCGGGACGATGACGCAAATGCGCCGGAATCTTTTCTATATCGGTATCAAGACCTACGCAGAGATAACTGCGCTTCGCTTGTATTTGTGCAACCAGTTGCTGACGGTTCATGCCGCGAAACTAAGATTTGCAAATGATATAGTTAATAAGCGGCCTTAACTACACAGTCAGAATCTTACACAGGTCACTTAATCACCGTAGCCCTTTTGCCAGCTTGCTTAAGCTATCCGTACTTTTTGGCTTGACCCAAAAAGTACCAAAAAGGTCAAGGCTGCAGAAAAATGTCGGACATCTACGGCTCATTCCGGAGCAGAAAGGAAACTCGTGCTAACGCACTCAAACAGCCTTTCTGCTAACCCTGCATTCGCCTTGATGTGACACGCCATTTTTCTGAGGCCAATCTTTTCGCTTTTGTTTTTTTGACTTTTTGCTTTTGACTTTTCCCTTATTACTTTAATACACATATACCTGATAACCCCAAGCCGGCAGTTGCATGGCTGTGCCTGATTTCAAATCTGCGGCTTTGTCGGTAAACAGTTCCTTAGCCTTACCGTCAATCAATGCATTATTGATGGTAACAGTCTGCGCATCCTTACTTAAGTTGAGCAATACAAATACCTTCTTACCATCTTTTTCGCGCACAAAAGCATAGATGGCTGCATCCTTATCCGTTGCAAGTTTGGTGAAACCTGCATTGGCAGCTAAAGCGGCATTGTCTTTGCGCAGATTGAGCAATTTCTGATAGAAAGGTGCTCTCGCAAATTTGCCAAACTGAATGGTATCCTTTTCAAAGAATTCAATCTTTTTCAGGTGCGGCTCTTCTTGTCCGCTATAAATCATCGGAATGCTTCGCTTCATGGTTTGGGTTAACACAGCAAATGGTGCATGCACCTCACCCGGCATGGTACCATAATCTGCTTTATTCCAACTGTTCTCATCATGGTTACTCGTGAAATAGAAACGCATGGCATTGGCTGGGAAACTAGTATCCACCTTATTCACCACACTATCGAAAGCATTGGCTGTTCTGCTGCCATCAGCTACTTTCTTCAGCATGGCAAAATCAGCCCAAGCATAGGTTGCATCAAAACCTGCAGTGTGAATGCTGGCTTTATCTGCTTCAGCCAACATGAAAATATTCTTCATCTTTTTCAACTCTGGAATGGCTTTGGCCCAAAATGCATCAGGCACTTCTCCTGCTACATCGCAACGGAAACCATCAATATCCGTTTCACGAATCCAGTATTGCATTTGTGCAATCATGGTATCGGCTAAAGCCGGATTGTTGTAATTGAGTTTACGAGTATCTGTCCAATCAAATTGGTAAGCCGCTTTCTTAGTCACGCTATCCATCACGTAAAAATCAGGATGCTTTTCCAACCAATAATGATCTGCACCGGTATGGTTAGGTACCCAGTCGATGATCACTTTCAAACCCAAATCATGGGCTTTCTTCACCAGTGCTTTCCAATCATCCAATGTGCCGTATTCCGGATTGATAGCGGTATAATCGCTCACAGCATAATAACTGCCGAGTGTACCTTTTCTATCCACTTTGCTGATGGGATTAATGGGCATGAACCACAAAGTCTGCACACCCATTTCCTTCAAACGATCCAGATGCTTGCTGAAAGCAGCGAATGTGCCTTCAGGTGTATACTGACGAATATTCACTTCGTACACATTGCCCTGTAGTATCCACGCTGGATGACCATCTGTAACAACAGTATCGAGATTAGGTACTTCCGTCTTGCCTGAATTGCAAGAAACAGCCCATACACTTGTTGCCGCCAAGAGCAACAACCATGAAAGTTTACGCATAATGAAAATTTGAGCCTACAAATTAGCACAAAACAGGCAGTAAAAGAACTGAGCAAAATCAGGCCACAATTGCTATTGAACACCTTTCTTTGCAGCAAAGCCTGCCGTATGGAAAAGAAGCCCATGTATTATGCAGATTACCTGCATTTGGATAAAGTATTGGATAGTCAGTACCCTGTGAGTTTTGAAGCAGGCAATACACCTGCACACGATGAAATGCTCTTCATCTCTATCCACCAAGCCTATGAAATCTGGTTTAAGCAAATCTTGTTTGAATTGGACTATTGTGAGCGCATCTTCAACCAATCACACATCAACGACAATTCTGAGGACCTGAACCTGGTGCGTCACCGACTGCAACGCATCACGCGGATTCTGGCCTTACTGAACCAGCAAGTGCATATTCTGGATACCATGACGCCGCTGGACTTTCTGGAATTCAGAAACCTGCTCACGCCTTCTTCTGGTTTTCAGAGCATGCAGTTCAGGTTAATTGAAGCAAGACTTGGGTTACAATTAGAAAAGCGCCATCATGCTGATTATTACAAACGCACGAATGAAGGCGGCTTTACGCAGCAAGATTATCAAACCATTACGAATACAGAAGATAAACCAACTCTCTTACAATTGGTGAACAATTGGTTGGAGCGCATGCCTTTCTTTGATGAAACATTCTGGCAAGGCTATGCTTCTGATACGCCCAGTTCTTTTGTGCAGCATCCTTTCTGGAATGATTACCGCCATCGTTATTTCAGCGGATTAACGGAGCGTGAACAAGGCAAGATTGATGATTTTGATTTTGTCTTCTTTGAAGCTAATCAGGCCAATCTGTCTGAAGAGCAGCAACAAATCCTGCGTAGTCAGTTTACACCAAAAGCCCTACGTGCAGCTTTGTTTATTATGCTGTACCGAGATTTTCCTGTTTTCCAAACCTCTTACCAGATTTTAGATGCATTGATTGAAATAGACCATATGCTGAGCAACTGGCGACACAAGCATTTAATCATGGTACGCAGAATGATTGGCATGCGCGTAGGTACAGGCAATACCAGTGGAGCCGGCTATTTGGAAGGCGCATTGAGCAAGCACTATATCTACAAAGATTTATCAGGCCTCTCTACTTATTTGATAGAAAGAAGAAGATTGCCGCAATTGCCTGAAGCTTTGATCAGGAGTTTGGGGTTTGGGTTTTAGCCCCTGTTGGTCGCCAGACCAACAGGGAATCATCTAAGCAACTTATTTGCTTGTTAGGCGACCAGCAAAGGCTATAAGATATATTCTAAAAAGGGATAAACAAATTCAAACTAAGTAAGTGCACCGAGTAATTTTATACTCTTTACAAGAGGAGATGCGTTTTAGAACCTTTTACCTGTTACTAATCATCGTTGTATGCAATGGATGTAAGCCTATTTATCGCTTACTCATGGGTGCAAGGCCTGCAAGAATAGAAACTGAAACATCGGTAATGCGCTGGCTGCATCAAAACCTAGATACAGGTATTCAGGCAGTGTCGGTGCTTACCCTAGCACCAGAAGGCTTTCCACAAGCTTTCGAGGTAAACCCTATCATAATTACACAAAACAATACCTGCATTTTGTACAACGGATGCACACAAACCCAGTGCTTCAAAACACTGGCAGACCTGATCAAAAATTATCAGACTGAAAAAGACATCAGTAACACTCCGGCATTACTTCAACAAAAACTATCTTTTGCAAAAGACACTTCTAAAGTAAAACCCTACCTTAAAACAATTGAAGGAAAGCCTATCAACAATTTACTTGGCAATACAATCATATTACCCTTTGCCCTTTTTCTTGGCAAGAATCCCCAAAGAAAAGAACTGCTGGAATTCATTCAGGCTGCAAAAGCGAATCAACGAATTAATTGGACAATCCGCTATCTCTGCATCGATAAGCAAGCCTGGTGGGGTGAAGCATGGAACCGAAAAATTGAAATGGGGTTGAACTAACCTTTGCCCTAGCCCCTGTTGATCGCCCGACCAACAGGCATCAAACTAAAACATTTACTTGCTGATCAGGCAACCGGCAAGGGCACAGTATTCCTCAAAAAAAATTGCAGGTTTTAGAATTAGGCTATACTAACAAGGCTTTTAACAAATAAAGCTAAACAGCTATGCTGTAGCATTTTGCGCTTATACAGTTGTAATAACATAAACAATGGGAAATTTCCCGTTTTTTCAGGGGGGTGTTTTTACTCCAAAATACCGTTAAACAACGGTTTTTTAAAAAGAGTGATTCAATATTTACATTGTTTTTCAATGTTTTATAATAAATAATTTTTCAAATATTACAGACCTGCGGAAAAACACAGTTTTAAGTTAACAAGTTGAAAGATATGTTTGAAGCGAATTCAATTACTGCAGAGTTGAGTTCAGATTCTCCGGCCGGGAATTGCGGGATGTCTGCTTGGTAACCCAAAGAAAAAAAATAAGCCTGCTAAGCAGTGGCAGTAAGCATTGTAAGGATTACCGTAAGGTATGAGGGAGTATTAACTGTATGCCCTGTTCGCCTGTTCAGCGAATGCAAGAAGAGATTTTGAACATTGTAAAACTAGGTAAGATGAAAAAACTTAAACTTTCCCAAATAGAAGCAATTTCAGGAGGCGCTAAAAAAGGTTGCTCCGATAGTGATAACAAGGTTTTGGCTGTTGTTGGTGCAACTGTAACTGTCGCCGGCTTATTTTTTGGTGGCCCAGTAGGTGTAGCAGTGCTTGGCCCTACTGCATTAGGAGTAGCAATTGGTGGAATTCGTTGTGCGTTTTTTTAATAACGTAAAGGAGACTGTGCATTAAATACAGTCTCCTTCATTAAATTAAAAAATTACTTACTATGGAAGGAATTAATGTTGAAATTAAACGAAGTACTTTCCCATTCAATACCGATACTTTTATTAAAGTTGGCAATTTGCCTGTTTTCACAATGAAATCTGGTGAATTAAAAGAAATATTATTGCCACAAGAAGGGAGTTATGACGTTGAAGTTAAGTCTGCTTGGGTAAAGAGTAGAAAGCATATAACAATAACAAAAGATAAACCAGTTATCAAAATCAGTTTTGTTTTACCAGATATTTATTTCATCATCTCGGCCTTTATCATCATTCCTATAGCCGTTTTGTCATTGGTGGGTATGGTAGAACCATATATTTCTGGTATTGCAACTTTAGTTTTTTTTATTCCTATTCTTTTCTACACTTTTCTTGCTTCAAAGTGGTATTTTAGAATTAGTACTAACAAAAAAATATAGAAAGAATAATATTATCATTTATTAAACCAATGTTGCTTGTCTTGCATACACAGCCAAACATTAAATGCTGCAAACGAAGGATACAGATAAATTTCTTAAACTTTTAGCTGCAGTATCACTATTGGCATTGATCGCCTTTGTCTTAATAGATGCAAAATCTGATTCAACTGCAATTAAATTATTAAAGTATGCCTCTGCAATTTTAATGATTGTGCTTACTACTTTTTTCGGCATTCGAAAAAAAGCGAGGAAATCAAGTTGAAATTAGGTTATTTCAATGGAGCAAAACCTGTATACGAAAAACTTCAAAGAAGGGTAAATTATTGTTACCCTTCTTTATCATGACTATGAAAATACATCAGATATCAATAATTTTTTTTTCAATAATCTTAATACAAGGCTTAATCGCCTTTTACAGTCAAACTTATCTCCTAACGGATGATATATATCGGTTAATAGTTGGCTCTAAAATGACCGAAAATCATTTTGGTGATTATCTGGAGTTTGTACATAAATGGCAATGGGTGAGCTATATATTTATTCCGGTTGCATTGCTAATACGCGTTTCTTTTACATGGACTTGTCTAAAAGCAGGTAGTTTTATTGCAGAAAACTTTTCAGAAATTTTTTTTTGGAAAATATGCATTCAGGCAGAAATTGTTTTTGCTATTGGAGCGGTGGCTGGCCTTTTGTACACCGAGTTTTTTTTAGATGTAGAATCGCTGGAACAACTGTCCATAAACCCCTTTTCAGTACAGGTATTTGCTGCATCAACGATGCCTAAATGGAGCAGCTACTTTTTTAATACCCTTAATATTTTTGAGCTAGGATATATTTTGTTTCTGTCATACCTACTTGCTAAGGAATCCAAAAAGAAATTTCTACCTTCTTTAAAATTCGTTGCATCTACATACCTGCCAGGCTTGGCTTTGTGGTTGCTGCTGGTAAGTTATTTATCTGTTGTGTTTCAACCTTAAACATATTTATGAACCGTAAAAAAATCATCCTTTTTACCGTGCAGGTAATTATAGTTTTATTAGGATCTTTTCTGGGTTATAAAATTTGGAGTATATCAGAATCAAAGGAAAAACTTATAGCCGTTACTCAACACCTACCCTCTATTCAGTTTCGCAAAATGGATGGCAGTATTTTCAATAGCGATAGTGTTAATGCAAATGAACAGCTTTTAGTGCTTAATTACTTTAACCCAGGTTGTGAGTATTGTCAAAACATGGTCAAAGAAATGCATGCCCAAAAAAAACTACTAGACAGTGTTCGTTGGGTTATGATTACAGCAGCTCCAAAGGGTGAGACTAAAGCTTTTTATGACAGCATGCGATTAAATGAGCTGCCCAACGTAACAGTTGTTTTAGATACAGCCTACAATTTTATGAAAACTTTCGGCTCCGGAGGAGTTCCTTCTTTCTATGTATACAGAGATAAAAAATTGGTTAGAAAGCACAGTGGAGAGTGTAGTATTCATTATTTATTAGGGGTAAAGTAATTATTGTTTTTGTTTCTACAATAAACATGTCAAGATCATTCAAAATAATTCAACAGCAAGACCAGAAAGACTGTGGTGTAGCATGCTTGCTATCTTTGATTCAATATTATGGGGGAGAGAATGATTTTGAAAATCTTCGTCGCCTAAGTGGCACCAATATCACTGGCACCACGCTTCTTGGCTTATATCAGGCAGCCAACGCCTGTGGTTTTAAGGCAGAGGGTTGCGAAGCTGATTTGGATGCGTTAATGGCACATCCATCACCATGCATTCTGCATGTAGTAATAGATAATCACCTGCAGCATTATGTGGTCTATTTTGGTAAAATAAATCAGAAAGGAAGGGAGGTATTGGTTATAGGAGATCCTGCAAAAGGGATTGTTTATCTAACAACCGAAGAACTTGATAAAATATGGCAATCTAAAGCATGTTTGGTCTTATCGCCAAATGATCAATTTCAGCAAAGATCTTCCATTACTGCAAGGAAACGCATTTGGATTAAAGATCTGGTAAAAAAAGACATTAGTCTGCTGGCTATTGCTGCACTATTAGGACTCGTTATTTCGGCTCTGGGTTTAACCATGGCAATTTTCTCCCAGAAGCTAATTGATGAGTTTCTACCTCAAAAACAGCACACCAAATTATTTACAGGTATTTTTTTGGTGTTTTTGTTATTAGTAGCAAAAGAAACCCTCGGTTTAGTACGCACACAATTATTGCTTAGACAATCTAAGGAATTCAACCTTCGTATTGTAGAGCATTTTTTCTCACGTCTACTTTTCTTACCCAAAACATTCTTCGATACAAGAAAGATTGGTGAGTTAACTGCTCGCTTAAATGATACCACGCGTATTCAACGTGTCATTAGCCAGTTAGCAGGAAACACCCTGTTAGATGCCATTGTTGTTTTAGTCACACTAGTATTCATCTTCACTTATTCGAGAATAAGCGGGTTCATTACAGTATGCTGTCTGCCCATTTTCTTTTTACTCATCTATCTGAAAAATAAAAAGATTACTGAAGCACAACGACAAACGATGGCCGGTTATGCTTTGGCGGAGAGTAATTATATATCTTCCTTGCAAGGGGTAGAGGCAATTAAAAACCACGGTAAGGAACAACTATATAGCAAACAGAATACCACTATATACGGTAGTTACCAAAAAGTCATTTTTCAACTCGGGCAAATTCAGGTGCGTTTATCTTTTTCAGCCAATACATTTGCGGCAATACTACTATGCGCCCAATTGGCAATTTTAAGTCAACAAGTATTAAGTGGGACTTTAAAAGCTGGGGAGTTAATGGCTATTTTAGGAATGGTTGGCTCTCTGTTACCTGCAGTTGCTAATCTGGCATTATTAAGCATCCCGATTAATGAGGCCAAAATAGCATTCAATAGAATGTTTGAGTTCGCAGGAATTGAGCCTGATAAACTTGGCACAGATCACCTTAATGACTTTATCCGCCTTGATGTAGAGAAGGTAGCATTTAGATATCCTGGTAGAGCACAAATACTTCAGAACCTTTCATTTAGTGTACAAAAGGGGGAGATTATTGCATTAATGGGAGAGAATGGTTGTGGTAAGAGTACAGTGGTACAGCTTTTAATGCAGCATTACACCCCGGAAAATGGCAATATTGTTATCAATAAGACACATCAACTAGGGCAAGTAGATGTAAGTGATTGGCGACGCCTTGTAGCTTTAGTACCTCAGCATGTATATATTTTTAATGGTACTGTTATAGAGAATATTGCCTTTGATGATGCCGCTGAAAAGCTGCAAGAAGTATTAACTTTTTTGGATGAGTATGGCTTTTCTCCATTTATCAACAGTTTACCACAATCTTTTATGACCTTGGTTGGAGAAGAAGGGATTAATCTTTCCGGAGGTCAAATGCAAATGATTGCTCTTGCTAGGGCTTTGTACCACCGACCTCAATTATTAATTCTGGATGAAGCTACAGCGTCAATGGACAGGGTTTCTGAACAGTTCGTGTTAAAACTCTTACAAAGGCTAAAATCTCAAATGGGCATTGTATTCATTACCCACAGATTACATGTATTGAAGAATTTTTGTGATACCATTTATGTAGTCGAAGGAGGAGCAATAAAGCATTATGGCGATCACAAGACCTTATTGCAGACAGATAATTTATATAGTCGCTATTGGTCAGATATGGAGCATGTTGCTTAATAATTTAAATAAACATGTCATTAGATAACATTATTTAAGCGATTTTTCCAGAGAAATGAATAATGGTAATTGCTAAGAATATATCTCAGCCCCTTAATCCCTGTGGGTCGCCCGACCAACAGACACCAACCAAAAAGATTTACTTGCTGGTCAGGCGACCAGCAAGTGTCAGGCTTATTAACAATTCCACAACATTCAGGAATAATTTTCCGTTCCGCCAAGTCAGGTCTGGAACTATATTTGTGCACTCCCCTGATGGAATAGTGACCTATTCAAACCTAGCAAACAAAAACGTATGAAACCATTCAAACGCGTAGGCTTTATTGCCGGCCTTGCCACCCTGCTGTGTACCCAGCTAACAGCACAAAAACCTTTACCTACAGATGACAAACTGAGAACCGGAAAACTGGCCAACGGACTCACCTATTACATTCGCCAGAACAAAGAACCACGCAACCGTGCCGAACTGCGTTTGGTGGTGAAAGCGGGTTCTGTTTTGGAGTCCGACCAGCAACAAGGCCTTGCCCACTTTGTAGAGCACATGGCTTTTAACGGTACCAAGAATTTCAAGAAGCAGGAACTGATTAATTTCTTAGAAAAGAGCGGTGTCAACTTTGGCGCCGATCTGAACGCATACACTTCTTTTGATGAAACGGTGTATGAACTGCAACTGCCTACGGATAGTCCCGCAGTCTTCAAAAAAGGCTTTCAGATTCTGAAAGACTGGGCCCATGAAGTGAGCTTTGAAGGCACTGAGATTGACAAAGAGCGTGGCGTTATCCTCGAAGAACGTCGTGTTCGCCGCAGTGCAGGTATGCGTATGCTATATAAGTGGATGCCTGTGGTATTGAATGGCAGCCAATATGCCAAGCGTATTCCCATTGGGGATTCCATGGTGCTAACTTCTTTCAAACATCCTACACTCAAGCAGTTTTATACAGACTGGTATCGTCCGGACCTCCAGGCTGTTGTACTCGTTGGCGATTTTGATGTAAATGAAGTAGAGAAAATGGTAAAAGCCACTTTCAGTAGCATTCCTGTGAAACCAAAGAAGGCCAAGCCTGCCATTACGATACCCTCGCATACCGATGTAAAGCGCATTGTGGTAACAGACCCTGAACAACAGTTCAACGTAATTCAGGTGATGTATAAGCAAGGTAAAAGCAGTCCCATTGTAACAGATGCCGATTACAAGAAAAGCTTGGCCAGAAGCTTGTACAACGAGATGGTAAATACCCGCTTACAAGAATTGGCCCAAAAGCCTGACGCACCTTTCCTCTTTGGTTCATCGTCTTATGGAGAACTGATTGGCGATGTGGCTAGCTATACTTTGGTAGCCGTTGCCAAAGACGCACCTTCAATTGATAAAGCACTGGAAGCATTGCTGACAGAGAATGAGCGTGTGAAGCAATTTGGTTTTAATCAATCCGAATTGGACCGTGCGAAGAAAGCCCTGTTGAGCAATATGGAAACACGCTACAATGAGCGCGAGAAAACCAATAGCCGTGCTTTTGTGGGTGAGTATATCAATCAATTCCTCAAAGGCAGTATTGCTACCAGTGTGGAAACAGAATTCAAACTGCATCAAGAGTTGGTGCCTGCAATCAAATTGGAGGAAGTGAATGCCCTGATCAAAGAATGGCTGAAACCTACCGATCGTGCTATTGTGGTTCAGGCGCCTGAAAAAGATGCAGACAAACTCAAGACTGCAGATGCCTATGCAGCCATGCTGAACACTGATTTCAGCAAAGGCCTGAAAGCCTATGAAGACAAAGTGGCCAAGGGCGGTATGATGCCGAATAAACCTGTGGCAGGAAAGATTGTTGGTGAAAAGAAAATTGCAGAACTCGGTGTAACAGAATGGACACTGAGCAATGGCGCAAAAGTGGTTTTCAAGCCAACAGATTTCAAGAATGATGAGATTCAGTTCTCAGCGATCAGTCGCGGCGGTTCATCCTTAACAGCTGATGCAGATTTCATCACTGCTGACAATGCATCTCAATTGGTGGTGGTTGGCGGTATCGGTGAGATGAGCTATATGGAAATGCAGAAAGAAATGACAGGTAAGCAAGTACAAGTCTTCCCTTCTATCCGCAACTATAGCGAAGGCATTGGCGGTAGCAGCA
>DALYHN010000019.1:0-19639 GCA_031970875.1 Chitinophagaceae bacterium
CTAATTTATTTAAAGCCAAAGTGCTACTGGGTAGTGGTACTCCATCCATTGAAAGCAGGTTTAATGCAGCCCAGCAGAAGTATGGATATGTATCATTGACAGAAAGATTTGGCGAAGGCGAATTACCTAGTATAGAAATAGTAGACATGAAGCCCTTTCTTAAGGGGAAAGCTGAAGCTGTTTTGATCAGTCCTGCGTTACAAGAAAAGATTGCAGCGACACTTACAGAGAAGAAGCAGGTAATTTTATTTCAAAACAGACGAGGGTATGCTCCTTATCTTATCTGTCAGACTTGTGGCTGGATACCTCAATGCGAGCATTGTGATGTAACCCTCACCTACCATAAGGCCAAGCACAAATTGGCTTGCCACTATTGTGGAACAACATATCCGCCAATTCAAACCTGTATTGCTTGTGGCAGCCACCAATTTGTGCAACGCAATTTTGGGACAGAGAAAATTGAAGAAGCTGTATTAGAGCTATTTCCTGATGCAAGGGTGGCTAGAATGGACCATGATACTGTAAAAGGCAAACATGATCATGACACCATTATCCGTCAGTTTGAAGATCAGAAAATTGATATCCTGATTGGCACACAAATGGTGGTAAAAGGCTTGGACTTTGCGCATGTGAATCTAGTAGGTATTATTGATGCAGATGGTTTACTTAGCTTTACTGATTTCAGAGTCAATGAGCGCGGGTTTCATCTAATGGAGCAAGTCAGTGGCAGAGCTGGAAGAAAAAATGCACACGGACAAGTATTGATTCAAGCAAGTAATCTGCAACATCCTGTACTAAAAGCGGTACAAGTACATGCGTATGAAGCCATGTATACCGCAGAGCTGGAAAGCAGACAACAATTTTTCTACCCGCCGTTTTCCAGATTAATCAGGGTTGTGTTTAAAAACAAACATGAACATATTGCTGAAGAAGCGGCACATCATTTCTGTAATGGTCTGCACACCTACTTAGGAAAATACCTAAGCGGACCATCACAGCCTGTTGTGAACCGTGTTCGAAATCAATACATCTGGGAAGTGCTCTTGAAGATTCCGAAAGACGCACAGTTTTTGCAACAAAGCAAATATTTGATTCAACAACAAATGCTCATATTATCTCAGCATAAAGTATACAGAAGTGTACACATCATTCCCGATATAGACCCGCAATAAATATGCTACAAGAAAATATTTCATTGCTGCCCTTTAATAGTTTTCGTATTCAGGCGAATGCCAGATACTTTGCCTCGTTTCAAAATATGGAACAGCTGGAATCATTGCTTTCCGATCCTCGTGTACTATCAAGTAATCAATTATTCATTCTTGGCGGAGGCAGTAATATTCTTTTAACCAAAGACATAGATGGCGTAGTACTCAAAAACGAATTAACCGGTATCGAATTTATCCATGAAGACCAAGCACATTATTATGTGCGTGCACAAGCGGGCACCAACTGGCACAGCTTTGTTACTTGGTGTGTTGACAACAATTATGCGGGATTAGAGAATCTAAGCTTGATACCCGGCAATGTAGGTGCCTCACCAATGCAGAATATTGGCGCCTATGGTGTGGAAGTAAAAGACTTTATCACGGAAGTAATCGCCTACCACATCAAGGAAAAAAGGGTACAACAATTCACCAATCAAGACTGTGCATTTGACTATCGAGAGAGTGTTTTCAAGCGAGCGCTAAAAGGACAATACATTATACTTTCAGTTACATTTCGCCTCAATAAACAAGCCAAACCGAATACCAGTTATGGTGCAATAGAACAAGAATTAATAGCCGCAGGTATTCAGCAACCAAGCATTAAGGATATTGCTGCTGCGGTGATTCGCATCAGACAAAGTAAACTACCAGATCCAGCTGTTATTGGTAATGCCGGTAGTTTTTTTAAGAACCCAGTAATTGAAGTAAGCTTACATGAAAGCCTAAAAGAACAATATCCGCAAATGCCTTCTTATACTGCGGGTGCTGATACAAAAAAAATTGCCGCAGGTTGGTTAATTGAGCAATGCGGTTGGAAGGGCTACAGAAAGTTGGATGCTGGTTGTCATAGCAAGCAAGCATTGGTACTAGTGAATTATGGTTCAGCAAGTGGTCGAGAGATATGGGATTTATCAGCAGCTATCATCACATCTGTTGAGGAGAAATTTGGTATTACACTAGAAAGAGAAGTCAACATCCTTTAATCAATCTTGGCTCACTTACAGACAATAAAAAAGCGGATGAATTTCATCCGCTTTTTTTATCGAAGTGCTTTTAATTAACCTTTGATCTTGAAGGCAACTCTTCTGTTCTGAGTACGACCAGCAGCAGTCTTGTTATCAGCTACAGGTTGCTCAGAACCGTAACCCATTGCAGACAGACGCTCTTTAGGAGTACCCAGTTTCACCAGATAGTTTACTACTGACTGAGCACGCTTCTGAGACAGAACCTTGTTGTTAGCAGGCTTACCTACATTATCAGTATGACCTTCAACCACAACATCGAAGCCAGTATTTGCTTTCAGGTAATCGTTTACTTTCTTCAATTCTTTCAGCGCTATTGGCAACAATACTGCGCTACCAGTCTTGAACTGAATATTGTTCAACTTAACGCTGGCTTCAATCTTAGGACAACCGAAGTTAGCCTTGTCGCCAGGCACTTTTGGACACTTATCTTCTTCATCATTAACACCATCACCATCAGTATCAGGAATTGGACAACCTTGGTAGCGAGCTACGCCTGGTACAGTTGGACACTTGTCTTCTTCATCGTTGATACCATCTTTATCAGTATCAGGAATTGGACAACCTTGGTATTTAGCCAAACCTTTTACAGTTGGACACTTATCGTTTTCATCATTGATACCATCACCATCAGTATCAGGAATTGGACAACCATCGTACTTAGCAA
The DNA here is from genome assembly GCA_031970875.1 of Chitinophagaceae bacterium. Classification (GTDB taxonomy): domain Bacteria; phylum Bacteroidota; class Bacteroidia; order Chitinophagales; family Chitinophagaceae; genus JAFLBI01. The sequence goes on from DALYHN010000019.1 coordinate 2,898, forward strand.
CGCCTGGTACAGTTGGACACTTATCCTTATCATCAATGATGCCATCCTTGTCTGTATCAGCAGGAGGAGGTGGCGGAGGAGGTGGCGGAGGAGGTGGAGCTGGTGCAGCTACAGGTTTAGGATCTGTAATTGGTGATGCAAATCCAATCAAATAGTTGAAATGATAGTTTGCAAGGCTAGACACCCTCAGGTTATATCTCCACTGCGTTGTCAAATATGCATCATCACTTAATTTGATTTGTAAACCGGTACCAACTGGTGCGTAAGCTGCGAAGTAAGTTCCAGCATACATAGAAGCACCAAGACCAGCAGAGAAAAATGGAACGATGAAATAGTTATCAGTCAACAGCTTAACGTTAACATTAGCATCTACTTCCATCAAGAACTTATCGTTACCAGCTCTTCTAACACCAGCGCTAGACAAGAAAGGATAATCCAAGAAAGAACCACTCAGGTTAGCCATGAAATCAACATGGTCAGTAAGACCCTGCTGGTATGATACCTGCAAACCAGGAGTCATATTACGCGTTTTATTCCATTGCTTATTCTGTATAACAGAAGAAAGAGAGGTCGAAGCAATACGCTCTGGCGTAACGAAATCCTTTAACAGGAAGTTGATACCCAATGTAGGCCTCTTTTTAAGATTGGTTGTTTGCGCAATACCACTTGCAGCGAACGCACCCACTACAAATAGCAAAATGAGTTTCTTCATATTCAGGTTTTTAAAAGTTGTACAAAAATAATGGCTGAGCACCATTTCACGAAAATTAAGATATGTTTATATTTCTAATTGCTTGTTTGCGACGGCTTTTCGGCCAATTCCACCCTTACTTTAGCCAATCCTTTGCTAAGGATGCCAATTTTAGCAGCTGCGCTGCGTGTAAGATCAATTACCCTCCCCTTTTTTTTCATATTCCTGTGCATACGATCATTGATGCGAACCACCACAAAAGCACCCGTTTTAATGTTTGTAACTTTCACCCAAGTGTTCAGCTTAAAATTATTACTAGCACCAGTCAAGTTTTTATGATGAAAATGCTCACCTGTAGCGGTTTTTCTGCCTTCAAACTTTTTACTGTAATAACTGGCAGTGCCCGTAATAGTTGAGCGCGCCTTTGGCTGAGTCGTATCATTTGCAAACAGCTGATTATCAGCGATTAAAAATAAAAATACCCATATCGTTATCCACTTTTTCATCTTTGGTTAAATTTAAGGATTCATGGCAAGCCGCATTGTACAAACTTTACATCACCTAGCTTTTTTTACAGTCATTGCTGCCAGTTGCACCCCTTTGCCAAAAGTCGTGCCACAAAAGCCGCAAGTCATTAGCTCGATAACTGAAATACGTAAACATATCAGGTTGGATAGCAATCAAGCAATGATACCGGTTAACAATCTGCTCCCAAATCTTATAACTAACTGGAAATATGCCAGTTATGATAATTTCACTCGGAAAATTCTATACAAATCACCTGAAGCCTACTTGAGAAAAGAACCGGCATTAGCCTTGGCAAAAGTAAATAAAGAGCTGAATACCATTGGATTAGGTGTTGTTTTGTTTGATGCCTATCGACCTTATCGGGTTACTAGGCGAATGTGGTCGATTGTTCCTGATGAACGATATGCTGCCAACCCAGCGAAAGGAAGCGGCCATAACCGCGGTGCAGCTGTTGATTTAACGCTATACGATCTGAAAACTGGCAATGTGCTAGACATGGGTACGGATTTCGATCATTTCAGTGATACCGCCCACCACGATTTTGGGGCGCTACCAGAACAAGTGCTGAAAAACCGCCAATTATTGAAACAAACAATGATGAAACATGGATTCATGCCACTCAGCACTGAATGGTGGCACTACAGTTGGCCAGATGCTGCCAAAAAATTTCCATTGATGGATTTGAGCTTTAAAGCAATGAAACGATTGACCCGCTAAAGAAACTTTGCTGTTTTAGCATCACCTGTGATTGGGCCATCTTTTCTGATTTGAATTTGGATTTGACTAATCCACTCCTCACAGCCTATCGACAACATATGTTCTTGTACTTGATGAATCACATCCATCACTTCTACATAACCGCCTTCCAAAACTGTTCCAAAAGCTGTGACTTCATGCTTGATACCTGAACTCTGAATAACAGCAATGGCTTCATCCACCCAAGCATAAGGATGCTTGCTGAGTGAGACAGGAATCAACTGTATGCTCGCATTAATGGTATGTTGATGCATGATCAGTTGATGGCTTGAATTGCAATAACCGCATCCAGATTGATATTGCCAAACACATGTGGAAATAACTCATTCACTGAAGGCGCTAACTCAAATTTCAATTCGCTTTTCAACAAATCAGGATCAATTACCAGCTTCACGAGACTAGGTACACCCTGATAATATCGTTCCAACACACCAGCTACCTGATCAGCTGTACTGCAATGAATAAACCCTTCTATCGCTAAAGAAGCAGCCGCATAAAAACCTTTAGCAACTGCGTCATCCCATGCTTGTTGTGTAGTTACATGATAAATCAAATCAGCCATGCCAAACCCTTTTTATTTTTTGTTCCATCAATAATAAATCTGCGAGCACACAAGCTGTAACTGACTCTAACACCACAGGCACACGCAAAGCAATACAGAGATCATGTCTGCCCTTTACCGAAAGTATATCCTGGGTATCTGTTTCCCAGTTATAGGTTGTTTGTTCTTTTGGTGTAGAAGAAGTAGGCTTCACCACTACCCGAAAAACCAATTCATTTCCATTGGTAATGCCGCCAACAATGCCACCTGCATAATTGGTTTTTGTTGCTCCTGTTCCATCCAGAATTGCATCATTGTGTTCACTGCCAAACATATTCGCTGCAGCAAAGCCCGCACCGAATTCAATGCCTTTAATGGCAGGAATGGCAAAGACCGCGTGACTAATCAAAGATTCTACTGAATCAAAAAATGGTTCCCCTAATCCGGCTGGTAACCCTGTAACACGACACTCAACAATTCCACCTACAGAATCTTTCGCATCAATCGCTTTCTGTAATCCTTTGTCCGGATCTGCTTCGCCAGCTATGGAGAGAATCGATGCTTGTACAGAAATTTCTTGTAATATTTTTTTAGCAACCACGCCGGCACCCACCAAACAAACAGTGAGTCTTCCACTGAAATGCCCACCACCTCTGTAGTCTTCAAAACCACCAAACTTCTGATGCGCTACAAAATCTGCATGACCTGGACGTGGAATGGCTCTTTGCTTCTCATAATCACCGGAACGTGTGTTCTTGTTTTCAAACAACATGGTCAATGGTGCACCAGTAGTGATATCATTAAACACCCCTGATTGAAATATCGGCATATCAGATTCCTGCCTTGGGGTAGTGCCTTTTTGTACACCACCCTTTCTGCGTTCAATGTCTGTGATAAAATCATCACTACGCAGAGATATACCTGCAGGCACGCCATCAATGGTGATGCCAACTGCAGGACCATGTGATTCGCCAAATATGCTGAGTCGGAATAAGCGACCGAATGTATTCATATAAATGACTGTCTTGTAAACTTATGAATTGTTTGTTGCATCTACCATAACATGGGCACCTAAGTGCTGTAAGTGATCATAAAAATTAGGATAGGATTTATTGATGGCTTCCGCATCATCAATGCTTGTTTCACCTTCAGCTTTTAAAGCAGCAACTGCACATGCCATCGCAATGCGATGATCATGTCTTGAATGCACCGCTGCCCCATGCAAAGGTCTAGCTCCTTCAATAATCATCAAATCATCCTGCAACTTGATAACAGCACCCATTTTACCAAATTCCTCTTGCAGCGTTAAACCGCGATTACTTTCCTTATGTGCTAAGCGCGATACCCCTTGTATCACAGAAGTACCTTGACAATACACAGCCAATGCTACCAATGGGGGAAACAAATCCGGACAATCAGTTGCGTCAAACTGAAATGCTTGTAATTCACTTGGACGAATAGTAATTTGTCCCTCTTCGATACTCATGCGCACACCAGCATCCATCAATGCATGTAAAATGGCTTTATCTGCTTGTGTAGAAAAAGGATCCAACCCCTTTACTATAGTCTCTCCTGCTAAAGCCCCTGCAACAAGCAAGAAAGCCCCACCACTCCAATCACCCTCTACTGTATAGGTTGCAGGCTGAATGATACTCTTACTGCCATGAAAATGAAATTGCTCATGATTGGTATGCGTAACATTCGCACCAAAAGCCGATAAAACATGTAGGGTTAAATCAATATATGGTTTGCTCTTCAGCTCTTTCACTGTGATGGTGACACCATCAGCGCCTGCACCAGCATAAGCCATGATGAGACCAGTCAAAAACTGCGAACTCAAAGAACCATCTACCTCAATATCTTTCGGCTGCAATGGGCCTTTGACCACTAATGGTAATTTTCCTCCGTTTGACTGTACATCTACCTGCAACTGCGGTAAGATGGCATCAAAAAAATCCATGGGCCTTGTGGTAAGGCTGCCCTCACCTGTGATCCTAATTGCCTGATCATACAATGCAATCAAAGGCGTGAACATACGAATACCCAAACCACTTTCACCGCAATGCACAACGGCTTCTTTTGGTTCGATCCCATTTGATTGAATTTGCAAACTACCATCTGTACCTCTTGTGATTGTAGCACCCAATCTTTGAATGGTATCAATAGCTGCCAGATCATCTTTACTCTTACCGGGATTCTTTAATACACTCACACCTTTAGCCAATAAAGCAGCTGCACATGCACGCTGCATGGCACTTTTAGAAGCAGGCGCTACAATAACGCCGCCTATATTTCCTGGTTGAATATGAATCCTCATTTGATAGCTTGAATCATTTCCGCCAATTCGGTTAAAGCAATAGGTTGAATTACTGCTTTACCTATATTTTGCAATAACACATATTGCATTGAAGTACGACTACGCTTCTTATCATGCTTCAATACATCAAATACTTTTCGTGCATCAAAAGCGGCATAAGTAGGCAACCCATATTGCGTCAACAATGCAGCTAATCGATCAGTCTGCTTGAACTTGGTATATTTTTCTGAGAAATGTGCAGCGTATGTCATGCCAATAGCCACCGCTTCACCATGCGATAATTCATATTGGTTTTCCAATGCATGGCCGAGTGTATGTCCAAAATTCAACAGCTTACGATCGCCCTGCTCAAATTCATCGCGCTGCACCAGTTTGGATTTCAACACAGCATTACGTGTAACCAACCAGTTCATCGCTGCTTTATTGCTGCGCAATTTCTTTGGTGTTTGCGCTTCCAGCCATTTGAACATAGGCGCATCCAGAATGGCCGCATGTTTAATAATCTCCGTAAAGCCATCACGAAAAACTGAATCAGGTAAAGTCTTTAAAAAACTAGTATCGAAAAGAATAAATTCAGGCTGACGTATAGTGCCAACCAAATTTTTATACACCCCTACATCAACACCATTCTTACCACCGATGGACGCATCTACCATGGCCAGCAATGTAGAAGGTACAAAGCCAAAACGAATACCACGCATATAGATCGAAGCGATATAACCTGTTAAGTCGGTAATAACGCCACCACCTATACCCACCAGCATAGTCTTGCGATCCGCTTCCATCTCAATCAATGTATCAATCACCGCATCAACGGTTTGCTGTAATTTATACTCCTCACCTGCTTTGAGTACGATGGTTTTCCAGCCCTTCCATTTCTTTCCATGTGCCGCATGCACATGCTCATCGGTAATGAGGATGGTATGCGCAGGATCACAGAATTGCTTTAGCTGTTTGCTATCGCCATCAAAATAATAGGATACCCGCTTATCTGAGAATTGAAATTGTTTTTGTTGCATGATCAGTCGTTCATGATTCTATTCTGATGGTTGATACTCTCCAAATGCACAGCATCTAGATACTTGGTAACAAACTCTTTGCTCAAGCCCAACACATCACCTTTCTTATACGCGCGCTCTAAAATCTCATTCCAGCGGTTGGTTTGCAGAATAGTGATGTTATTGTCCTTCTTATACTGACCAATCTTCTCTGCAATCTTCATTCTTTGTCCCAACAACTGCATTAATTCATCATCCAAATGATTGATCTGCTGACGCAATTTTTCTAATGCAGCATGAAATGCTTCTGAATCCACATCTTCTTTTCTCCAAACAATTTCCTCCAGCATTTCAGCCAAACGCTCAGGCGTAACCTGCTGTTTCGCATCACTCCACGCATTGTCGGGATCAATATGCGACTCTATCATCAATCCGTCGAAATCTAGGTTAATGGCTTTCTGCGATACATCTAACAAAATATCTCTTCTACCTGAAATATGCGATGGATCATTGATCATGATCATACCGGGATTGCGGCGCTTCATCTCAATCGCTAAGTGCCACATAGGCGCATTACGGTATTCCGTATTGCCATAAGAACTAAAGCCACGATGGATTAAACCGATTGTCTTGATACCTGCTTTGGCAATACGTTCTACTGCACCTGTCCACAATTCCAAATCCGGATTAATCGGATTCTTGATCAATACAGGTACATCCACACCGCGTAATGCATCAGCAACTTCTTGCACTGAAAAAGGATTCACTGTTGTTCTCGCACCAACCCACAACACATCTACATCAAAATTCAACGCGTCTTCCACTTGTTTGCCTGTAGCCACTTCCACCGTTGTAGGCAAGCCGGTAATTTTCTTGGCTTGTAATAACCAAGGTAAACCCTTTACACCTACCCCTTCAAAACTTCCGGGACGTGTTCTGGGTTTCCAGATACCTGCACGAAGCATATCAATTTTACCAGTATTCGCTAGTCGCTGAGCGGTAGCTAATAATTGTTCTTCTGTTTCTGCACTGCAGGGGCCCGAAATAATAATGGGGGCTTTGGATAAAATGACTTGTACTTTTTCTTTCATGGTTGCGGTTGCTTGCATATAAAGGTATTTGATTGTCTTATGAATTATTGTTTCTGTTCAGGACTTTACGGATAGTATTGGCTTGTTCCATCAACTCGCGCAAATAATCGTAGTTCTCTTTTTCCAGACAGGCTTTGAATTTGCGGAGCTGGGAAATATGCTCGTTTAGCACGTCCAACACATTCTCTCTATTCTGCATCAAAATGGGTACCCACATGGCAGGATTACTTTTTGCCAAACGAACAGTACTCTCGAAACCACCACTCGCCAATTCAAAAATGGCATCTTCTTCTTTTTCTTTTTCTAACACAGTATTGGCCAAGGCAAAAGAAGTAATGTGCGAGATATGACTAATATAAGCCACGTGCTCATCATGCGCTTCTGCAGTCATATAGAGCAGCCGCATCTGCAATTGCTGGTAAATATGTTCAACCAATGCTACAGCATCTGCATCACTTTGTTCTTTATTACAAATAACGGTTGCTTTACCACTGAACGCACCTTTCACAGCTGCATCAGGGCCGCTGAACTCTGTACCCCACATTGGATGGGTTGCTACAAAACGACTTGCATTGGGGCAAACAGAAGCTAGCTGACAAATAGGTTGTTTGGTAGAGCCAACATCCATAACAACTTGCTGCTCATTAGCTGCCTGTAATACTTGGGGCAATAATTCATTCATTGCATCCACAGGCACAGCCATCACCACCAACTTAGCTGCTTGTACTGCTTCTTTTAATGGAAGTATCTGATCAACCAATTGCAATTCCAATGCACGTGCTGCATGCGTTTCGCTGACGTCAACACCTATAATGGTATCTGCCAAGCCATGCGCTTTCAATGCTATGGCCATAGAGCCGCCTATCAAACCTGTACCAATAATCGTTACTGTCATAATTGTCGAATTCTTTCAATCGCTTGTTCAAATAAGGCAACACTACCACAAAGACTGATGCGGATATATTGTTCACCTGCTTTACCAAAAATGCCACCTGGTGTAATAAACACATTCGCACCATATAGGATTTTATCGCTTAAAGTATATCCACTTACTTCACCTTCAGGTATAGCTGCCCAAACAAACATACCTACCTGATCTTTGCTGTAACGGCATTTCAATAAGTTGAGCAAGTCAAACACTTTTTCCCTTCTTGCTGCATAAATAGCATTCACTTCATCATACCATGATTTATCCAAGCTCAATGCTTTAGCAGCAGCCAACTGCACAGGCAAAAACATACCACTATCCATATTGCTTTTGAAGCGCAAGACTTCATTGATTCTTTCTTTAGCCGCACACAACATACCTACACGCCAGCCAGCCATATTTTTACTCTTGCTGAGTGAGTTCAACTCTAGCACCACATCTTTTGCACCATTAACTGCCAGCAAACTGGTTGGTTGTTCATTCAAGATGAAGCTATACGGATTATCATGGCAGATGAGGATATTGTGCTTTCTACCAAATGCCACCAACTCTTCAAACTTACTGGTATCAGGCACCTGTCCGGTAGGCATGTGCGGATAGTTCACCCACATCAATTTCACTTTTTGCAAGTCTAGCTGCTCCAGCAAATCAAAATCGGGAAACCAACCATGCGCTTCACTCAGGTGATAAGGCACCGGTTCACCACCTGCCAACTTCACAGCACTGCTATAAGTAGGATAGCCCGGATCTGGAATCAATGCCTGATCGCCTTCATTCAAGTAAGTCATGCAGATATGCATGATGCCCTCTTTGCTACCAATCAATGGCAACACTTCTGTATCTGGATCTAAGGAAACTTTATACCAGCGCTGATACCAATCTGTTACAGCTTTGCGCAATTTAGGTGAACCTTTGTATGATTGATAAGCATGTGTATTAGGCTTGGCACTCTCCTCTTGTAAAACACGAATCACATCCGGGTGTGGCGGTAAATCGGGACTGCCAATACCCAAATTAATGATCTGCTTTCCTTGCTGATTCAGCAATTCAATTTCTCTCAACTTTTGTGAGAAATAGTATTCACCAATACCCTCTAATCGTTTTGCTGTACTAATCTGTATACTCATCCTTTGATGCGTTTTCCTTTTTTGTAAATACCGAATACCCGAAGATTATTGGTTACTGATTGCAATGATTCCATCACTGCTTCAAACTGTGCAGTTTCCTGAAACTCCATATCCGCATAAAAACCATATTTGAAATTACTACCGGGTATGGGCATGCTTTGCAACTTGCTCAAGTTGATACCCCCTTCTGCAATGATACCAAGTACTTTTGCCAGTATACCTTTGGTATGATTGGTTTGAAAATATACGGATGCTTTATCTGCGTTTTGTGGAATGACTGCCTCTTTCTCTCTGCATAACACTAAGAATCTGGTGATATTATTTTTCTGTGTTTGTATATCTGGCGCGAGCACTTTCAACCCATATAATTCAGCAGCCAATTTACTAGCGATTGCAGCAGTAGTTTTACTTCTATGCTGATGCAGGTGTTTCGCGCTCAAAGCCGTGTCTTCTGTTTCTACTAATTTAAAAGCATGCTTCTCTAAAAAATCAAGACATTGCAATAGTGCCATTGGGTGACTATGAACTTCTTTGATATCGGCCAGCTTCACACCTGGATTCACTAAGAGGTTTTGACTAATGTGTAAGTACAACTCGCCAACTACTTTCAACTTGTTTTGTAAGAGCAGGTGATAATTAGGCAATATGCTTCCTGCTAAAGAGTTCTCAATAGCCATTAAACCAAATTCGGTGGTTTTCTTATCCAGTGCCAGTTTCACTACTTCACGAAAAGTGGCGCATGGTAATACTTCCACATCCTTACCAAAAAGGTGCCGGGCTGCCACTTGGTGGAAACTGCCTTCGTAACCCTGTATCGAGACTTTTATCGCCATAAAATAAAAATCCCGGCTTGAGGCCGGGATCGTATGCTTTTTAGTTTGTATTTAGATTGTAGCAAGCACCACCCGGCCATTTCTGTTGAAATAGAAAAAAAAGTAACCAAAATAAAACCAGCTCTGACGGATGAATTGTTGCATGATGAGCCAAATATAGCCAACCATTTGAATGAATGAAAATAATTTTTGCCAAAAAACACTAACTAGCGTTAGTATCAAAAAGAAGAAAGCCCTTCCGTGGAAACGGAACGGCCTCTAACGATTGCTTGCCATATGAAAATATTTAGTCGCACTGTTCCCGGCCTTTCGGCGCCCTTAGGCAGCAAGCAGGAACCCCTAACGCACTATACCGAGAAATTACTTCTTGGTAGTGTCAGCAGCGGCAGTAGAATCAACTGCAGGAGCAGCAGAGTCAACAGCAGGAGCTACAGCTGAATCAACAGCAACGGCAGGAGAATCAGTTTTAGCTTCAGTGCTTTCGCCACTGTTACAAGCTACGAAACCGGCGATAGCCAGTAAGGCAAGTACTTTTTTCATTTTGATGAGCTTTTGTTGTGAGTGAATTTTGATATTAATACGCGAAATGGAAATAGGTAACCCGGCCTATACAGAAATTTTGAAAAATTTTTTTTCAGCCTATCTTGGGTTACTTTTCCACATTGAACCGTATTAATAGGCAGAAAGTGAAAGCCGATACTAACGAACAATTATTACTGAAAGGACTGGCTAGCAACGACTCAAGAGCTATTGAGACCATTTATAAGGATAACTTTAATATGGTACAAGCTTTCATTCTCAATAACAACGGTTCTTATGACGACGCTAGGGACATTTTTCAGGAGGCAATGATTACGCTATATGAAAAAGCACAAAGTGAATCATTTGTATTAACCTGTCAAATTAAGACCTATGTATATTCCGTATGCAGGCGACTCTGGCTTAAACGATTACAGCAGACTGGTCGCTATTCAAACACGCTGGACAATCTGGATGAGACTGTTCCGGTGGAGGAAGACCTGGAGATTCATGAGAAACGTAATGCCGAGTTCGCTATTATGGACCGGGCGCTAAACAGCCTGGGCGAACCCTGCAAAAGCCTGCTGGAGGCTTTTTACCTGCAAAAGCAGGATATGCAGCAAATAGCTGCAGCCTTTGGCTACACCAACGCAGATAATGCGAAGAATCAGAAGTACAAATGCCTGATGCGTTTGAAAAAATTATTCTTCGCACAATATAATATCGGGGAGTAAGTGATTATGGAAGACATTCTATTGTTAGAAACCATCGAAAAATACCTCAGCGGTCAGATGAGCGCAGAGGAAAAACGTTGGTTTGAAGATCTGCGCAAAAAGACACCTGAGATAGATCAGATGGTGGTGGAGCATAATATGTTCCTGCACCAAATGGACTTTTATGCCGACCGCACCGCATTGAAGCACTCTTTACAGCATGCACACCAGCAATTGCTGAATAAAGGCGATATCAATGAAGGCGGTACTGTTTCTGCCAAAGGTAGAGTTATTCAGCTCTGGAATAAATACCGCCGCGTAACTGCCATTGCCGCATCTGTGGGTGGTGGTATTGCTTTGCTGATTAGCGGATTAGTAGCCTATTTTTCTCCTGTTAACCATTCTCAAATCCAACAGTTGAGCCGCGATATTGCGGTGATCAAGCGCAATCAACAATATCAGGGTAATCTGATCAACGAAGTAAAAGGTAAAATCCCCGCTGATGCCAAAATGGTCGGTGGTGGTACCGGCTTCCTGATTGATCCTAAGGGTTATCTGGTTACCAATGCACACGTGGTGCGCGGTACTTCTGCAGTTGTGGTAAACAGCAAGGGCGATGAATTCAAAGCAGTGATTGCCTATACTGATGCTGAGAAAGATATTGCTATCCTCAAAATTGATGATGCTGATTTCAAAGCCTTCCGTGCGCTACCCTACGGTATCCGTAAGCAGACCGCAGATTTAGGCGAGGAAATCTTTACACTCGGTTATCCTAGAAATGAAATCTCTTATAACCTCGGCTACTTGAGTGCTAGAACAGGCTTTAACGGTGATAGCGTGAGCTTCCAGTTGCAGATGAGCGCCAACCCCGGTAGTTCAGGTGCACCTGTATTGAACAAGAATGGTGAAGTAGTTGGTATCCTGAGTACCAGACAAGCTACTGCTGAAGGTGTTGCTTTCGCTGTAAAGAGTAAAAATATTTATCAGTTAATTGATGCACTGAAGAAAGATGATACTGCTTTCCAGAAAGTAAAAGTAGCTACGCATAGCTCTTTAAAGGGCATGAACAGAACCAACCAGGTGAAGGAAATGGAAGACTATGTATTCCTGGTGAAAGCATTCAATAAGAACTAAGTCTTTAAAACGTATATAGAAAAGGCGCATCAATGATGCGCCTTTTCTATTGGAACAACTTTATTTCTTTAAGCCCAGAGATTGTTGGGATATTCTTCCGAAGCCACCAATTGATTGATGCTGGCTTGCACACCTGGTGCATCTTCCTTATAGGTTACACCAAACCATTGCGCTGTTGTAGGCACTACTTTTACCTTACCTAACTCGTGGTTAATGAAATAATTCACCACAAATGGGATGAAGAACTCAGCCTTGGGATCTTTAAAGTTACGCTTCAAAAATGCCTGAAACTGTTCTTCACATAAAGCAAGAATATTGGGATGAAAACAGAAGAAATTCATACTCACTGCACTATCTGCCGGAACAGGATAGATACCAGACTCATCTTCATACACTACTTCACCATCTTCGTTGCGGTAAATCTTCGTACGCTCATGGATAGAATGCAATAATTGGTCAGCTGTTACTTCACACACACCACGGCTAACACTACCGTTTTCGCTCAATGTATTTTTCAAGTAGTAACCAACGATGCTGTACAGTTGCTCTGAGCATTCATTGTTTAGAAAATCAGCTGCTTTTACAAAAGCATCACGGCCATAAAAATCATCCGCATTGATGACTGAGAAAGGCTCATTCACCTTTCCCTTGCAACAAAGTAATGCATGGCCCGTGCCCCAGGGCTTTACCCTTGTTTCAGGAATAGCCCAGCCTTCTGTGAACTTATCCAGACTCTGAAATACGTAATCAATCTGAATCTTATCTGCAAACTTGGGTTCAATTGCCTGTTTAAAGCTTTCTGCAAAATCTTCGCGGATAATAAACACCACTTTGCCAAATCCGGCACGTATGGCATCATAAATGGAATACTCCATAATGGTTTCACCACTTGGTCCGAAAGACTGTGTTTGCTTCATGCTACCGTAGCGGCTGGCCATACCAGCTGCCAGAATAACCAGTGTTGGTTTCGTTGTTTGATTCATCTTTGCCTCCCGATTCGGCAAATATAGGATGCAGTACCAATTGGCAGGCCATATCAGGATTAATACATGCTTAAGTCTCTCTAAAAGAGGCGTTTATACGGATGTTTTGCGCTTAGATGAGCTAGATCCAGTCATTAGCGGTAATAAATGGTTTAAGCTGCGCTATTATCTGGCAGCTGCAAAAGCCGAAGGTGCTACTGAGATTATCACCTTTGGCGGACCTTATTCAAACCATGTAGCGGCAACGGCATTCGCTTGTAAGCTAGCTGGTCTGTTAGCCCATGCCTGCATTCGCGCTTACCAGCCTTTCACCACGCCTACACTTGATGCAGCTGAATCTTTGGGTATGCAGTTCAGTTTTCATGAACCAAATAACTACGAAGCACTCAAGCAAAGCTATCCTATTCAACCACACCAATACCTGATTCCGGAAGGCGGCTATGGAAGATTAGGCGTAAAGGGCGCAGCAACAATTTGGCAGTATATTCCACAAAACACTTACACGCATATCATTTGTATGGTTGGCTCAGGAACTACTTTGGCAGGACTGATTCAAGGCGCACCTGATCAAACACAGGTCATCGGCATCAGTAGTATGAAAAATAATATGGCTTTGTATGAAGAAATTACTGCTCAATTGCAGGCAAACCTCCATCATCGCATTCATCTGATTCATGATTACCATTTTGGTGGTTTTGCCAAGTATAACCATACCCTACTTGACTTTATGCGACAATTTTGGGAAACAGAAAAAATACCCAGTGATATTGTCTATACAGCCAAATTGTTTTATGCGGTGAATGACCTCATTCAAAAAGACTTTTTTCCTCCTGAGTCAAAGCTACTGTTGATACATACAGGTGGCCTCCAAGGCAATGCATCATTACCCGAAGGCTCTCTGCCCTTTTGATACTTATATTTGGTGATGCGCAATTGCCTTTTCATGATTGGCTTACTAATGATGTCCAGCAACAGTTGGGCACAAGATGCGCTTCCCGACTTCACACTAGAAACTTTACCAGCCAAAGGTTATCGCATCAGTTGGCAGAACCCTTTTGGCAAAAACCTCAAACAGCTGAGTGTACAAAGGGCTGCAGGCAATAAGACAGGATTTACAACCATCTTCTCTACCAACTCACCACAGTTACCGGAAAATGGATTTATCGATCATCCACCCGGATTATTCAGAAAATACTATTACCGCATTTCTTATATGCTAAATGGTGACCAATTTTTCTTCACCACACCCAAAGCTGCTTTACAGCAATTATTTGAGCCGGATAAAAAAGGATTGATTCACATATGGATGAAGGGAAAACTGATCAGAACATTACCCTTTCATCATTTTAAAAGTTGGAAGGATTCTGTATCACGTAATCCAAGACTAGAGATCATTGCAAAAGGTCCCGGCGAAATTGAATTGCTGCAGGAAACAGAAAATGGCGTCAACAATGCTAGTGGTAAGATTAGTATTAATGCGGATGGCCATGTTGAAATCAGGCTAGGCAGTGCTGTCATGGATTATCATTATCGCTTACTATTCAAAGACAATAAGGGATTGATCATCCTTCAACTTGATAATATCAATTCCCCAATATTGATTGTAGAAAAAACAAATTTCATGCAAGCAGGTAGTTATTACTACGAGCTGTATGAGAATATGCACTTGATAGAGAAAAACAGCATCACAATCCGCTGATACGACATTGAAAAACGGCTTGAAAATGTGTCAACACTTTCTGCTTTACTTCTTCCATGGGTACTGCATGACCCAATTCTTTCTCTAAAGAAGTTACCGCCTTATCCTGAATACCACAGGGTACGATATAATCGAAATAACGCAAATCAGTATTGATATTGAATGCAAAGCCATGCATGGTAATCCACCTGCTGCACTTAATACCCATGGCGCAGATTTTCCTTTCCTTTCCTTTGATATCCGGATCCAACCACACACCTGTTTCTCCATTGCTACGTGCCCCCTTCAATCCATAATCTGCCATGGTTAGAATGATCACTTCTTCCAAACTACGCAGGTACCAACCCAAATCTGTTTTGAATTTGTCTAAATCAAGAATGGGATAGCCCACCAATTGTTCCGGACCATGAAATGTGATATCACCACCACGGTTGATGTGAAAATACTCGATACCTTTTTCTGCTCTCTCTGCTTCACTAATCAGCACATGTTCTTCTTTACCACTTTTGCCCAAAGTGTAGACTGGCGAATGCTCTACAAAAAGTAAATGATGCTGGGTATCAACCTGTTTTACATCTGCTTGGGGCGATGTAAATGCAGCCTGTTTCAAGTCAACATTCTGTTTTAAGAGCATTTCCTGATAGTCCCACACCTCTTTGTAGGATCGGCGGCCTAAATCCTGAAAAATCACTTCCTGCATGCTGCAAATGTACACTCTGCAACAATGCACTTACTTTTGCGCCATGCTGGACGAAGAGAAAGACGGGCTTTTAGAAGAATCGCCCGATGAACTATACGAGCGAAAGACCTTTAAAGTGGATAAGGGTCAGGAACCTTTACGCATCGACAAATGGGTACAGATGCGTATGGAGGGCGCTACCCGTAACAAGATTCAACAAGGCATTGATGCAGGATTTCTAACGGTCAATGGCAAAATCGTAAAGAGTAATTATAAGGTTCGTCCGGGCGATGAGATTCTGCTCATGAGCCTCATCAATCCGGAACATACCGAAGTAAGGCCAGAGCAGATGAACCTGAATATCGTGTATGAAGATGCCGATATCATGGTGATCAATAAACCACCGAATATGGTGGTGCATCCGGGCGTGGGCAATTATTCAGGAACTCTACTGAATGGTGTGGCTTGGCATTTACTGCAACAGAATCCGAACTTAGATGAAGAATCCCTACCACGTTATGGCTTGGTGCACAGAATTGATAAGAATACCACGGGATTGATTGTACTTGCGAAAACTGCTGATGCTGCAGCTCACTTAGCCAAACAGTTTTTCAACCATACCGTGAACCGAAAATATGTGGCACTGGTTTGGGGCAATGTAGAAGAAGATCAGGGTACCATCAATGCACATATCGCACGGCATCACCAGTTCAGAAAAATGTTTGCGGCTTATCCGGAAGGTGAAACGGGTAAGCATGCCATTACTCATTACTCCGTTATTGAAAGATTCCATTACGTGAGTTTGGTAGAATGTGTCTTAGAAACAGGCCGTACCCACCAGATTCGTGTGCACATGAAACATATTGGCCACACTTTATTTAACGATTGGGAATATGGTGGCGACCGCATCTTAAAAGGCACTGTTTATACCAAATACAAACAGTTCGTTGATAATTGCTTTGCGATTTGTCCCAGATGCGCTTTACATGCCAGAACATTAGGCTTTATCCATCCTCGCACCAAAGAACCCATGCATTTTGAAGCACCGTTGCCAGAGGACATGCAGGGCGTTATTGATAAATGGCGCAGATATTTCGCGCACAAAGGTGGTAGCGAGGAATAAGCTCACCTATATTTGTTCCATCAAACACAAAGATTATGTCTGCTGATATTCGTAATAACTGGAGTATTGAAGAAATTCAATC
>DALYHN010000020.1:0-17809 GCA_031970875.1 Chitinophagaceae bacterium
TAGGACAGACCCAAGCCCAGAACATCTCCGGCCATTGGTTTGGCAGTGGTAAACTCCAAATACCCGGCAACCACGATGCCTATTTGTCTGAAATTGTGATTCGGCAAAAGGGGGTGCAGTTTTACGGACAAATTCAATATTATTTCAGGGATAGTTTATTGATTGAACCCATACGCGGTGTCTTTGATAAAAAGAAGATGAGTGTAAAATTCAATCAGATTCCCATTATCTATTATGGTTCTAAAAGCACTCGCCAGTCGGTAGATTGTCCCATGACTGGCGATTTTTCTTTGGTGGTAACTTCAAAAGACTCCTTGCTGGTGGGTAAACTAAGAAGTACTGAAACTTTTAAATACTCCTGTCCCAATATCTCTTTTATTCTTAAAAAATCAAACGACACCATTCTTTCCGCTAAAGTAGACTATGATGCTATAGAGCCTTTGCCCACTGAGAAAGAAGTTGTGGCCGCCATGACTATTAGTGAAGATGAATTACGCAGGAGAGAATTTGAAGCAAGGAAAAAAAGATTGGTTACTGAACTGGAGGTAAACAGTAAAATTATTAGTCTGGAGTTTTATGACAATGGCGAAGTAGACTATGATTCAGTATCGGTTTTCCTGAACAATAAAATGATTAAGGGGCCCACGATGCTTACCCACAAAGCATTTCGTGTTTATATTCCTGTTGATACTACAAGCGAGTATACTGAGTTAAGCATGTATGCAGAGAATACAGGCAGAATTCCACCCAACACTGCTTCCATCATTATCCGTGATGGTTTATCGCGCTATGAGTTAAACCTGACCAGTGATATGGAAAATACCGCCACGATTCGTTTTAAGCGGAAGCGTGGCGATAGACCTTAACCGAATAAGTCGCCCTGTAATTGATCCTTTTCTGACTTGTGCTCCCACTGCATCTCCACTGATTTGCTGTAGTCCATCAGCTTAGCACCTACGGCTTTCCAACCCATCACTTCCACCATTTTGGCCAGCTTGAATTTGGCACTACGTACCTGTGATCCACGTCCGGTCTGAACGGCTAAAATCGGTTCCTTATCAGTAGTAACAGCTTCGAGCACATTGCCCTCTCCTTCTTTTACAAAGAGGAATTTGTTGCGCAAGGTGGTGGTTTCAATTTTGAATCGCTTCACATTGTACTGTAGCTTATCCTTTTCTAGATACACTGCAGTAACAATCTTCTCAGGATTGAACTTCTCAATCAACAATATCTTATCCGCATCAAAGCGCTGCGTTAATTCTGTATCAGTGATTTCGTAATTGCCGTCATTATAAATAACCAAGAGTCTTTCATCACCATCAAACATACCCAGGTATTGGCCCTTTTCTTCTTTGTTAAGTCTACCAAATTGATCATCAAACCAAAGCTTGATACCAGCCAGGGTACTTCTACCTGCTTCTTTCAGCTTCACACTCTTAATGGGATACTTGGTAACCTGGTTACCCATACTGCCTCGATTCTTGATATCCAGCTCTTCAAAGTAAAACTCTAAGTCCTTATTACGTGCAGAACAATTCGGGCTAAGTAGAATTTTCACTACTTCTGCTTCACCATTTGGATTGGCTGTGAAATAGTGCACTTTGCTCTTATCAGAACCTTTGGTAAGATCATACTCTTTATCTCTGGTAACACCTGTTACATTGAAACGCTTACCATAGCTCACACCTGTGGCGCCATCTACATAAATCATGTTGTAGGTAGTGCGTTCATCATTCTTTTTGAAGATTGCGGCATAGATGATGTCTTTACCAATAAAGGTCTTGTCGCCCACTTTCACCACTTTCATAATACCACGCTTGGTAAAGACGATAATATCATCCAGATCAGAACAATCACAGACAAACTCATCCTTCTTCAAACTGGTGCCTACAAAACCTTCTTCACGGTTCATGTACAGTTTGGCATTGGCAATAGCCACCTGCTGTACCTTGATGGTATCAAAAGGCCTGATTTCTGTTTTACGCTCTCTGCCCTTGCCATATTTCTGTAGCAAATTCTCGAAGTAAGCGATGGCAAACTCAGTAAGGTGCTCCAAATCATACTTTACCTGCTTGATATCTGCTTCAATGCCTTTGATCTGATTGATCAAGTCATCGATATCTAATTTGTAAATACGCCGAACAGGCTTTTCTGTCAGCTTCAGAATATCTTCTCTGGTAATGTCTTTCTTTAACTGTTTGCGGAAAGGTTGGAAATCTTTATCAATCGCTTCTAACACTTTCTCCCAAGTCTCATGCTTTTTCTCCAGCTCTTTATAAATCTTCTCTTCGAAGAAGATTTTTTCCAGCGAAGTATAATGCCATTTGCTTTCCAGTTCGCTCAGCTTGATTTGCAATTCCAGTTGCAACAACTCCTTCGTCTTATCAACCGACAAACGCAACAAATCAGATGCACCGATGAACTGTGGCTTCTGATCTACAATCACACAAGCATTTGGTGAGATGCTTACCTCACAATCTGTAAATGCATACAATGCATCAATCGTAATATCTGGTGATATACCGGCTGCCAGTTCTACTGTAATCTCAACATCCTTAGCTGTAGCATCAGTTACTTTCTTGATCTTAATCTTACCCTGATCATTGGCTTTCACAATCGACTCCATCAAAGAAGTGGTTGTAACACCATAAGGTACAGAGCGAATCACCAGTGTTTTCTTATCCTGTTCTTCAATGATGGAGCGCACACGTACTTTACCGCCACGTCGGCCATCATTGTAGTTGCTCACATCAATCATACCGCCCGTCTGGAAATCTGGATAGAGTTCAAACTTCTTACCCTTGAGGTATTTAATGGAAGCATCAATCAGCTCGCAGAAATTGTGTGGTAAGATTTTGGTCGACAAACCAACAGCAATACCATCAGCACCCTGTGCCAAGAGCAAGGGGAATTTCATCGGCAAGGTTACCGGCTCTTGCTTGCGACCGTCATAACTCAATTGCCAATTGGTTGTCTTGGCATTGAAAGCTACTTCCAAAGCAAACTTGCTGAGACGTGCTTCAATATAACGAGCTGCGGCTGCATCATCGCCTGTACGTACGTCGCCCCAGTTACCCTGTGTATCAATCAGTAAATCCTTCTGACCCATATTCACCAATGCTTCCCCAATAGAAGCATCACCATGTGGGTGGTACTGCATGCTTTGCCCGATGATGTTTGCCACTTTGTTGTAGCGACCATCATCCATTTCTTTCATCGAGTGCAGGATACGACGCTGTACTGGTTTCAAACCATCTTCAACAGCGGGTACCGCACGTTCCAATATCACATAAGAAGCATAATCCAGAAACCAGCTCTTAAACTGTCCCTGTACGCCTGAATCATTTTTGTACACTGTGTTCTCTTGCTTCGCCATTACTTAGTTCTTTTATCTTTCTTCCCAAGAAAATGTATCTCCTTGTCCGTCTGCCAATGCGTTTAATTCCAACATCACAAAATCTGTTTCCGCCACCAATTCATGCCAGACATAAGCTGGTACTTTTGCCATAGCCGGACCTTCTATCATGACAGTACCGTTTGCATCGGAACGAGCATCACGCCAATTCAACCGCGCCACACCCTGCATAATCAGCAGTTTCTCCGGATTTTTATGTGCCGTTCTTCCTTTATGAAACTGCCTGCCGCTTACACTACCTTTCTTCCGATGCACCACTATGAATTGTCCGGTTCTATCATTGTCGAATACAAAAGTCGCACCTCTTTCATCCGATCCAATCAATACCAATGGTTCAACAGTCACCATACTCAGCTTGCATAGATTTCCAATGGTTGTCCATCGGGGTCATTGAAAAAAAAGAAACGCTTATTCGTGTAATCGTCAACACGTATCGCTTCCACTGCAACACCTTGTTCATTTAACCATTTATGCCATGCATCTACATCCTTCACTGCAAATGCCAGATGGCGTAAGCCCTTTGCTTCCGGATAAGAAGCGCGCTCCCTGCAATCCGGAAAAGAAAAGAGCTCAATCTGATATTGACCATTCACCAATAAATCCAGTTTCCAAGATTGTCTTTCTGCACGCCATACTTCTTGCAATACTTCAAAGCCAAGTATGCGCGTGTAGAAATCCTTACTGCGGTTATAATCACCGGCAATAATGGCAACATGATGAATATGGTCAATCAATGGTCTCATTCAGCACTTGGTGTTGCGGCTGGCGCACTTGCTGTTTTTAATTGAATTTCCTTCCAACCTTTGTTCCAATCACCACTTAATTCAATGTTTCCTTGTGCAGCCAATTCTCGTAAACGCCACACCAAAAATGCATCTCCGGTTTTAATTTTCATCTTACCCAACACATGCTGGAGATAACGACCTAGCTTTTGTGCTTCACCTGTGATGGCACTCAGTAATTCCTTATCGTAGAAATTAGCTTCTTTGCTCACGATCTTTTTTCCGCCTTCGAGTATGCGCACCATGGCCGACTCACCGCATAACTTCTTCCACTCATCCGGATCTACTTCAAACTCACTTGGTGTAATGGGCCTAGCCAATTTCTTCGCTTTCAGAAATTCTTTGGGCTGTATTTCATGCAAGTGAGATGGATAGAAAATATTTCCCTTCTCATTGATGAAAGGCAGGTTATTCATATACAGCACAAATACACGCCCCTGGTATTCTTTGAGCTGACTCATCAGCCAAAAATATCCGCACACATCATGCTGGTTTTGTCCCATCCAAACCCACACAATTTCTTCAGACTGTTCATCCAATGTCTTCAAGAGATTGTGTACAGTCAGCTTATCATCTACAATATCCAATTGCTCCACATAAGGAGAAAACTCCAACACCTGTTTCCACCAATCGCGGCGCGCTTGATAACCTTCCGAACCATAAATATCTCCGAGCGGACCAACGGCATAATCATCTTTGATTTCCAGTATCTCGCCTTGTAAGCTTTCGTCGAGTTCAATTGCAGCTTGCAGTGAAGCGATGTTCGCTGTTTCGAAAACGATATGAATCATATCTTAATTAAGAATTAATAATTAACAATTAATAATTTAGGTTCGACTAAGTACTTACGGACGATGATTTGGATGTATTCAGGATTGCTGTCAGAATTTTGATCAGTTGATCACATCTTTCTAAAGTTTCCTGTAACATCGGTCTCATTGAATCCTCTGTTGTATGTATTAGTCTTAACCAATATTTAGTCTCCCTTGCTTCACGATAAGCTATCTCTAGCTTATGAATAAAATCTTTTCTTGAAGAGCCTCCAATCGCTTCCTCCACATTGGCGCCAATCGAAGTGCCACTCTTCAACAGCTGAGAACAGATTTCTCTTTCAACCCTTTCCGCTCTCAGCAACTTATGTAACTTGACTATGGATACAGAAAACGCAAAGCTCTTTTCCAGTATCACATTCTCCTGCTTCATACCATAAACTTTACTTCGATCCTAATTCTTAATTTTTAATTCTTAATTATTAATCATTAACTCCCACCAACTTCTTCTATCAAATCAAGCTCAACCCGAAGATTATCGATAATAAAATCTTGTCGCTGCGGCGTATTCTTGCCCATATAATATTCTAGCAATTGCTGAATATGATCGCCCTGCTCTAACAATACCGGCTGCAAGCGCATATCCTGTCCGATAAACCGTTCAAACTCATTCGGAGAAATCTCACCCAAACCTTTGAATCGGGTGATCTCTGGCTTATTGCCCAGTTTCTTTACAGCAGCCTGCTTTTCTGTTTCGTCATAACAATAAATCGTTTCCTGCTTATTGCGTACACGGAACAGCGGTGTTTCCAGAATATACACGTGACCTTTCTTCACCAGATCAGGGAAAAATTGCAGGAAGAAGGTCATTAACAACAAACGAATGTGCATTCCATCCACATCAGCATCAGTTGCAATGACGATGTTATTATAGCGCAGCCCTTCCAAACCATCTTCAATATTCAGCGCATGTTGCAACAAGTTGAACTCTTCATTCTCGTACACCACTTTCTTGGTAAGTCCGAATGCGTTCAACGGCTTACCACGCAAACTAAATACTGCCTGCGTTTCCACGCTACGCGCTTTGGTGATGGAACCACTGGCACTATCACCCTCGGTGATGAAAATGGTGCTTTGGTTTTGTAAAGCGATGAAAGCCTCTTTATTTTTTGCAGGCAAATCATCATTCATATGCACTTTACAATCGCGCAGCTTCTTATTGTGTAGGTTGGCTTTCTTGGCACGCTCATTCGCCAACTTCTTAATACCAGCCAACTCTTTTCGCTCACG
Source organism: Chitinophagaceae bacterium (assembly GCA_031970875.1). Taxonomy (GTDB): domain Bacteria; phylum Bacteroidota; class Bacteroidia; order Chitinophagales; family Chitinophagaceae; genus JAFLBI01. The sequence goes on from DALYHN010000020.1 coordinate 6,258, forward strand.
CTCGTTCTGCTCAATGCGCTTTTTCAAGGCATCAGCAACAGCCGGATTGCGGTGCAAATAGTTATCTAATTCCTTGGCCAGAAAATCCAGCACAAAATTCTTCATGCTCGGACCGTTCTCATACACGTTCTGAGAACCCAGCTTGGTTTTGGTCTGACTTTCAAACACAGGCTCCTGCACACGTACCGCAACGGCCGCAACAATACTGGTACGGATATCTGATGTATCGTAATCTTTCTTAAAGAAATCGCGAATCACTTTTACATAGGCTTCACGAAAAGCCTGCTGGTGTGTACCACCCTGCGTGGTATACTGTCCGTTGACAAAAGAGAAAATGTCTTCTCCGTATTCATTGTTATGGCTGATCGCCACTTCAATGTCTTCTCCCTTCAAGTGAATAATGGGATAACGCAGCTCATCTTCGTTGGTCTTACGCTGCAACAAATCGAGCAAACCGTTTTTGCTGACAAACTTTTTACCATTCAGGTTAATGATCAATCCCGCATTGAGGTAGCAATAGTTCCAAGCTTGTTCCTCAATATAACCCATGCGGAAATTGAAGTTGCGGAATACCGTATCATCCGGAATGAAGGTAACCAAGGTACCATTGGGCTCAGTTGTCTTTGCTTCCTTATGCTCTACTTTCAATACGCCACGTTCAAACTCTGCTGTCTTTTCTTTGCCATCGCGATAAGCAGTCACCTTGAAATAGTTACTCAATGCGTTCACCGCTTTCGTACCCACACCATTCAAACCCACACTTTTCTGGAAAGCTTTGCTGTCGTATTTGGCACCTGTGTTAATCTTACTCACTACATCCACCACTTTACCCAAGGGAATACCGCGACCATAATCACGAATCGTTACCGTCTTCTGATCAATGGTGATATCAATCTGCTTACCGTAACCCATCATGTGCTCATCGATACAGTTATCAGTCACTTCTTTCAGTAACACATAGATCCCATCATCCTGAGCTGAACCATCACCCAGCTTACCGATATACATACCCGGTCTTAAGCGGATATGCTCTTTCCAGTCGAGACTCCTGATATCGTCTTCCGTATAATTCACAGCCTGTTTATTCTCTGCCATAGTCTTGATTTCACAACCCGCAAAAGTTAATTTTATACCCTGCCGGTGCAATTTTTCTTTTCTACAAACCTTGCACAAATGTGGATAAACAAAATATTTATCTACATTTGATTATCAACTACTTATCACAACCTGAAACCAATCTCGGCAGGATGGCCCAGCTGGCCACAGAAAAAATCCGGGAAAATGACCTGTTCAAAACCTTTTTGACCAATCATGCAGGCGAAGCCATCGACAAAACGGTAAGCCGACTGGAGACTGAAATCAGTCCGAAAATCAGTTGTACCGACTGTGGCAATTGCTGTAAAAGCCTGATGGTAAACATCACCCGCCCTGAAGCCGATGCTGCCGCTGCGCACCTGGGCATGAGCAGTGCCGATTTTGATACACGCTTTGTAGAGAAAAGCGAGGACGGCCCACTCATGATCATGAATGCCATTCCCTGTCATTTTCTGGAGAACAACGCCTGCAGTATTTATGAGCACCGCTTCGCGGGATGCAGAGAGTTTCCCGCATTACACTTACCTGAAGTGAACAAGCGACTCTTCACCATATTTATGCACTACGACCGCTGCCCCATCATTTTTAATGTGATGGAATCCTTAAAAGTGGAAATGGGCTTTGATGCATCAACAATGCAGTGTAACTTGTAAGGATGGTACAATCCGGTATCGATAACCTGCTTCAATTACAACCTTCCTGGAAGCGGGCTCGAATAGGCCTTGTGACCAACCATGCTGCACTTACAAGCAATGGCGAACCTGTTAGAAAAGCTTTACTAGATCAAGATTTTCATCTTACGGTTTTGTTTTCTCCTGAACACGGACTTGATGTGCAAGGCGCCGATGGCGAAGCCATGATTGATGGTAAAGACAATTTAACTGGCTTACCCGTAATTAGTTTATACGGCGACAAGCTCGCACCTGATGCAAAAGACCTTGCCGCTATTGATGTTTTACTATTCGATATTCCCGATACAGGTGCCAGATTTTACACCTATTTGTGGACACTCACCCATTGCATGGAAGCTTGCGCCAAAGCGCACAAAACATTGGTGGTGTTGGATAGGCCCAATCCTATTTCAGGTGATCTTCATTTAGTCGAAGGCCCCATGTTGGATGAAACACATTGCAGTTCATTCATTGGTAGATGGAGCATGCCTGTGCGACACAGTTGCACGATGGGTGAGTTAGCGCGCTATTTCAATGCAGAGAAACAATTACACCTGGTATTGGATGTCATCGGTTGCACACAGTGGAGCAGAGAAATGCATCAGCCATCCACAGGTTGGACATTCATACCTACTTCACCAGCAATTCAAGATTATCAAGCCATGCTGTTTTATCCTGGTACTTGTTTCTTAGAAGCAACCAACCTGCATGAAGGTCGTGCTACGAATAATTCCTTTCATGCAGTTGCTGCACCCTGGTTGGATATTGCTTGGCTAAAAGAGAGTATTGCTAAAAACTATCCACAGATCAATTGCAGTGAGATACAATTCAAATCCAGCACAAATAAATATTCAGGCGATATTTGTGTAGGGCTAATGTTTGAAGTAAAAGACATACTTCATTTTTTACCGGTACAATTCGGACTTTGGCTAATCAAAAGCATCAAAGACCATCATTCGGAATTTGCATGGGCAAACTATCCCACAGCCGTGAACCCCAGTGGTGGCGGGCATTTGGACAGATTGCTGGGCATACCCAATGCCACCGAATTATTTGACTTACCATTTGATGATTTCATGCAACAAATACAAACGCAATGTACTGTTGCACAAGAATGGTCGTCTCGTGTTAAGCCTTGGCTACTGTATTAGCTTCCTTGTATAAATCACGAATCACCACACTCGCAGCAAAGCAACCGAAGATCGCTGGCATATAACTAATCGTGCCAATGATGGATTTTTTTGGATAAGCTTTTTCCGTTTCAATAATTCGGCTTTGATCAACTTGCTCTGGAGAAAATACGACAGTCAATCCTTTATAGATATCAAACTTGTGCAAGTACTTACGCACGTAACGCGCCAAATTGCATTGATGTGTTTTAGAGATATCTGTTATCACTACTTGGGAGGGATCAACTTTACCACCAGCACCTAAGGAACTTACAATTGGAATTTTTCGATCAATACAAGCTTTGATGAAAAACACTTTAGGCGATAAAGTATCAATGCAATCCACTGCATAATCAAATTGGTGTTTATCAAGCACTTCATAAGTCAGTTCATCTTTCAGGTAAATGGGCAAAACCTGCAAATCCAACTGAGGATTGATATCGCGCAAACGTTCTGCCATCACTTCTGCCTTACCCTTGCCAGCAGTTGAATGCAAAGCAGGAATTTGTCGGTTACAATTGCTAAGATCCACCGTATCTGCATCCACGATAGTCATCTTACCAACACCGGAACGGGCAATCATTTCGGCACAGATACCGCCTACACCACCCAATCCCACCACGAGCACATGTTTGTCCAGCAGGCGCGATATTGTTTCTTCGCCCAACAACAATTCCGTTCTGCTCATCCAATATGGTATCTGACTCATGTTTACGTAATTTGAAGCTGCAAATTTGACGCCTACCCATGAAATGGAAAAAAGAATTCTTATTGGTATTGATTTTCATTGTGTCACAACTCAACGCACAAGAAATTCAGCTACTACACAGTGGCAATAAGGTTTCCCTGCGGGGATTATCCGTGGTGAACGATCAAGTGTTCTGGGCCAGTGGCAGTAAAGGCATGGTGGCTCGTAGCACAGATGGAGGTAAAACCATTGCTTGGAGGCAAGTGTCTGGCTATGCACAAAGGGATTTCCGGGATATCCATGCATTCGATAGCAATACGGCCATCATCATGGGCATTGCTGAACCTGCGGTGATGCTGCGCACAGAAGATGCCGGTAAAACCTGGACAAAGGTTTTTGAAGATACCACCAAGGGGATGTTTTTAGATGCGATGGATTTCCAGGGATCCTATGGTGTTGTTATTGGTGATCCAATTCAGGATTCAGTATATCTAGCAATGAGTACCAATGGCGGACGCAGTTGGCAAAAAATCATCCCTGAAAACAATTGTGCAGTGATGCAAAACGGGGAAGCGTTTTTTGCCAGCAGTGGCAGCAATATTCAATGGTATGGATCATCAAGCTCGCCCAAATTCGCTTATATCAGTGGTGGTACACAATCCAGACTATTCATCCATAACCAATGTTTTGCATTACCCATGCTGCGCGATAAAAACTCTACAGGCGCCAATGCATTAGCCATCTCGGGTAAGCAAGGGGTGATTGTGGGTGGCGATTTCGCTGCAGACAGCATCAGCACGGGTAACCTGCTGCTCTTCACAACAGATGCACCCAATGCATTCAAGCAACCAAATACAGCACCACGTGGTTATAAAAGCAGCGTGGTAATGCTAAACAAAAAACAATGGTTGGTTTGTGGCACTTCAGGTGTTGATGTTTCAGAAAACGCTGGTAAAGATTGGCACTTTATTAGCAAAACTAGTTTTCATGTAGCCAAAAAATCGGCCAAAGGCCAAACCATCTATCTGGCCGGCGGCGATGGCAGAATTGCGAAACTTGTCTGGTAAACCCAATCAACAATAACCAATTGACAGTAATCAATCAACAATAATATGAACGCTAAAACAAGATGGCTGATACAAGCCCCGCTCGGATTGATCTTAGTAGGTGCCGGATTGAGTATGGCAATTGACGCCGGTTCTATAAAAGCCAGTGGTGCACCTTGGTTCTGTTATGGCACCGCAGCACTGGTGGTATTCAATAGCGGACTCTGTGTTTTTGGAGATGCGATCATCCACAAAATCCGTTCATTAAAATTTTAATAACTGATTAAACCCGCTGTAAAAAAAGGCGTCTCAATGCTGAAAAATCGTTTCTACTTTTTTTGCAGCAGGGTTTAGGGAGTCTGAGCAGGCTCCCTACTTTATTTTTTAAAGGCGAAGTAGACAGCACCAATCAAGAAAAGAAAACTGATCAGGTATTTTGTCTGAAACGGTTCTTTCAGGTAATAAACTGCGAATACCGTGAAAACCAATAAGGTAATCACTTCCTGTGCCATCTTGAGTTGAAAAGCACCCCAACCGCCCTGATACCCGATTCTGTTTGCCGGCACCATCACACAATACTCAAAAAAAGCAATCCCCCAACTAATGAGAATTGCTTTCCATAATGGCAGTCCCTTATCCTTTAAGTGGGCATACCAAGCAAAAGTCATAAAGATGTTTGAAATCAATAGCAGTAATATGGTGCGCATCATGTAAGTTTATCAGGCAAAATAATGATTCACTGACTTTGTTGGATAAGCTTTGTCAGTTTGCCATAAGAAAGATCTGTAGCACGATACTTGTACCCTAAAAGAAAAAGCGCTATGAAGAAATTTCAGGCCATCATCCGATTCAGTATGGACGAGGAATTTATGTCCTTTGTACCGCCGCATCGTACCTATATCAACTACTTAATCAATAAGGGTGTGATTGATTATTATGCTGTGAGTATGGAAACCCAAACAAGTTGGATTACAATGAACGCAAAAGATAAAGCGGAAGTAGACGGCTATTTAGCCAAATCGCCTTTGTATAAATATTGGACCTATGAGATTGACGAGTTGTTTGTGTACGACAGTCAGCAATTCAGGCTTCCTGCAGTACAACTCAACTAATGAATCAAGCGAAGGAATACATGGTGATGGTGTTGACAGCAACTTTGCTTTGCTGTGTTGTTGCTTGTAATCTTCCTGCCAATAATGATCCGCTTGAGGAAAAGCAAGACGCTGAGATGACCACGCTCAAGCAGGAGTTTACCAATTTCCGCAATGCTGTGTACCAAGGCAATATTAGAGCGACCAAATCCTTCATGCAATTTCCGGTAATGAACACCAATAACGATATCTGGTATATGGTGCTCAATGAACAAGAACAGCAGTTCAGAAAAATCAATAGCCAGAAAATCATTCCATTTACAGAAGCCGATCTGACCTTGTATTACCGGAAAATTTTTCCAAAAGCATTTGTCATCAGCCTACTGAAAATAAATACCGATACCCTATTCAAGAAAGGTAGTGCTTCATCTCGCGCTAATGCGGAAGACAGCATCACCAATTACAGTATGGATGTTTTTTATGATAAGGAAGTAGGCCGCCTGTCGTTAAACCTGTTCTACAGAAGGCAAATGAAAGATGGTTATGGCAATGATGTACGCGGCGATGAAAACAATGTGATTTATAATTTTAATATCAAGCGGGATGGCCGATTGCTATTTAACCATATCCGCATAGCTGCACAGACTAGATAAATCAAGCATTCGTGCAATACTTGCGCTATAAGCGTAGAAAAATCAAAAAAATTTTTGGTCAATAGGATTCAGCCCCTATTTTTGCACTCCCAACAAAAAAGGGAGCATAGCTCAGCTGGTTTAGAGCATCTGCCTTACAAGCAGAGGGTCCGCGGTTCGAACCCGTGTGCTCCCACAGACAACCCTCCGATCACTCGGAGGGTTTCTTTTTTCCACAATCAGCTTAAAATTTAAGGTTGGCCACGTATTGCATTACACAAATCGGCCGTTAATCATATAGCACCCTTAATTTTGCGCCATGTCATTCAATCAACCATTTAACGAAACCAAACCCTGGGAGTCTCAGGATACGGATATTCTGACCAAAGACAGCGATGCTTGGCAGTTGATTGTATGGAATGACGAAGTAAACACCTTTGAATGGGTCATTGAAACCCTGATTGAAGTTTGCAGCCATAGCACCGAACAGGCCGAGCAATGTGCGATGATCATTCATTTCCGTGGCAAATACGCCGTTAAAGTAGGCAATTATGAAACCCTCAAGCCCATGTGCGAGGCTATTACCGACCGAGGTATCGGTGCAACTATTGAAGAACTGGTTTCCTAAACTATCTCCATGCCATTGTATGCATTAGGTGAATCGCACTGGTTTCCACCGGTGGAAGATGCATTAGAAGATGGTCTACTGGCCATGGGCGGCGATCTGGAGTCTGAGCGACTCATCAAAGCCTACCGAAAAGGTATATTCCCTTGGTTTGAAGATGAAATGCCCCTCTGGTGGTGCCCCGATCCCCGCTTTGTACTCTATCCGGATGAACTGTATATCAGCAAAAGCATGCAGCAGGTAATCAAAAGAAAGACCTTCACTTTCAAAACCAATACGGCTTTTGCACAAGTCATTCGACACTGTAAAGCCACACCCAGGATGGGACAAGACGGCACTTGGATTACACCCGAAGTGGAAACTGCTTATAACAAACTACATATCCTTGGTATCGCCCATTCGGCAGAAGCTTGGCAGGACGGGCAGCTGGTAGGTGGCTTATACGGTATCAGAATGGGAAAAGTATTTTTCGGTGAAAGTATGTTCAGTCTTGCCAGCAACGCCAGCAAGTTTGCTTTCATTCAATATGTGGAGCAACTTAAGTTGGAAGGAATTGCATTGATCGACTGCCAAGTATACACCAGTCATTTAGAAAGTCTTGGTGCACGTATGATTCCTAGAAAATTATTCTGCAGTCTGCTGGATGAATTGATTGACTAGCCGCGATAGCCATATAACCGCTCTACATCTCTTACAATCATCTCCATGGGCTTCTCTGCCCCTTCCCGATCATACACTTGCTTCAGGCTGCTACCAAAGAGGAATGCAACACCCTGCCAAAATGAGGCGGTAAAAGAGCCTTTGTATTCTTTGATGATTTCAAAGCAATGCGCACCAGTTTCGCGATAGATCAATTTCATCAACACTTTACCCTGATAAACAGAAAGACTTGTAAGCTTGTCTGTAAACTCTTTCTTCAATTCCTTTTCTCTGGCACGAATGATTCTTCTGCGCTCTGCCTTATCTGTAACACCAGCCAGTTTTACATTGATCTCATTCATGATACGGCTAGCAGCTTTGGCGTAAGGATAAGTAACATAGACTGCATTGCGTAACCTTGTCCACTCAGCCCAATACTTTCTTTGTGCAGGCGTGAGTTTGGTATAGACTGTTACTTCCGGTAAAACATACTGCGGTACCGTATCACCTTCTGCATTGATGTATGCATAAACGGTATCTCGCTGCGGGATGAACTCCTGAGCTTCTGCTTCTTTAAAAAAAGCAGCACCCAGTAATAGCATGGTTAGGATGATATGTTTGACCGACAAGCGCATCTGCTTAAAATTAGACATTGTTCTGCAGATTAATGCTGCCTTCACCCAAAAGGTAACCTTATTGAAAAGCAAAAATCAGACGGCTTTAACAGATTTACGTACCCGCTGCACGATAGACATCACAAAGCCCACTACCATCACCAGAATACCCAACCAGAGTATATTGATCATGGGGAACTCATATACTTTCAATGTGATCAAGTCTGTTATTGCGGAGCTTTCTTTGATGCCAATCTCTAACTCACCCTTCTCCTGATCCAAGACTTTATTGAAGCGCAAAGCCATACTTTCTGCCACCACCGTATCTGGTAAATCGCGCACCTGCGTACCCTTGATGGCCAGACCTGGAGTGGCTTTGTATTGCTTACCTGTTTTGGAGTAGATGGTCATATCTAGGAACAGGGCATTTTCATCTGCACTGTATTTTTTGCCCTTCTCTTCTGCTGGATTCACTTTTACATCATTCAGCACCAACATACCATTGCTATAGAAAACGGTATCGCCTTTGTGCACAGCTCTGTTACGATAAGTGGTTGTATCTGTTCCCTCGTTACGAGTTAAATAAGAGATATAGACGAATATATCCTTATGCCAGTAATGTCTTGCATCAGGGTTGGCAGAGAAGCCTTCACCCTGATTGTTCTTAATCAAATCAGGATATAACTTGAACGACTCGCTACTGTCTTTTGCTTTGAAATCAATTTCAAAATATTGTTTACGATCGCGAGGGTTCAACGTGTCTCTTTGGTAAGTCACCATGTACTTACCCATATCAGTTTCCACTCCTTTGAAAAGGGTGATATTTTCCGCAGGATCTTCACGCTTGTCTTTCTTGAACACAGCCAAACCCGTGGTATTCCAACTCAATACAGTTTTCTTGCTGGAAGAAATCAGGATACCCACTAAGACCAAACCAAAACCAACGTGTGCAACAGAAGCACCGGCAGCTTTTACTTTGCCCTTCAATCCCAACCACACATAGCTGGCATTAGCCACTACCGCATACACTGCTGCAAAAATGGCGAGATGGATAGCAAACAAAAATCCAGGGCCTTGCTTATCATAACGAACGCCACCAAACAAACTAATCGCAAGACTAATGGCCACAGCAATCAATGTAGGCAACCAGATTTTCTTACCGAATTGATCTTTCGGTGTGTCTTTGTATTTGAAATATTGTGTAACCGCTGTCAGCAATCCTACCACAATCGCTACCCATACCTGAATCTGGTTGTGCGCAAACTCAGGATCTTCAGGAGGTGCAATCTGGGTACCAAACACTTTGTTGAATACAGGGGTTGAGGTTTTCGCAATGATCACCACACCGGCTAGAAAGAATACCAACGCACCAATAAACATCCAGAATTCACGACTATACGTATTCTCTTCTTTTACGATTGCTGGGATGGATTTGTATCGCGCAGCAAACAAACCAATCGCAGGGAATAAGAACACCAATACAAACAACAACAACTGTGTGTTCATGCCTAAATCTGTGAACGCATGCACAGAAGTATCGCCCAACACACCGCTTCTTGTTAAGAAGGTAGAATACAGAATCAGGATAAAAGTGATAATGTAGAAGAAGTAGGTACTTCTCAATGAATAACCGGTACTCTTATATATGAGGTTGGTATGTAAACCTGCTATCAAGGTCAACCAAGGCACCAACGAAGCATTCTCAACAGGATCCCATGCCCAGTAACCTCCAAAAGACAAACTCTCGTAAGCCCATGCAGCACCCATCATGATACCTGTACCAAGAATTGCACCAGTAAAGGATGCCCAAGGCAAAGCTGGTTTAATCCAACCATGGTCTTTGTTGTATAAACCTGCCATCGCGTATGCAAAAGGCACAATCGTAGAGGCAAAACCCAAGAACAATACCGGCGGGTGAATCACCATCCAATAGTTCTGTAATAAAGCATTCAAGCCATTACCGTCTTTGATCTTAGATAGATAATCAGGCATGCTGAAGATCGGGGCTTCCATTTCATTGCGCAACAACACAAATGGACTGCTGCCCACTTTCACGCCAAAGAAATAAATACCAATGATCATGGTAGCAATGGTGAACTGTGCAAAGCTCACTACTGTCATCACACCAGCTTCCCATTGCTTCGACTTCCAGATTAGTATCCATCCCAATACACAATGCCAGAAACTCCAGAGCATGAAGCTGCCCTCCTGACCTTCCCAGAAACAACTCAACAAGTATTCAATCTGCAGACTGCGATCGCTGTGCTGCCAAGCATATTTATACTCGAATAAGTGATTAGAGATGATGTAGTACAACACCACAAACAAGCCCATTACGGAAACTGATTCCAGAAAGAATGCACCATGTGCAATATGAATCCAATTCTGACGATCTGGGCCTAACTGTTTTTTGTTGGCTATGAAATATGCGATGGTTGCTACGATGGATGCCACCAAAGACAAAACAGCAAAGAACTGACCTATTTGTCCGGGTAATAAATGTTCGCCTAAATATTGCATGGGAATAAACAATACATCCCGAACAATGCCGGGATGATGAGGAAATTATTTTGTGGTGCTTGCCTGCTCTAATTCTTTACTGGCAGCTTGCATATCGTCTTTGTATTTGCTCGGACACTTCATGAGGATATCCTTACACTCAAAATGGTCACCGTCCATACGACCTTTCAACACCAAACGCTCACTTTTCTCCATATCCGTTGGCTTGGTATTATGGTAAACAACCTTCACAGCATTGCCCAAGGTATCAATTGCGGTAAATGAGAGATAATTGGGGTTCTTTACGGGATCATAATCCATCGGTTGAGATTTGTCCAGCTTGGCAATCAAATTCACAAATTTGCCTTCCTTCTTTTTGGCTGAAGCCACTGTTTCGTAGGTAGTCAAATCTCCAGTATAACTAATTAATACTGTGATAGATATAGCAATCAACACCAGAATCACAATATGCATCTTCTTCATAGAAAGCCGTTTGCGTGCAAAAGTATAGCAAAAACCCTTGGTTGAGCCATTCGTTTGAAGAATCTACTTGTTAAAAACCAAAGCTTCCACAACCGCCTTAAAAAATGTGCAGAAACGGAACATACTTTTTTGGTGTGAGAATTAGCCACTAATTTGCGGCGCGCTTAGCAAGCAGATTATGACCGATCTATCGAATTTTAACCCCAACTCCGCCGGTAACCCGAACAATAATATTTTCGGCCTACCTTTTTCAGAAGAAGAAGCCAAACTGGTTTTATTGCCCATCCCCTGGGAAGTAAC